>NZ_JAWVZL010000001.1:0-99678 GCF_033722195.1 Marinobacter sp.
GACGGCACCGATACTGATCATGGCAACCCAGCCCAGGGCACCGGAGTGAACGTGACCGATGGTCCAGTCGGTATTGTGGGACAGGGCGTTCACGGTCTTGATGGACATCATCGGGCCTTCAAAGGTGGACATGCCGTAGAACGACAGGGATACAACCAGGAAGCGCAGGATCGGGTCGGTACGCAGGCGGTGCCAGGCGCCGGACAGGGTCATCATGCCGTTGATCATGCCGCCCCAGCTGGGAGCCAGCAGGATCAGGGACATGATCATGCCTGCGGTCTGCGCCCAGTCGGGCAGGGCACTGTAGTGCAGGTGGTGGCCGCCGGCCCAGACGTAGGTGGCGATCAGGGCCCAGAAGTGGACAATGGACAGACGGTAGGAGTAGACCGGGCGACCGGCCTGTTTCGGCACGAAATAGTACATCATGCCCAGGAAACCGGCGGTCAGGAAGAAGCCAACCGCGTTGTGGCCCCACCACCACTGCATCATGGCGTCGGTGACACCGCTGTAGATGGAGTAGGACTTGAAGGCAGAGACCGGAATCGCCAGGTTATTGCCGATATGGAGCACGGCGACGGTTACGATGAAGGCGCCAAGGAACCAGTTGGCCACATAGATATGGGGCGTCTTGCGCTTCATGATGGTGCCGAAGAAGACCACCGCGTAGAGCACCCAGACCACGGTGATCAGGATGTCGATCGGCCACTCCAGTTCGGCGTATTCCTTGGTGGAGGTCAGGCCCTGGGGCAGGGTGATCACAGCGGCAACCAGCACCAGCTGCCAGCCCCAGAAGGTGGCCGCGGCCAGGCCGTCGGACACCAGCCGTGCCTGACAGGTGCGTTGCACAATATAGTAGGACGAGGCAAACAGGGCGCTGCCGCCGAAACCGAAGATAACCGCGTTGGTATGCAGCGGGCGGAGTCGCCCGAAGTGGGTGAAGGGCAGGTCAAGATTGACCGCAGGCCAGACCAGTTGTGCTGCAATCAGCACCCCCAGTGCCATGCCAACAATACCCCATACCACTGTCATGATGGCGAATTGCTTCACCACCTTGTAGTTGTATGTAATATCCGTCGTTGCTGTGCTCATAGCCTTACCAATGGATTTAGAGTGGGGAATTTTGAGGCCGCAAGTATGGAGAATCCATGGGTCGTTTGCAATGACGCAGGTCAAGTGATGATACCGCTCAAATCAGCAACATGGGCGCGTCTGACCGGCCTTTCGGTGGTGATATGTTGCAATTGAAAACGGTCTTCCCGGTGCAGGCGGGGAGACCGGCAACCCTATAAGCATAGTGGCTAACGGAGGCTGTGTGAATTTTCCGGAAATGTTCGTCGACGGCGATGGTGAACCGATCGTCATGCTGGCTCACGGTGCCGGCGCGCCGGCCGATTCGCCCTTCATGAACCAGCTTGCGGGCGCCCTTGCCGATGAAGGGCTGACGGTGCTGCGCTTTGAGTTTCCCTACATGCGCGCACGGCGGGAGGATGGGCGTAAACGGCCGCCCGGCAGCCAGGCCCGTCTGATGGAGGCGTTTGCGGGCCAGCTTGAGCAGGTGCGCCGGCAAATCGGCCGCGATCGTCCGCTGTTCATTGGGGGCAAGTCCATGGGCGGGCGCCTGGCCAGCATGCTCTGCGCCGAGCCCGACGCCGCGGCCTGGTGTCGCGGCGCAGTCTGCTTCGGCTATCCGTTTCATCCGCCTGGCCGTCTGGACCGCTGGCGCACCGAGCACCTCTCAGAGGCCGTGGTACCGGTGACCATCCTGCAGGGCACCCGGGACCCTTTTGGCAAGCTGGACGAGGTATCGGCCCTGGAGCCCTTCGGTCCGGAGGTCAAAGTCCACTGGCTGGAAGGGGGTGACCACGATTACCGTACCCCCAAGCGCCAGGGCGCCAGCCAGCAGGCGCTGATCCGGCAGGCCGCCGCGCTGGCGGCCGGGGCCATGGCGGTCTGACGGCCTCAGATGGCCGGTTCGGAGGGGGTGGCGGCCATTTCGGTGCGGTTCCTGCCCAGGGCCTTGGCGCGATAGAGGGCATCGTCGGCACGTGCGAACAGCGAGCCTTCGTCCTCGCCGGGTGCCAGCTCGGCCGCTCCGGCACTGAGGGTGATGTGGGTGGTGGCGTTGTCCGGAGCCAGCAGCGGTGTTGTCGCCATGTCCGCCAGTATCTGGTTTGCCAGGTGGCGGGCGCCTTCCAGGTCGGTATTGGGCAGCATCACGGCAAATTCCTCGCCGCCAAAGCGGGCGATCACGTCCCGTGGCCGGCGGACATGACGATTCAGGACTTCGGCGATCCTGCGCAGGCAGTCATCGCCGAAGCCGTGGCCCCAGGTATCGTTAAGCTGTTTGAAATGATCCGCGTCCATCAGCACCATCGTCAGCGGCTGGCCGTTGCGGCGTGACTCGGCACAGAGCTCAGGCAGCAGGTTGTCCAGGTGGCGGCGGTTGTGCAGACCGGTCAGGCTGTCCCGGGTGCTCATTTCCGCGAGCTGCCGATTGGCCCGCTCCAGCGCCCGCATGGTTTCCCGAAGCTGGGCGGTGCGCTCGCCGACCCGCTGCTCCAGTTCGTGCTTGGCGCTGTGCTCCACCGCCAGCAGCCGCTCGTTCAACAACCGCCAACGCATCACGATGGCGTAATTGAGCAGCAAGACCTGACCGCCGATGGCCGCCTGCATCAGAATTTCCCGGGCGATGAAGTTGCCCAGGTAGCCGAAGGCGGCCAGGGCGTAAATGCCGGCACCGGCCACCATCAGTGACCAGGATATGATGTACCACTTGGCGGGAGCGTAGCCCTGACGCCAGCGGAACAGGCCCGCCACGAACAGACAGCCGATGACGCCAATGCCGAACAGGGTGTTGTAGACGATGCTGCGGCTGTAAGGCAGCACAAACACCAGTACCAGCAAAACGACGGAGATCCAGGCCAGCAGGGTGAGCAGCCGGGAGAGTCGCGGCTGGTCGCTGCCGATTTCCAGGAAAGAGCGGCCGAACAGTACCATCGCCAGGGTGCCGAGGGCCTCGAAGAGGGGAATGGAGGCATTGGCGAACCAGGGACTCTGGGGCCAGAAATACTGGAAGGCAAAACCGCCCATGGCGGCCAGGAACAGGCCCATGGAGATCATGTAAAAACTGTTGTAGAAGTAGTAGGCGCGCCAGGAACTGGCGAAAAGTACCAGGTTGAACAGGGCGAAGATCAGCAGGGCGCCGTAGAACAGCCCGTGAATGAGGGTAAGCTGATTGCTTTGTGCCACCAGGGTTTCCGCCCGCTGCAGTGACAGCGGCACATTGATGGCGCCGGAGCTTTTCACCCGCAGGGTAATGGAGGTGGTTTCGCCGGCTTCCAGGGTGACGGGAACCAGAAAATAACGGTAGTCTACCGCCCGCGAGTCGAAGGGCTCCTGATCACCGGTGCTGATCGCAGGGTCCTGGCCGGTGTCGCCCCGCCAGATGTCCACCTGGTCCAGGGGTGCATAACTCAGCTTCACGAACCAGACACCAGCGCCGGGTCCCGGATTGGTCAGGGTCAGCGAGAACCAGAAGGTGGCCGGCGAGTTACTGAACACCAGTTCCCTGCCGTCCGCGCTCTGCCAGCTGTCTTCGCCCGGGGCCACCGCAGCCGGGCTGTCGCCGGCATCCTCGGTGACCACCCGGTAGCAGACGTAGTCCAGGAGGTTGGCACGGGCATCGGTAACGTCCAGGGCCGGCCCCGCGCCGGTGGAATCACAGCGATTATCGGCGGTGGCAACAGACGCTGCCGCCAGGCACAGGAAGAGCAGCAGCCAGCTGCCGGGTGAGGACCACGCCATGAACGACCGTTCCAGATTCGAATTGACTCCGAGTGTAGCCCAGCAGGACGGTCCTGGCTGTTAAACAGTTTTAAATCTGAACAGGTGATCCATGAACCAGCTCCTGGTGTTCTGCCGTCCAGGATTTGAAAACGAATGCGGGCGGGAGCTCACGGATGTGGCCGCCTGGCAGGGTGTCTTCGGCTTTTTCCACGCCCGCCCCGGTGACGGCTACCTGCGCTTCAGCCTGCCGGGGCCGGAAACACCGGCCGACCTGATGGCCCGGGTGCCGCTGGCTGACCTGGTGTTCGCGCGGGACTGGTGCCAATGGCTGGCGGACGTGCCGCTGCCCGACACGGACCGGGTCGGCGCCGTGCTGGCGGCGCTTCGGCAGCACCGGCAGGCGTTGCCGGCCTGTCAGCGGGTGGAGGTGAGGATTCCTGAGGCCAATACCGACCGGGATCTGGGGAACTTCGCCCGCAAGTGGGTGGCGCCCCTGGCCCGGGCGCTGCGGGACGCCGGGCTGCTGGTGGAGGGGGCGGAGCCTTCCCGTTACCGCCTGGAAGTCATGCTGCCGGACTTCCAGACCGCGCTGCTGGGGGTCAGCGATGCCCGCAACCGCTCGCCTTTCAGCGCCGGCATCCCCCGTCTGCGGCTGCCGGCCGATGCCCCCAGCCGCTCGGCGCTGAAACTGGAGGAGGCCTGGAAGGTGTTTCTGACCCCGGAGCGGGCCGAGGATGTTCTGGCCGGCGGCCGAAAAGCGGTGGATCTGGGTGCCGCGCCGGGAGGCTGGACCTACCAGCTGGTGCGCCAGGGCATGCTGGTCAGCGCCATCGACAACGGGCCCATGGACCCGGACCTGATGGCCAGCGGCCAGGTCGAGCATGTCCGGGCCGACGGCTTCCGCTGGCGCCCCCAGCGGGCGGTGGACTGGATGGTGTGTGATATTGTCGACCAGCCCCGCAAGACCGCCGACCTGGCCGCCGCCTGGTTCGAGGAGCGGCTTTGCCGCTACAGTATCTTCAACCTCAAGCTGCCGATGAAAAAGCGCTATGAGGAATGGTCAAGCTGCCGCGAGCTGATCGAGAGCCGACTCCAGGCAGCGGGCATCCGTTTCCGGCTACGGGCCCGTCAGCTCTACCATGACCGGGAGGAGATCACCTGTTTCCTGGAGCGGCTGGACTGATCAGCTGTGCTGCAGCACGGTGATTTTTTCCTCCTGGTCCATCATGGGTATGAGTTCGGCCATCAGCTCGGTCCGGCCCCGGGAGTGGTACCAGCGGTCCCAGTCCGCAATGCTCCGCCAGTTGCAGAGTGTCAGGCGGTGATTGGGGTCATTGGCGTCCACCAGGGTCTCACCGGAGACAAACCCCGGGGCGTCAATAGCCTGGCGAAGGAGGTGGCGGGAGCGCTCCTCGTAAGCGGTCTCCAGACTCTCGGCAATATGGCGCTCAATAAGGACTCGAATCATCAATCACCTCGTTGAGGGTTGGTGGCGCCGAGGGCGCGGTATGATTGATATCTATAAACAATAATTTAGCATGGCTTTACGGGTACGGACAGGCGACGGCCTGGCCGGATTCGGAGCCCGACCATGGGATCAGGGGAGTGCGTTGTGAGTCAGAGTGACTACGATCTGGAATTGGACGCCCGCGGCCTGTTTTGCCCGGAGCCGGTGATGATGCTGCACAACCGCATCACCGAGGTGCCGGTGGGCGGGATTCTGCGGGTGGTGGCCACGGACCCCTCCACCACACGGGATGTGCCGAGATTCTGCCAGTTCCTCGGGCATGAGCTGGTGAGCGAGGAGCAGACCGACAAGGAGTACCTGTTCCGGATCCGTCGCGGCAGCTGAGGTCTGGGCGGGATACCGGCGTCTAGAGCGCCAGGGCAGCGGAGGTGCCGGCCAGGTGGGCAAGGAACTGGTCACGGTCCATTTCGCCAAGCACCCGTCGGGAGCGGACTTCGTCGCCATTGGGCCGATAGAACAGGATGGCCGGCGGCCCGAACAGCCCCAGTTCATTGAGGAGCGCCTGTTGTTCCGGTGTGTTGTCGGTCATGTCGAGCTGCAGCAGCGTCATCGGCGCCAGCGCGTCGATCACCGCCGGGTCACTGAACACCTGCCGCTCCATGACTTTGCAACTGATGCACCAGTCGGCGTAAAAATCCAGCATCACCGGCTGGCCCCGGTCGGCGGCGGCTGCCAGCGCGCGGCGTATGGCGCCGGGCTCCTCCAGGCGCAGGAAATCGGCGTGGCTGGCCGCGACGTCAGCGGAGCCCACCGCAGGGCCCGCGGCGTAAGGACTCAGGGGCCGCAGCGGGTCGGTGGCGCCGCCCATGGCACCGGCCAGCAGCGCCAGGCCGTAGGCGAAGGCCACCAGCCCCAGGCCCTTCCAGGTTCTGGGCCAGCCCTGCCGGGCCTGATCGAACGCGCCCAACTGGACCCCGACAATGGCTACCAGCAACCCCCAGAGTGTCAGCGAGAGCCAGGCCGGCACCAGGCGCTCCACCAGCCAGATGGCCACCGCCAACAGCATCACACCGTAGAACGCCTTAACCACGTTCATCCAGGGCCCGGTGGCGGGCAGCAGCCGTCGCCCGCCCACCGCCACCAGAATCAGCGGAATACCCATGCCCAGGCCCAGGGCGAACAGGGAGATACCGCCGGCAACGGCGTCCTGGGTGGTGCTGATGTACAGCAGGCTGCCGGCCAGGGGCGCCGACACACAGGGGGACACCACCAGGGCCGACACGGCGCCGATCACGAACACGCTCAGTACGCGGCCACCGGTCAGGTTCTGGCTGGCATCGTTGAGCCGGTTGCGGATGCCGGCCGGCAGTTGCAGGTCGTAGACATTGAACATGGCCAGCGCGAACAGCACGAACAGCACCGCGAAGCTGCCCAGCACCCAGGGCGACTGCAGGTGGGCCTGGAGATTGAAGCTGGCCCCGAGCAGGCCCGTGACGACCCCGGCGGCGGCATAGGTCAGCGCCATACCCAGCACATAGCTGACGGCCAGCAGCAGGGCGTGACCGGTGGTGCGGGTATTGCGGCTGGACACCAAAGCCGAAATGATCGGGACCATCGGCAGTACGCAGGGGGTAAAGGTCAGCCCCAGGCCAAGTGCGAGGAATACCAGGGCCACCACCCAGAGCGACTGCTGGGACAGGAAGCTGGCCAGCCCGGTGGCGGAGCTGGTATCCGCCGGCGGCACCGGCGATGCTGCGGCACTGGCGGCCACCGCAGTGGCGCCGGTACCGCCGCCGTAATAAAGCACTTCCCGGGTCTGGGGCGGGTAGCAGAGCCCGGCCTTGGCGCAGCCCTGGTAGGTGACGCTCAGTTGCGCCTCCTTGATGCCCGGGGGCAGGGTGACGGCTACCCGGGCTTCAACCGGGTCGAAGAACACGGTGACGTCGCCGAAGTATTCATCCGTGATGGCCACACCGGGGCTGGAGAACACCGGTTCACCGACGTCGACCTGCTCTGATGCCGCGGTCACGCTGATACGCTCGCGGTACAGGTAATGACCGGGTTCGATGTCCCAGCGCAGCACCACGCCGTCGTCCCCGGTGGTGTAGCTGAACGGGAGCGCCTGGTCCACGGGCAGAAAGACGGATTGGCCGCCCCCAAACAGGGACGACTGGGCGAGGGTAGGGCCGGGCAGGAGCAGGGTCAGCAGCAGGATGCCGGCCGCCAGCCAGCGGGCTGTTGCGGATGCCGCCAGAAATACGGGTTGAGGCTGGCAGAAAAAGCGCATTGTCTGGTCTGGATCCTTCATCGAAGAGACGGTCTCGGGCTGACCGGAAAAGCCTGTGATGATGGGGCATTATGCCGGCTTTCGGGCGCTTTGCCAGTCGCCGCGGCACAGCTTATCGACCGGCCCGCAGAAATTAAGTTCCCACTGGTATTGGCAGCGCGAAAGTCGCACAATAGCGGTCGCATGAAACACCACCCAGACGATCTTATCATGCTGTTCAATGACCTGTTCCGGCGCTCGCATCAGACGGTTCTGGTCAAAGGCGGCGACGAACCGGAATACATTCCTGCCGCAGGGCCCGATCAACCGGCCCGGATCGTGTTCGCTCACGGCTTTTACGCCAGTGCCCTGCATGAAATCAGTCACTGGTGCATTGCCGGCGCCAGGCGTCGCGGCCTGCACGACTACGGTTACTGGTACTGTCCGGACGGTCGCACGGCTGCCCAGCAGCAGGCTTTTGAATCGGTGGAAGTCAGGCCCCAGGCACTGGAGTGGCTGTTCTCTGTGGCCGCCGGCTCGCGCTTTCATATCAGCGTCGACAATCTCAGCGGCCAGGGTGCGGCGGACGAGGCCGGTTTCCGCGCCCGGGTCCGGGCCATGGCTGACCATTACCTCCGTGACGGATTGCCGGCACGGGCGGCCCGGTTCCACCAGACACTTTTGACATTCTATGGACGGCAGACCCTGTTCGCACAGGCATGGCAGGATCAGGGCCTGACGACGTCCGAATCAACAAGGTAAGCAGACTGTATATGACCGCGCTCGTCAAGATTTGGCACTGGTTCCTCGAGGTTCTTGGCATCCGTTCCGGTGTCACCGCAACCAACCCGCCGGCCAGCCCCGCCCCGGAACCGGCGCCGGTGCACAAGGCGGAATCCCGTCCTGTCGCCGAGCCCGCTGCCGCCACGCCCGCAGCCGCGCCAGTGGAATCGCGCAAGGCCACCAACGACAGTGACGCCCCGGCCACGCCCGAGCCGGCCCGGCCGGAGCCGGTAGCCGCCAAGGCCCGGCCCGCCAAACGGCCGGAACCGCCGGTGGTGGAGGGCAAGACCCGGTTCATCGACCTGGACCTGGACGACCGCCTGAAGAACGCCATCGCCGACATCGGCTTTGACTACTGCACCCCCATCCAGGCCGAGACCCTGCCTTACACCCTGGCGGGCCGCGACCTGATCGGCCAGGCCCAGACCGGCACCGGCAAGACCGCGGCCTTCCTGATCAACGCCATCCAGCGCATGCTGGAGCAGCCCATCCCCGCTTCCGACCGCTTTGCCTCCGAGCCCCGCGTACTGGCGCTGGCGCCGACCCGGGAGCTGGCCATGCAGATCGCCAAGGACGCCGAACAGCTGTGCGGCTACACCGGCCACAATGTGGTCACGGTGGTGGGTGGCATGAACTACGACAAACAACGGGACCAGTTGCAGAACGAAGTGGTGGACATCCTGGTGGCCACCCCCGGCCGGCTGATCGATTTCCTGGGCTCCCAGGACGTATTCCTGGACCAGCTGGACCTGCTGATCCTGGATGAGGCCGACCG
This sequence comes from Marinobacter sp., assembly GCF_033722195.1. GTDB lineage: Bacteria > Pseudomonadota > Gammaproteobacteria > Pseudomonadales > Oleiphilaceae > Marinobacter. Next base: position 9,079 of record NZ_JAWVZL010000001.1, read on the forward strand.
CATGCTGGATATGGGCTTTATTCCGGACGTCAAGCGCATCATCCGCAAGTGCACCCCGAAGGACGAGCGCCAGACCCTGCTGTTCAGCGCCACGTTCAACCAGGACGTGCTGAACCTGGCGTCCATGTGGACCCGCAGCGCCGAGTTCGTCGAGATCGAGCCGGAGCAGAAAACCGCCGAACGGGTCCAGCAGACCGTTTACCTGGTGGGTGGCGACGAGAAGCTCACGGTGCTGGTGAACTACCTGCAGAATCGCGACGTGGACAAGGCCATCGTGTTTGCCAACCGGCGCGACCAATGCCGGGATCTGGACGAGGATCTGCGCAACCAGGGTATCAAAGTGGCCCTGATGTCCGGCGAGATTCCCCAGAACAAGCGGCTGAAGACCCTGGACCAGTTCAAGCGTGGCGATATCCAGGTGCTGGTGGCCACCGACGTGGCCGGCCGCGGCATCCATGTGGAGGGCGTGACCCACGTCTTCAACTACAACCTGCCGGAGAATGCGGAGGATTACGTCCACCGCATTGGTCGTACCGGCCGGGCCGGCAAGCACGGTATCTCGGTAAGCTTTGCCAGTGAGGACGACGCCTTCTCGCTGCCGGCCATCGAGTCCTACATCGGCCAGAAGATCACCTCGACGGTGCCGGACGAGGAACTGATGAAGCCGCTGGAAAAGCCGCTGATCAGCCGGCGCCGGGGTGGTAACCGCCGCCCGGCCCAGGGCCGGCCCCAGCGCCAGCGCCGCGCCTGACGGTAGGGAGAGAGTCCGATGTTGATCGTAGCCGATGAAAATATCCCGTTGCTGGATTCCTTCTTCGACGACATTGGCGATATCCGCCGGGTGTCAGGGCGCCACATGAGTCCGACGGACGTGGCGGACGCCGATATCCTGCTGGTCCGCTCCGTCACCCCCGTCAACGCAGGCCTGCTGGAAGGCAGCCGGGTCAAGTTCGTGGGTACCGCCACCATCGGCACCGACCATGTCGACATGGCCTGGCTGGCGGACAACGGGATCACCTTCGCCAGCGCCCCGGGCTGCAACGCCAACAGCGTGGTGGAATACATTCTCAGTGTGCTGTCGCTCCATGCCGAGCGTCTGGATCTGAAGGACTGGTCGGAGCTCACCGTCGGCATCGTCGGGGCGGGCAACGTCGGCGGCGCGCTCTGGCGGGTGCTGGACCGGCTGGGCCTGGACGTCAGGGTCAGCGATCCGTTGCGGGAAGCCAAAGACGACGAGGAGGAGAGTTTCCACTCGCTGGAGGAGGTTCTGGCCTGCGACGTGGTGACCCTGCATACACCACTGACCCGGGGTGGCGAGCATCCCACCTACCACCTGATCGACGCCGCACGGCTGCAAGAGCTCCGGTCCCACCAGCTCCTGATCAACAGCAGCCGGGGCGAAGTGATCGACGAGGAAGCCCTGCTGGCGCGCCTGGATGCCGCCGATGCGCCCACCGTGGTGCTGGATGTCTGGGATCGGGAGCCGGCCATCAACCAGGCCCTGGTGGACCGGGTCTGGCTGGCCACGCCCCATATTGCCGGCTACAGCCTCGAGGGCAAGGTCCAGGGTACCGAGATGATCTACCAGGCTCTGTGCCGCTTCCTGGGGCTGCCGTCCCGCAAGCAGGCGGGTCAGTTCCTGCCGGAACCACCCCTCAGCAAACTCGCTTTCACCCGTGCCGTACAGGCGCGGGAAGCCGCCGATGTGGCCATCCGGGCCTGTTACGACCCGCGCCGGGACGACGCCCGGCTGCGTCGCGGCCTGACGGTGGAGTCGGAACAGCGGGGCAGGGTGTTTGACCGGCTGCGGCGGGACTATCCGGTGCGCCGGGAGTTCTCGAGCGTGAAAATCCAGTTGAAGGGCACCAGCCGCTCGCTCCAGGACCAGTTCCGGATGCTCGGCTTCAAGCTGAAGCTCTAGGGCTGGGGCGCCTCAGGAGGCGCACTTGTCTGTGGTGTCGGTGCTGCCGGCCTGGGCAAGGTTGTCCAGCGCCTGCTTGACCATGGTGTCGGTGATGGGTACCTCGCGGCCATCGGACAGCACGATCGCGGCGCCGTTCATCTCGGGCTCGGGATTCTGCCTTTTGTGTAGCATGCTCTCATCCTTTGTCATGGGTGTCTCTCAGCGCCGTTCGGCGGCTGCCTCCATTCAGTTTCCCGGTCAGCGAATGAACCAACCGAAATACCTGACGTCTGATTTGCAACAAGGCTACCGGGACATTATGTCTGATGTGTGAATGCCACACCGTGTGTTCAGTCCCACTATAGAAAAAGCGGCCAAGGCCGGCTATCCGACCTTGGCACGAGAAACGTCTGGGGGGAGCCCCAGCCGATCAGGCCAGGGTTGCGGATTCCAGCGCGGCGATGCGGCGCTCGATGGGTGGGTGGGTCATGAACATGGCCCGGATGCCTGCCCGCGCGCCCTGGTTGATGGCGAAGGCTTCCAGGTTGTCCGGCATCTGGTCCGGGATGCCGCTTTCCGCCTTCAGGCGCTTCAGCGCACGGATCATGGAGCCACGGTCCGCCAGCTGGGCGCCGGCGATGTCGGCGCGGAACTCCCGCCGGCGGGAGAACCAGAACACGATGGTGCTGGCCAGGATGCCCAACACGATCTGAGCCACGATGCTGACGATGAAAAAGCCCGGCCCGTGCCCGCTTTCGCTCTTGAACACCGCCCGGTCCACCACCGACCCGATGATGCGGGAGGCGAAGATCACGAAGGTGTTCACCACCCCCTGAATCAGCGCCAGGGTGACCATGTCACCGTTGGCCACGTGACCGATCTCGTGGCCCAGCACCGCGCGAATCTCTTCCTGGCTGAAGCGCTCCAGCATGCCCTCACTGACCGCCACCAGTGACTGGTTGCGATTCCAGCCGGTGGCAAAGGCGTTGGCCTGTGTGGCGGGGAAGATCGCCACATCCGGCATGCCGATGTTGGCCTTGCGGGCCAGTTCACGGACGGTGTCCACCAGCCAGCGCTCGGTGGCGGTGCGCGGGTTCTCGATCACCTTGGCCCGGGTGCTCCATTTGGCCATGGGTTTGGAGATAAGCAGGGACACCAGGGAGCCGGCGAAGCCGAACACGGCGGCGAAGATCAGCAGGGACTGATACTGGATGCCGCCCTGGGCCAGGTAGCTGTCGACGCCGAGCAGTTGCAGCGTGACGCCGGCCACCAGGATGACGGCGAGGTTGGTCGCCAGAAACAGCAGTATGCGCATGGATCTTGATTCCTCCGGTTACAGCGACCCCAGCGGGGCCTTTGACCGGAATAATTGGGCCTGGTGCGCGTCAGTTCAAGCGGTTAACGCCGATTTAATGCAGCGCTTTCAGGCCTCTGGCGGGACGAAGAAAGTGGTCTGGACCACCTGGGTAATGCGATCCGAGCTGCCGCTGCGCAGGGCCTCCCGGAACAGGTGGATGTGGCTGGAGTAGTCCGCCCGCACCGACGGTGGGGCCTTGGCGGCAGACGCCAGGGCCTGGGGTGCCACCTCACTGACCAGGGTTTCCGGTGCCGGTGTGCTGAGGCGGATAAAGGCCGCCTGGGTCAGCACCGCCTGGTCCAGGGCTTCCTGGCGGATGGTGTCGACGTAGCGCAGCAGGCCCTCCTCCGCCAGCCAGAGCAGGGCGCCGAAACAGGCCATGTGTCGGCGGCTGTGGAGGCCGAATTCGTCCGGTTCGTCCGGGCCGGCGATGTCCTCGACGAACAGGTTCACCCGGCGGGGAAAGGCACCGTAGAGCTGTACCAGGGCGATGGCCACGTCCTTGTAGAACTCCTCGATGTGAATGTCCGCCATGGCGCGCTCCTACTGCTGGTAGTGGGACAGGAAGTAGGCCAGCCGCTTGATGGCGTCCTCCAGGGTGTCCTCCCGGGGCAGGAAGACCACCCGCAGGTGCTGGCGGTCGTCGATATTGAACGCCGAACCCTGCACCAGCAGGATGCGCTCCTGCAGAAGCAGGTCCAGGACCAGACGCTCATCGTTCTCGATAGGGAAGCGCTTGGGATCCAGGTGCGGGAACAGGTAGAGCGCTCCCTTGGGCTTGACGCAACTGACGCCGGGAATGTCGTTGAGCAGGGACCAGGCGGTTTCCCGCTGCTCGTAGAGCCGCCCGCCCGGCGCCACCAGGTCATTGATGGACTGATAGCCACCCAGCGCGGTCTGGATCGCCAGCTGGGCCGGAACGTTGGCGCACAGGCGCATGGAGGCCAGCATGTCGATGCCCTCGATCAGGTCCCGGGCCTTGTGCTTGGCGCCACTGATGATCATCCAGCCGGAGCGGTAACCGGCGGCCCGGTAGTTCTTTGACAGGCCGTTGTAGGTAAAGAAGAGCACATCGTCCGCCAGTGAGGCGGTGGACACGTGCTCGACGCCGTCGTAGAGGATCTTGTCGTAGATCTCGTCCGATAGAATGATCAGGTTATGCTGGCGGGCCAGTTCGATGACCTGCTCCAGTAACTCCGGCGGATAGACTGCGCCCGTCGGGTTGTTGGGGTTGATCAGTACGATGGCCCGGGTCCGGCTGGTGATCTTGGCCTTGATGTCGTCCAGGTCGGGGAACCACTCCTGCTGCTCGTCGCAGCGGTAGTGCACCGGCTTGCCGCTGGAGAGGGTGACGGCAGCGGTCCAGAGCGGGTAGTCCGGGGCCGGGATCAGCACCTCATCGCCGGTGTTCAGCAGCGCCTGCATGGACATCACAATCAGCTCGCTGACGCCGTTGCCCAGGTAGATGTCGTCGATGTCCACCTTGTCGATGCCACGCTGCTGGCAGTAGTGCATGACCGCCTTGCGGGCCGAGAACAGGCCCTTGGACTCGACATAGCCCTGGGCCGCGGGCAGGTTGTAGATCACATCCTGCTGGATCTCCTCGGGCACATCTAGCTCGAAGGCGGCGGGGTTGCCGATATTGAGCTTCAGCACCCGGTGGCCTTCCTCTTCCAGTCGGCGCGCCTCCCGCAGAACCACGCCCCGAATTTCATAACAGACGTTATCGAGCTTGGCGGACTTCTTGTAGTTCTGCATAAACTGCGGGTTCCCGGTGAAATGAGCAAAGCCGTATTCTAGCGGAGCCAAAGCCCCCTACAACAGCCCATTCATGATGAATTGTGATCAAAAAAGGCACTGCTGACCGCTATTTAATGACTGTGGGCAGGGCGACGGCAAAATCGGGTGTTGCGGACTGCCCGGGATACTGTATTGTGCACAATATAATTTTGCACAATTCAGATCAGGAGGTGAGCATGGCGAGTGAATCCCTTTACGACGTACCGGTGACTACCATCGACGGCAAGGAGCAGACCCTGGCGGATTACAAGGGCAAGGTCATGCTGATCGTCAACACCGCCAGCAAATGCGGTTTCACGCCACAGTTCGAAGGTCTGCAGGCGCTGCATGCGGAGTTGGGGGATCGCGGTCTGGCGGTGCTGGGCTTTCCCTGCAACCAGTTCCTCAACCAGGACCCGGCGGACAACGACAAGATCAGCCAGTTCTGCAGCCTGAACTACGGCGTGGATTTCCCCATGTTCGCCAAGATCGAAGTCAACGGCCCCAACACCCACCCGCTGTACCGCAAGCTGAAGTCCGAAGCCAAGGGGCTGATGGGCTCGGAGAAGGTCAAGTGGAACTTCACCAAGTTCCTGGTCAATCGTGATGGGGAAGTGGTGCGTCGGTATCCGCCCACCGCCAAGCCGGAACAGATTCGCGGCGACATCGAAAAACTGCTCTGAACCATGACCGACAGCAACCATCTGGCGCTGGACAACCAGATCTGCTTTGCCCTCTACGCTGCCAACCGGGCGGTTACCGCCCGGTATCGGCCGCTGCTGTCGGCGCTGGGGCTGACCTATCCCCAATACCTGGTGATGCTGGTGTTGTGGGAAACCACCCAAGGCGACGAACGGGTCCGGGTCTCGGATCTGGGCAAACGCCTGCGGCTGGATTCCGGCACCCTCACGCCACTGCTGAAACGGCTGGAAGAGCAGGGCCTGGTTCGCCGGCGCCGGGAAGCGGCGGATCAGCGGGTGGTGCTGCTGGACCTCACCGAGCAGGGCCGGTCCCTGCGGGCGCGGGCCGAAACCCTGCCGGCACGGCTGCTCTGCGACAGCGGCGTGGCGCCGGATCGGGCGGCGGCCCTGCGGGATGAGTTACGGGCCCTGCTCAATGAGCTGGAGGGCGGCGCTTCGTCCAGCGCTCGATAGCGGTTTTCAAGCTCTGGCGGTCGAAGGGCTTGGTGATGTAGTCGTTCATGCCGGCGTTCAGGCATTCCTCCCGGTCCCCATGCATCACGTTGGCGGTGACGGCGATCACCGGCAGGGCCTGCCAGTCCGGGTTCTGGCGGATGCGGCGGGTGGCTTCGTAGCCGTCCATCACCGGCATCTGGCAGTCCATCAGCACCGCCTCGTAATGTTCGCGCTCGAGCGCCGCCAGCGCCTGTTCGCCGTTCTCCGCCAGGTCCACTTCGTAGCCCAGTTTCTTCAGCATGCCGCTGGCCACCATCTGGTTGACCCGGTTGTCCTCCACCAGCAGCAGTCGCAGGGGCGGCTCTGACGAGGGTGCAGGCAGGGCCGCAGGCTCCGGCGCCCGGGGCTCACCACCCCGGCCGGCACTCATCGCCAGCAGGCAGCGACGCAGCTCAGTCTGGCGCAGCGGCAGGGCCAGTCTTTGCCAACCGTGGCCAAAATCCTGCCAGTCGTCGCTGGCCACCACCAGTACCGAACCGGATGGCCATTTCAGGGCCAGCGCCAGGGCTTCCGGGTCGTTGGCGTCGATCACCAGCACCGGCTGTTTGTCGGCAGGCGCTTCCTCCCGCTCCGGCCAGCCCCTGACCGGCAGGCCCCAGTAGACCAGTTGCCGCTCCATGGCCTGCCGATGGCGGTGGTTCCTGGGCAGGGCCAGACAGACGCCACGGCGCTGCAGATCGGCCGGCATCGCCTCGGCACGGGTGGGGCCCTCCGGATTGACCGGAAGCGGCAGGAGCACGGAGAAATGGGTGCCGCGGTGCTCTTCCGATTCCACATTGATCTGGCCGTGCATGCGCTCCACCAGCTGGCGGCAGAGGGCCAGACCCAGGCCGGTACCACCGTAGCGTCGGGCGGTGTTGACCTCGGCCTGGGAGAAGGGCGAGAAGATACGGTTCAGGCTCTCCGGTGACATGCCGATACCGGTGTCGATCACGTCCATACGCACCTGGTTGTCTTCATACCGGGCCTGGATACGCACCTCGCCGGCATCGGTGAACTTGATGGCATTGCCCAGCAGGTTGTTGATGATCTGGCGGGTCCGGGTGGGGTCTCCCAGAAACGACCGGGGCAGGGCCGGATCCACCTCCGTTACCACTTCGATGCTTTCGCGGTGGGCCTGTTGGGCATGCAGGGTGGCGCTTTCCTCGATCAGGGCCCGCAGGTCGAAGGCAATGGACTCCAGGTCCAGCTTGCCCGCTTCCACCTTGGAAATGTCGAGAATGTCGTTGAGCAGCCCCAGCAGGCTCTGGCCGGCATTGAGGGCGATTTCCAGGCGGGTTCGCTGGGCCGGCTCCAGGTCCGCCTCCAGGGTCAGGCTCAGCATTCCCAGCATGCCGTTGAGGGGGGTGCGGATCTCGTGGCTCATGCTGGCCAGGAAGTTGGCCCGGGAGCGGGCCCGGCGCACGGCGTCCTCCTTGGCACGGATCAGCGCCCGGTTGCCCCGCTGCAGGGCCAGGTTCTTGTCGGAGATCTCCCGGGTGCGGTCCTCGACCTCCCGCTCCAGCTTGAAGGAATAGTTCTTGATCTCCCCCTCCGCCAGTCGCAGTCTGTCCAGGCTGGCGTCAATGGTGTCGAGGTGGCGGTTGATGATGCTCACCATCAGCCCGATCTCATCTTCCTCGTGGCTGGCTGGCACCGGCAGGCGGGCTTTCTCGGGGGTTTTCGGGGAGACCTCCCGCAGGCCGGCGATGACCTGAAGCATGGGTTTGGTGAGCATGAAATAGAACACGAACAGCAGCATCACCGACAGTGCCAGGCTCTTGATGAAGCCACTGGCGATGGTGTAGCCGGCGCGGCTCAGGAAGTTGGTGCCGTAGTAATAGGTGTCGATGGTGACCGCCAGCTCCCCGAGGGGAATGTCCTCCAGCTGGGGTACCCGGAGATTGCTGGAGTAGAACCGGATCGGGCCGAACAGCAGGTCGCTGAGCCAGCGGTAGCTGGAAGGGTCACTGGCTTCGCTGACGGCCGCCAGGGTCCGGTTTTCCGGGTCGACGATGCGGGCGTCAATGATCGCCGGGTGTTTCAGCAGCCCGGTAAGCAGTTCTTCGGCAAGGCGGGCATCGATGTTGTAGGCAATCTGCGAGGCCGGGCTGTGGCTGATTTCCAGCAGCGCCTGGATATCCTTGTCCATGGCTTCCCGGGCCTGGAAGAACTCCTGGGTGACCTGGATCAGGTTCAGCACCAGACCAAGGGCCATGGCCAGCAAAACCGTGTTGCGGGTCAGCCGGAACGACAGCCGCTTGCGGAAGGGAGAGCTCACGCTGGCCTGCGCCCCTGTTGTCGAACTTGCACCATCATGCCCGCCATCCGGTGTCAGTCGTCGTAGTCGGCCTTTTTCTTCCACTCGTCCTCATGCAGGAAGTTGTCCCATTCCTTGTCGAGGCGATGCTGCTTTTCCTGGGGCTCGGTGGTGCCGCCGCCATTCAGTGACGCTTCCAGTTCCTTGATGCGGGTGCGGAAACTCTTCACGGCTTTCAATGCCAGCGGGTTGTCCCGGGATTTGCCCATTTCGGTGCTGGCCAGATGGTAGGCGTGGATCGCCTTGCGAATCTCGTTCTGGCGGATGTAGTCCCTGGCCTGGAACACATGCATGTCGGCGTGGGTCTTGTGAACCAGGAAAAGCACGTGCTTGAGATTCTTCTTGGCAGTGGCGCTGTCGATCCTGCCGCTCTTGTGCAGGGACTCGATCATCTTGAACAGGCTCTGCAGCAGTTCCTTGACGTAGGCGGACTTCTCCGGCGAATCGATTTTCGTGGGCGTGCGCTCGTCGTTGCCGTCCACGATCTGCTGCTTCAGGGTCTGGACGTCCGATCGCCATTGCCGCACCGGCAGATCGGCCCTGAGTCCCTCCAGTTCGCGACAGATTTCCTCGATCCGGTTGATCAGCAGCAGTTTGAGTTCCCGGGTGAGGTACTGGCCGGGGATCTCTGTAAGCAGACGGTTGGCGCGATTGTAACTGTCCTCCAGTGCCGTCACCTTGCGTGCGCGTTCGATGCGGGCTTTTTCCCGCATCTGGCTGAGGACAATGATGCCGATCGACACAAAGACGATGACAGCAAAGAATATGACGATCGTTGTGGTATCCATGCAGTCTCAGGGAACCTCGTCTACAGGTGAGAGGCAGTGCCGGTACAAAAGTGCGCGGCGGCCGGCAAGTTACCGGAAGATTAGCAGAAAAATGCCGGTTTATCCGGTTTTTACGTGTAAGGGATTGCAACCGGGCGTTGCTCGCGGACGGCCTTTGCAGGCAGCTCCACGGCTTCATATAAGTACCGTTTATTGTTATTATTATGGGCATTATTTCACTGAATATTGCCTGATGGAGTCGGTATGGATATCTCGCGGGTCGACCTGAATCTGCTGGTCTACCTGGATGTGCTGCTGCGGGAAAAGAACGTGACCAAGGCGGCCACCCACCTGGGCATCACCCAGCCAGCCATGAGCAACGGCCTGCGGCGCCTGCGGGATCTGTTCGCCGATCCACTGCTGGTGCGCACCAGTGAGGGTATGACCGCGACCGAGCGGGCCACCGAACTGCAGCCGCTGGTACGCAGCATCCTGTCCGACATCGAGCAGGCAGTGCAGGAAAAGACCCCGTTCGCCGCCACCGAGAGCCAGCGGGTGTTCCGCATCATGGCCAGTGACTACGCCGAATCCTGCCTGATGCCGCGGGTACTGCGTCGGATTCGCCAGGAGGCGCCCCATGTGACGCTCGACGTGCTGACCCCCAGCGACGTCAGCTTCCTGGATGTGGAGCAGGGCCGCCTGGACATGGCCATCAACCGCTTCGACAAGATTCCCCAGTCCTTTCACCAGAAGACCCTGTGGACCGAGTACTTCGCCTGCCTGATGAACGCTCGCAACCCCATCCTGCGGGAACCCTTTACCCTCGATACCTACCTGGATGCCAGCCATATCTGGGTCAGCAAGACCGGCTTCGGGGTCGGGGTGGGGGTCAATCCCAAGGATGTGCAGCGACTGGGCTGGGTGGACGAGGCCCTCTCCCGTATGGGCCGCAAGCGCCAGATCTCGGTGTTCACCCGCCACTACCAGGTGGCCATGCTGCTGGCGGAGCAGCACGACCTGATCGCCACCCTGCCCAGCCGGGCGGCCTGGCTGCAGAGGGACAACCCGGGCCTGGTGGTCAAGGTGCCGCCGTTCGACATACCGCCCTTCGAACTCAAGATGGCCTGGAGTCCGCTGCTACAGCACAACGCCGATCACCAGTGGTTGCGGCGGCTGATTGTCGAGGTGGCGGAGGAAGTGGACGCGGAGTTCGCCGAATTCGGCACCCAGTTCGAGGCTCCGGAAGGCCGCCCGCTGATTCAGGGTTCGGAGCGCTGATCCCGACAGGCAATCGTCAGAGCGGCAGTTCCCGTAGCTCCAGGGAAGGTGAGGCGGTGTCCCACATGCGCTGGAAGTCTTCCGCCATGCGTTTGACGTGGCCCGGCTCGGCGAAGCGGGCCACGCCGGCCGGTGATTCGAACCGGTGCCGCATCACCAGGGCGTCCCGGTCCGCCAGCAGGAAGGGCTGCTCCTGATTGGGATAATCCGGATTCACCAGCCGCAGCTCGATCTTGCTGGGCAGCCGGCGCATCAGCTCCACCAGCTGGTGGCGGCGCTGGACCAGGGGTTTGTCGTCGTGAATCAGCAGTCTTACCTCGCTGAGGCGGTGACGCCGCGCCAGGCCGGAAATGATCTCCCGCAGCCGGAAACGATCGTAGTGGCCGTGCTCCAGCAACCGGTCGTAGAGCCAGAGCCTTTGCCGGGCCTGGCCGCAGACTGAGTCCATCAGATCCCGCAGGTCGCTGTCGCTGTCGAACAGCCAGGCGTCCCGATCCTGGCCGAGGATCATCGGTTGGTCACGTTGCTGCCACTGGCTGGCCACCAGTGATGGTGCGAGGCAGCGCATGTCGACGTGGGGAATGCCGGCATCGTCGTAGGGATCCGAGCAGACGTGAAAGCCGGAGCGCTGGTAGAAGGGGATGGCGCGCTCCTGGGCCGACAGGGCAATGTCGTTGAAATCCCCGGCCGCTTCCGTCACCAGATGGCGCAGCAGGGCCTCGCCGACACCGCGGCCGCGATGGGACGGCAGCACCGCCATGCGGCCGATGCGGGCTGTGTCTGTCACTGACGGGTAGAGCCTGGCCACCGCGACGGCGGTGTTGTCCTGGTCCACCGCCACATAATGGTCCGCAATGGCGTCGGTATCGTCCCATTCCAGGTCTTCCGGGACCTTCTGCTCCTCAATAAAGACCTGGTGACGGATGTCCCTGACCGCCTGCGGGGCCAGTTGCCAGCTGTATTTGCGAAACCGGAGTGTCATTCGAGATACAGGTGCCCCTGATTGAACAAGTGGGTGATCAGGCCCGCCAGTGCATCGTCTGCCAGCAGCGGCCTGAGCTCAGCCACCGCCGGCTGGTTGCTGCGGCACAGCAGCGGCGCCAGGGCCCGGGCCTCGCCCCGGAGCATGAAGCGCTCACCGTCGACGAAAAGCGCGGTGTCTTCCTCAAAGTCATGATAGGCGAAACGGGAGCCCTCATTCCAACGCAGCAGGGCGCCTTCGGCGAGCAGCTGCCGGATGTCGTCACGGTCGACCGGCTCATCCGCCGGCTGGATGATGTCGGCATTCTTGGGAGCGGTGGCGAACTGGCCGAACCAGAGCGCGAGCTGGCGCCGGTCCTGCAGGCGCTCGGCGATCACCCCGTACAGCCGTTCAATGGCGGCATTCGAGATGGCGCCCGGATTTTCCGGCCGGGCCAGGTCCGGGTCCGCCAGGTGGTCGCCGGCGCCGGGCTGGCTGCAGAGGAAGTCCGAGAAGCCGGTTAGCACATCGTCCACCGTGGGCGCCCGGAAACCCACGGACAGTGTAATGCAGTCATCCTCGGCAACCCCGTGGTGACCGATGCCCGGCGGCAGGTAGAGCATGTCGCCGGGGCCCAGGGTGACGGTCTGCTCTCCCTGCCATTGCTTGAGGATCCTCAGCGGTGTGCCCTCCACCCGGGGCGAGGTTTCGTCGCACCGGCCGCCGAATTCCCAGCGCCGGTGGCCCTGGGCCTGCAGCAGGAAGACATCGTACTGGTCATAGTGGGGTCCGACACTGCCGCCGGCCGGCGCGTAGCTGGCCATGATGTCGTCCAGTCGCCAGTTGGGGATGAAGCGGAACGCCTCCAGCAGGTCGGCGGCCTCGGGCACCCAGTGGTCCAGCCCTTGTACCAGCAGGGTCCAGTGGCTGGCCGGGAGCTGCTCGAAGCGCTCCGGATCAAAGGGCCCGTTGTGCAGTTGCCAGGGCTTGCCGGCATCGTTCTCCACCACGATGCGGGATTCCACCGCCTCCTCACAGGCCAGGCCTGCCAGCTCGTCGGCGCTGACCGGACTCTCAAGACCTGGGAAGGCCTGGCGAATCACCAGGGGCTTTTTCTGCCAGTATTCCCGCAGGAACCGCTCTGCCGGGATGCCGCCGGGAAGGTCCATGGCCTAGATCGCCCGGGCCTGTTGATCGGCGTTGCCGGTGTAAGTGCCAGGGGTCAGTGCCAGCAGTTCTTCCTTGGCGGCTTCCGGAATCTCCAGGGACGACACGAAGCTGTGGATCAGTTCCGGCGTCATGGCCTTGCCCCGGGTCAGCTCCTTGAGCTTCTCGTAGGGCTTCTCGATGTTGTAGCGGCGCATGACGGTCTGGATGGGCTCCGCCAGCACCTCCCAGGCGTGGTCGAGATCCTCGTCCAGCCGGGCGGCGTTGAGCTCCAGCTTGCCCAGGCCCTTGAGGGTGGCCTCGTAGGCGATCAGGCTGTGGGCAAAGCCCACCCCCAGATTGCGCAGCACGGTGGAGTCGGTGAGGTCACGCTGCCAGCGGGAAATGGGCAGCTTGGCGGACAGGTGCCCAAGAATGGCGTTGGCAATGCCCAGGTTGCCCTCGGAGTTCTCGAAATCGATCGGGTTGACCTTATGGGGCATGGTGGAGGAGCCCACTTCGCCGGCCACGGTGCGCTGCTTGAAATAACCCAGGGAGATGTAGCCCCAGATGTCCCGGTTCAGGTCGATCAGGATGGTGTTGAAGCGGGCGATGTTGTCGTGGAGCTCGGCAATGCAGTCGTGGGGCTCGATCTGGGTGGTGTAGGGGTTCCACACCAGGCCCAGGCTTTCCACGAACTCCTTGGCATTGGTCTCCCAGTCCACGTCGGGGTAGGCCACCAGATGGGCGTTGTAGTTGCCCACCGCGCCATTGATCTTGCCCAGCAGCTCGACCCGGGCAATCTTGCGGGCCTGGCGCCGCAGGCGGTAGGCGACGTTGGCGAACTCCTTGCCCACGGTGGTGGGGGAGGCGGTCTGGCCATGGGTGCGGGACAGCATGGGCTGGTCCGCGAACTGGTGGGCCAGCCCACCCAGCTCGTCCATGATCCGGTCCATGGCCGGCAGCAGGCCGTGATGCAGACCCTCGTGCAGCATCAGGCCATGGGACAGGTTGTTGATGTCCTCGGACGTACAGGCGAAATGGACAAATTCCGTGACCGCGTGTAGCTCCGGGATACTGGCAATCTTGTCCTTGATGAAATACTCCACCGCCTTGACGTCGTGATTGGTGGTTCTTTCGATGGTCTTGATGGCCTCGGCGTCCGCCAGGCTGAAGTCGCTGACGATGCCGTCCAGGGCGCGGCTCGCCTCCGGGGAAAACGCCGGTACCTCGGGGATGCCGGGATGGGCGGCCAGCTTCTGCAGCCAGCGGATTTCGACGGTCACACGGTTCCTGATCAGGCCGTATTCACTGAAAATCTCGCGAAAAACGCGGACCTTGTCGCCGTAGCGGCCGTCGACCGGGGAGATGGCGGTCAGGGCGGTGAGTTCCATCGAAAAACCTCTCAATTCAATGCGGATAGGAATCGGTTTGGGCGCCTTGGCCCGACTCCGCGGCGCCCTTGCGGCAGGGCTCCGGGAGACGCTTTGGCCGGCCGGCGCATGGGCATTGCGTCAGGGCGGCTATGATACACCAGCCGGCAGCGGGTTTCAGTCGTAGACCGAGCGGTTCGCCTGTTCCGCCAGCTCCCGGGCCCGGGCAATGATCCGGCGCCGGAAGAACACCAGGTGCCAGCGCCGGCCGCCGCTCTGGCGCCAGAGCACCGCCGATCGTATGCCCGCCAGCAGCAGCGCCCTGACACGGGCGGCGTTGTCCGGGTTCTGCAGGTGCCTGGGGTCGCCGGTGACCTGGATGCGAAGCTTGAAGGTGCTGATGGTGTCGGTGTAGATGGAGCCCAGGTTACGCAGCAGGTTGCCATGGCCATAGCCGAAATGGCGGGCGGTGTGACGGGCCTGCTCGATGCGGCTGGCAATCACGTCCAGCATGTCCGGGTTGCGCTTGAGCCGGGCTTCCAGGTGAATCAGGTTGAGGCCGTAACGCAGGATGTCCACGTCCTGGCGCCGATTCTGTTCGCTGAGCACGCTCACCAGTGTGGCCAGGCCCTCCCGCAGGTCCTTGAGTTCGCCATAGACCGCCAGGGTGGAATCCGGATCGGTGGCGAACAGGGAGCGCACACTGGCCTGTAGCGAGGATTCGGCGCACTGGCCCTGGTGGGCGACCTGCTGGACCAGGGTGGCGGCCTGGAAAATGCCCGCCAGGGCCAGGATCTGGTCGTCGAGGGATCGGCTCAAAACTGGGCGCTCGCTATGCTGGTGGCGGTGCCCGCTGGCTCGGCCTCCCCGTCACGCCAGGTCTGTTCAATGACGCCGCCGCCGAGGCAGACCTCGCCGAGGTAGAAGACAGCGGACTGGCCGGGGGTGACGGCCCGCTGGGGGTCGTCGAACACCACCCGGACACCGGCGCCGGTGACTTCCACCCGGCAGGGCTGGTCGGGCTGGCGGTAGCGGGTCTTGGCCAGGCACCGAAACTCGCCCGCCGGTGGCTCGCCCGCCACCCAGTCCACCGCCCCGGTGGTGAGCCCGCGGGAGAACAGCAGTGGGTGGTTCTTGCCCTGGACGGCAATGAGCACATTCCTGGCCAGGTCCTTCTCGGCCACGTACCAGGGGTCATCGCCGTACTGGCTCAGGCCGCCGATGCCCAGGCCCTGGCGCTGGCCGATGGTGTGGTACATCAGGCCCTGGTGACGGCCGATGACCACGCCGTCGGGAGTCTCGATGTTGCCGGGCTGGGCCGGCAGGTACTGCTTGAGGAAATCCCGGAACTTGCGCTCGCCGATGAAGCAGATGCCGGTGGAGTCTTTCTTGTCGTGGGTGACAAAGCCCTGCTCAGCGGCAATGCGGCGCACCTCGGGCTTCTCGATCTCGCCCACCGGAAACAGGGTGCGGGCGATGCGTTCACCGGACACCGCGTGCAGGAAGTAACTCTGGTCCTTGTTTGGGTCCAGGCCCTTGAGCAGTTCCGCCCGGCCACTGCCGTCCCCCAGGGGACGCTGGCGGGCGTAGTGGCCGGTGGCGATGTAGTCGGCGCCAAGGGTGACGGCGTAGTCCAGGAATGCCCGAAACTTCACCTCCTTGTTGCAGAGGATGTCCGGGTTGGGGGTGCGGCCGGCACTGTATTCCGACAGGAAATGCTCGAACACCCGGTCCCAGTACTCGGCAGCGAAGCTGGCGGTGTGCAGCTTGATGCCGATGCGGTCGGCCACCGCCTGGGCATCCGCCAGGTCGGTCATGGCGGTGCAGTATTCGGTGCCGTCGTCCTCGTCCCAGTTCTTCATGAACAGGCCTTCCACGGCGTAGCCCTGGTCCTTCAGCAGCCAGGCCGCCACCGAGGAGTCGACGCCGCCGGACATGCCGACAATAACGCGGGTCTGGGACAGGGGTTGGGTCATGGTTATGCCAGTTGCTCGAATCAGCTCATTCAGGCCGACACCCTTGGCGCCAGCGGTTTTCGGGGAGGGCAGAGTCTAGCATTCGCAGCGGCTCACGTCTGCGTTTCCACCAGTACATCCAGCGGGAACTGCCGGCCATTGCGGTAATCTTCTATGCACTGCAGCACCAGGGGGCTGCGCAGCTGCTCCCGGCGCTGGCGGATTTGCTCCAGGTCCAGCCAGTGGGTGGTGATGATGTCGCTGTCCAGCTGGTCGCTGAGCTTCTCTGCCGCGCGGGCAATGAGGCAGAAGCGGTAGTAGGTGACGCCGTTGGCAGGCGCGCGATAGGTGTAGAGCCCCAGGAAGTGGGTGGGCTCCACCCGCCAGCCGGTTTCCTCCAGGGCTTCCCGGCAGGCCGCGGCGACAATGGTTTCGCCTTCTTCAATATGGCCGGCGGGCTGGTTGATCACGGTTCGCCCGCCGCTGACTTCCTCCACCAGCAGAAAGCGGCCATGGCTGTCCTCAACCACAACGGCGGCGGTGACGTGGGGTGTCCAGGTCATGATGTTCTCCGTCTGGCAGGGCGCCGTGGCCGTGCCTGTTTTTTATGCCGGGCCGGCGCCGGTGGCTCTGCCCGCGGTAAGTGAATGACCTGGCTGCGGGTCTCCCCGGGTGGCAGGCCATCGATGGTCCAGTCACCGATACCATAGCGAATCAGCCGCAGGGTGGGGTAGCCCACCGCCGCGGTCATGCGCCGGACCTGGCGATTGCGGCCTTCGGTCAGCGTCAGTTGCAGCCAGCTGGTGGGAATGGCCTGGCGCTCCCGCACCGGCGGATGGCGGGGCCAGACAGCCGGCGCCGGCATGGCGCTGGCCTGGGCCGGCAGTGTCGGCCCATCCTTCAGGTCGACCCCCTGCCGAAGCGCCTGCAGGGCATCCTCGCTGATCTCACCCTCCACCTGGACCCAGTAGGTCTTGGCCAGCTTGTGCCGGGGCGAGGCGATGCGGTGCTGGAGCTGGCCATCGTCCGTCAGCAGCACCAGGCCTTCGGAGTCGTAGTCCAGCCGCCCGGCCGGGTAGACGCCCGACACATCGACAAAATCCGCCAGCGTGCCGCGGCCCTGGCCATCGGTGAACTGGCAGAGCACATTGAAGGGTTTGTTCAGCAATACCAGGGTGGCCATGGGGCGGCGGATTCCAGCGCTAACAGGGAGTTTCAGGGCGGCTCGGCGCTACACAAAGCCGGGGTGTTCACTATACTACCCGACAGGTCCTGCCGAATTACAGCGACCGTTGCCCTGCGGCCCATGGCTGTGCCGGAGCCGTCGCGGAAGGGAGATCAATATGGCCTTTGAGAAAATTGTGGTGCCCGCCGACGGCGGCCGGATCACGGTCAACGCGGATCTGTCCCTGAATGTTCCCAACCACCCCATCATCCCGTTTATCGAGGGTGACGGTATCGGCGCCGACATCACCCCGGTCATGAAGAAAGTCGTGGACGCGGCAGTGCTCAAGGCCTACAGCTCCAAACGCTCCATTTCCTGGATGGAGGTTTACTGTGGCGAGAAGGCGACCCGGGTCTACGGGCCGGACACCTGGATGCCGGAGGAAACCTTCGAGGCCCTGCGGGAATTCCCGGTCAGCATCAAGGGCCCTCTCACCACGCCCGTGGGTGAGGGCTACCGGTCCCTTAACGTGACCCTGCGCCAGGAACTGGATCTCTACGCCTGTATCCGCCCGGTGCGGTACTTCAAGGGCGTGCCCAGCCCCGTCAGTCATCCCGAGCTCACCGACATGGTGATCTTCCGGGAAAACTCGGAGGACATCTATGCCGGCATTGAATGGAAGGCGGATTCGGCGGAAGCGACCAAACTGATACGGTTCCTGCGAGAGGAAATGGGGGTGACCAACATCCGCTTCCCGGAGGGCTGTGGCATCGGCATCAAGCCGGTGTCGAAGGAAGGCACCCAGCGCCTGGTGCGCAAGGCGATCCAGTACGCCATCGACAACGACAAGCCGTCGGTGACCCTGGTGCACAAGGGCAACATCATGAAGTTCACCGAAGGCGCCTTCAAGACCTGGGGTTATGAACTGGTGAAGGAGCGTTTCGGGGCCGAGCCGCTGGACGGCGGACCCTGGCACGTGATGAAGAATCCCAATACCGGCCGGGACATTGTGATCAAGGACGTGATTGCCGATGCCTTTCTGCAACAGATACTGATGCGACCGGACGAGTACAGCGTGATTGCCACCCTCAACCTCAATGGCGACTACATTTCCGACGCCCTGGCGGCGGAAGTGGGCGGCATCGGTATTGCGCCCGGCGCCAACATGGGCGGCTCTGTGGCCAACTTCGAGGCCACCCACGGCACCGCGCCGAAGTACGCCGGCCAGGACAAGGTCAACCCGGGCTCGCTGATATTGTCCGCCGAGATGATGCTCAGGCACCTGGGCTGGAGCGAAGCTGCGGATCTGGTTATTCGGGGTATGGAGGGCGCCATTGCGGCAAAGACCGTGACCTACGATTTCGAGCGGCTGATGCCGGATGCAAAGCTGCTGAAGTGTTCGGAATTCGGTGACGCGGTGATCGCCAGAATGGAAAGCTGAGGCGGCGAGGGCAAATCGCTTGCAGGAAAAGGGCAAAGGAGGAAAAGGGGATTGCATTGGAGATCGGCGCCGGGGAACTCCCGGACGCCGCCTCTGGAAGGCTATACCGCTAGTGCGGAGAGGGCCATTCGGACCTCAGGGCTGGTCAACGGATTTTACTTCCTCATCGCCTTGTGGGCGCTTCGACTGCATTTTGCGATTTTCGACCAGAGCGGACCTCAACCGTTCGCGACACGCCGGTGCAGGGTGTAATCCACCTTCTCGGCTTTATCCCGATCGGTGGCCTGGGCGGGCTGCTTGCCGGTCTGTTCAGCCGGCACGATGTTGACGGCATGAACCCCCTTGTCACTGGGCTTCTTGTCGAAGCTGACAGCCTGCCCCGCTTTCAGGGTTTTGTAGCCATCCATCTGGATGGAGGAGAAGTGGGCGAACAAGTCGTCACTGCATCCGTCCTCAATGATGAAGCCATAGCCCTTTGCGTTGTTGAACCATTTTACCTTGCCAGTAGGCATATCGAACTCCTTGTTCAGGTATTGTTTCATTCTTCTTGTTGTTATCAATTGATATACATATGAAAAATGCTTCTTTTAACAGGAAGTTAACGCAGGTGCTTGAAAATTGACCGACTGGAGTCATATAACAATCCTAACTCCAACCCTGCTTTCCTTTCTGTAACCAAGTTACAATTTTTCACATTACGTTTACTACTTTTGACCACTTTTCATACAGTGTCAAGGGCAAAAAAATGATGGATCCAAAGCTCTGGCCGCAAGTAATGGCGGGGGTTATGATCAAATCAGGAGGCGTTCCTTGAAATCGGATATGCTGACATCCATCTTTGGGTCAGGACACGAATTTTCGGCTACTGTGATGCGGACTATCAAGAATTCTCTACTAGTATTAAATCAGGGGGACAGCGAGGAACCGGGACGCCAGGACGATTTGTCGGTAGCGCCCGAGAAACCAGCTTTGAAGCGGCCCGCGCGTTTCAGAGTCATGCTGTTAAACGATGACTACACACCGATGGATTTCGTCGTGGAGGTGCTGATGAAGTTCTTCGGGATGAATGAAGAGAAGGCGACGCAGGTGATGCTGCTCGTCCATACGCAGGGAAAAGCTGTATGTGGGGTTTATACCCGAGACATCGCGGAGACCAAGGCGGCCCAGGTGAATCAGTATTCCTCTGAATGCGAGCACCCGCTGCTTTGCGAGATAGAACGTGCGGACTGATCAATCTTGGGGTGGCACATGCTGAGCAAAGACCTTGAAATTACCCTGAATACCGCCTTTAAAAATGCCCGCGACAAGCGTCATGAGTTCATGACCGTCGAGCATCTTTTATTGGCACTGCTGGACAACGAGTCAGCCCTCGGGGTCCTGAAAGCCTGTGGCGCCGACCTCCAGCGCCTGCAGGACGAACTGATCGAATTCGTCGACTCCACCACCCCGCTGATCCCGAGCAGCGACAGTGAGCGGGAAACCCAGCCAACCCTCGGCTTTCAGCGCGTGCTGCAGCGAGCCGTATTCCATGTCCAGTCCTCCGGCAAGAAGGAAGTTACCGGTGCCAATGTGCTGGTGGCCATCTTCAGTGAACAGGAAAGCCAGGCTGTCTACGTTCTCAAGAAGCAGAACATCGCCCGTATCGATGTGGTGAACTTTGTCTCTCACGGCATTTCCAGGGTTCAGGGTGAAGAGCAGGAAGGTCCGGACCAGGCCTCCCACGACGAGCCCGGTGAGGAGAATGGTGCCGCCAAGCCGCTGGAGAGCTACGCCTCCAATCTGAACGAACAGGCCCGTCAGGGCCGTATCGACCCGCTGATCGGCCGCGAGCATGAAGTCGAGCGTGTGGTACAGATCCTGGTGCGCCGGCGCAAGAACAACCCGCTGCTGGTGGGTGAGGCCGGTGTCGGCAAGACCGCCATTGCCGAGGGTCTGGCCCGCCGGATCGTGGACGGTCAGGTTCCGGAGATCATCGCTGACGCGGTGGTCTACTCCCTGGATCTGGGCGCACTTCTGGCCGGAACCAAGTACCGGGGCGATTTCGAGAAGCGCCTTAAGGGCCTGCTGGCTGAGCTGAAGAAAGAGAGGCATGCCATCCTATTCATCGACGAGATCCACACCATCATTGGTGCCGGCTCCGCGTCGGGTGGGGTGATGGATGCCTCCAACCTGCTCAAGCCCATGCTCAGCTCCGGCGAGATCCGCTGCATCGGATCCACAACCTTCTCCGAGTTCCGGGGCATCTTCGAGAAAGACGCGGCCCTGGCCCGTCGCTTCCAGAAAATCGATGTCAACGAGCCCAGCGTCGAGGACACCTACCAGATCCTCAAGGGCCTGAAGCCGCACTTCGAGAAGCACCATGATCTCAAGTACACCGACAAGGCCCTGCGGGTGGCCGCCGAGCTGGCGGACCGGTACATCACCGACCGCCATCTGCCGGACAAGGCGATTGACGTGATCGATGAGGCGGGAGCGCGTCAGCGCCTGATGCCCGCCGCCACGCGCAAGAAAGTGGTGGGTGTCTCCGCCATTGAGGATGTGGTGGCCACCATCGCGCGGATCCCGCCGAAGAGCGTGTCCACCAGCGACAAGGACCTGCTGCGCAACCTGGAGCGGGACCTCAAGATGGTGGTATTCGGCCAGGACAAGGCCATCGAGTCCCTGTCCACCGCCATCAAGCTGGCCCGTGCCGGCCTCAAGGCCCCGGAGAAGCCGGAGGGCGCTTTCCTGTTCGCCGGTCCCACCGGGGTGGGCAAGACCGAGGTCACCCGGCAGCTGGCCAAGGTGCTGGGCATCGAACTGGTGCGCTTTGACATGTCGGAATACATGGAGCGTCACACCGTATCCCGTCTGATCGGTGCGCCTCCGGGCTACGTCGGTTTCGACCAGGGCGGCCTGCTCACCGAATCGGTCAACAAGCACCCGCACTGTGTGCTGCTGCTGGATGAGATCGAGAAGGCCCACCCGGAAGTCTTCAACCTGCTGCTGCAGGTGATGGACCATGGTACCCTGACCGACAACAATGGCCGCAAGGCGGATTTCCGCCATGTAATCCTGGTGATGACCACCAACGCCGGTGCCGAGAGCATGGCTCGCCGTTCCATCGGCTTCAGCCAGCAGGACCACAGCACCGACGGCATGGAAATCATCAGCAAGACCTTCACGCCGGAATTCCGGAATCGCCTGGACGGCATCATCCAGTTCGCCGACCTGCAGCAGCACACCATCACCCATGTGGTGGACAAGTTCCTCACCGAGCTGCAGGCGCAGCTGGACGAGAAGCGCGTGGTGCTGCATGTGGACGAGGACGCCAAGCGCTGGCTGGCGGAGAAGGGCTACGACGTTACCATGGGCGCCCGGCCGATGGCGCGCCTGATCCAGGACAAGATCAAGCGGCCGCTGGCCGAACAGATCCTGTTCGGGGCCCTCTCCGAGAACGGCGGCGACGTCCACGTCCGGCTGGAGAGCGACGAGCTGGTGTTCGAGTACGAGAGCGAGGCAGCAGAGGCGGTCTGATCGCCTCCCTGTCCCTCAGGCAACAAAAAACCACGGCTTTCGGGCCGTGGTTTTTTTATGGGAGACGGGTCGTGAAAGTGACCTGGGCTCCTAGCGGGCGCGGTAGACGATGCGGCCCTTGGACAGGTCGTAGGGGGTCAGCTCCACCTTGACCTTGTCGCCGGTGAGGATGCGGATGTAGTTTTTACGCATCTTGCCGGAAATGTGTGCAGTCACCACGTGGCCGTTGCTCAGTTCAACACGGAACATGGTGTTTGGCAGGGTGTCGAGAATAACCCCTTCCATTTCGATGACATCTGATTTCGCCATTCAGTAAAGATCCTCGTGTGTCTGTCGCGCTGCCGGTAGCTGGGTGACGGTCCGGATGCTGGCGACAAAGCGTGACTTTCGTAAAAAAGGCGAGCGTTTCGCCGGTGCTTTTCTGTAAATGCGGCAATTCTGCCTGAATTGCAACCCTTTGGCAAAAGCGGTGGCTCTGCCGGCGCCCAGGGCGGCGGTTTCAGGATTGGGAAGGCAAGGCTTGCCAGTGGCCGTCGATCAGGGCTTCGATGGGGCGGAAACGGGTCTTGTAGCTCATCTTGCGGCATTCCCGGATCCAGTAGCCCAGGTAGACGTGGGGCAGGTCGCGACGGACCGCCTCCTCCACCTGCCAGAGCACCGCCAGGGTGCCCAGGCTGCGCCCCTCCTCGTCCGGTTCGAACACGGTGTAGATGGCCGAGAGGCCGTCATCCAGGGTGTCGATTACCGCCAAGCCAATGAGCTGGTCGTCCTTGAGCATTTCCAGGAAGTAGCTTTCGGTGGCCCCCTCCACCAGGAAGGAGGCGAACTGCTCCCGGGACGGCGGGTACATGTCGCCGTCGAAGTGGCGCTGCTCGATATAGCGGGCGTAGAGCTCGTAATGCCGCTCGGAGAACTGCGCCGGCACCAGGCGGAATTCCAGGTCCTGGTTGCGGCGCCATACCCGGCGCTGGGAACGGTCGGGGCGGAATTCTCCGGCATTGAGGCGAACCGGGATACAGGCATTGCAGTGCTCGCAGTGGGGCCGGTAGTAGTGGGACCCGCTGCGGCGGAAGCCCAGGGCGGTGAGCTGGCTGTACAGGCGCTTGTCGACGCGGGCTCGGGGGTCCACGAACATGGTGGTGGCTTCCCGGTCGTCGAGGTAACTGCACTCGTGGGGCGGGGTGGCAAAGAATACGAGCGTTTTCAGGCTGCTCATACGGGGGTCCTCAGCGCCGTGCTATTCGTTCGTCGTGGCCGGATCGGCGCCCGGCCAGCGCCATTTGAGCCGCCAGGCGTCCTGCTCGGGCGGTGCGTCCACTCCTGCCCTGAGTATAGATAAAAACTCCCGCCGTGGAATGGTGCGGGCGCCCATTCTGAGCAGATGATCACTTTCCACCTGGCAGTCCATGATGCGGTAGCCCCAGAGCTCCAGGTTACGGGCCAGGTGCACCATGACCACCTTGGAGGCGTTGGTCTCCAGGGAGAACATGGATTCGCCAAAGAAACATTGCCCCAGGGCTACGCCGTAGAGGCCGCCCACCAGCTTGCCGTCACGGTTCCAGGCTTCCACGGAATGGGCGGCCCCCTGGGAATGCAGTCGGGTGTAGGACGCCATCATATCGTTGGTGATCCAGGTGCCTTCGCTACGCAGATGGGCGCAATGGCGGATCACACCGGTGAAGTTTTGGTCGACAGTGATCTGGAAAGCGCCGCTGTTCAGGGTTCGCTTCAGGCTGCGGGAGATATGGATCTCGTCCGGGAACAGCACACAGCGGGGGTCCGGTGACCACCAGAGGATGGGCTGCTCATCGGTGAACCAGGGAAAGATGCCGTTGCGATAGGCCAGCCGCAGGCGCTCGGTGGAGAGATCGCCCCCCACCGCCAGCAGGCCGTCCGGATCATCCAGGGCCTGATCGGCGGGGGGAAACCAGAGCTGGTCCGGATCGAGCCACGGCAGGGAGGTCATGATTGCCCGCCGTGGCAGGGCGATGTCATCACCGGATGCTCAGTGCTGGTCCAGGAATTTCTCGGCGTCCAGCGCGGCCATGCAGCCAAAGCCGGCGGAGGTGATCGCCTGGCGGTAGACATGGTCGGCCACGTCGCCGGCGGCAAACACGCCGGGCACGCTGGTCTGGGTGGCCATGCCCTCCAGCCCGGAACGGATGCGGATATAACCGTTCTCCATGTCCAGCTGGCCCTGGAACAGGTCGGTGTTGGGGCGATGGCCGATGGCGATGAAGACCCCCGCCAGGTCGATCTCCTCGGTGGCGCCGTCCTTGGTGCTGCGAATCCGAATCCCGGTGACGCCGGTGTTGTCGCCGAGAACCTCGTCCAGGGTGTGATCCCAGACGATGCGGACATTGCCGTGCTCGGCCTTCTCGAACAGTTTGTCCTGCAGGATCTTCTCGGCCCGCAGGGAATCCCGCCGATGTACCAGGGTCACTTCGGCGGCGATGTTGGACAGATAGAGCGCCTCTTCCACCGCGGTGTTGCCACCGCCGATGACTGCGACTTTCTGTTTCTTGTAGAAGAAGCCGTCACAGGTGGCACAGGCGGACACGCCCTGGCCCCTGAACTTCTCTTCCGACTCCAGGCCCAGGTACATGGCCGAGGCACCGGTGGCAATGATGAGGGCGTCACAGGTGTACTCGCCGCTGTCACCCTTGAGGCGGTAGGGGCGATCGTTGAGGTCGGCTTCATTGATGGTGTCGTAGACGATGTTGGTCTCGAAGCGCTCCGCGTGCTTGAGCATGCGCTGCATCAGTTCCGGGCCCTGCACCCCTTCGTTGTCTCCCGGCCAGTTGTCCACGTCGGTGGTGGTGGTGAGCTGACCGCCCACCTCGATACCGGTGATCAGGGTCGGCTTCAGGTTGGCGCGGGCGGCATAGACCGCAGCGCTGTAGCCGGCGGGGCCGGAGCCCAGGATGATGAGGCGGGAATGCTTGCTCTGTGTCATGTTGATTCTCTCGATTACAGATTCAATGACCGGTGTGCGGAACGCCCTGGGGCAGACGCTCGGAAAATAGCACGGCAGACTAACATGCCGCCGGCCCAATGCCATTTGATTGGGCCAATTTTACTGATTAAAAGACACTATACGCCAGCGTGCCTCAGGCGATCACCGAGACCTTGCTCAGCAGCTGGCGCACGCGATCGGCGCTCTTGCCGGATTCTCCCTGTTCCAGCCGGTGCTCCGCCACGGCAGGAAACACCGCCTGGATGTCATCCGGAAGCACGTGATGACGGCCGTCCATCAGGGCCCAGGCCCTGGCGGCGCGCACCAGGCCAAGCCCGGCCCGGGGCGACAGGCCGTACACCAGTCCCGGCATGCGCCGGCTCTCCTCCAGCAGGCGCTGGACATAGTCCAGTAACGCCGGGCTGGTGGTGACCCGGTCCACAGCCGCCTGCAGGGTGGCCAGATCGGCTTCGCTGAGTCGTGGCTGCACCTTGTCGGTGAGACTGCGCCGGTCCTCGCCCTCCAGCAGTGCCCGTTCCGCCTGCGGGTCCGGATATCCCAGCCGCAGGCGCATCAGGAAACGGTCCAGCTGGGACTCCGGCAGGGGATAGGTGCCGCCCTGTTCCAGCGGGTTCTGGGTGGCAATCACAAAGAAGGGTCGGGGCAGAGGCCGGGTCTCACCCTCAATGGACACCTGCCGCTCCTCCATGGCCTCCAGCAGGGCGCTCTGGGTTCTCGGCGAGGCACGGTTGATCTCGTCCGCCAGCACCACCTGGGCGAAAATC
This sequence comes from Marinobacter sp., assembly GCF_033722195.1. GTDB lineage: Bacteria > Pseudomonadota > Gammaproteobacteria > Pseudomonadales > Oleiphilaceae > Marinobacter. Next base: position 34,956 of record NZ_JAWVZL010000001.1, read on the forward strand.
GGCCCCGGGTGGAACACCAGGCTGCCGGCCTGCTTGTCGTAGATGGAGAAGCCCAGCACATCCGCCGGCAGCAGGTCGTTGGTGAACTGGATGCGCTGATAGCTCAGCCCCAGGGCGCGGGCCAGGGCATGGGACAGGGTGGTCTTGCCCATGCCAGGGATGTCCTCGATCAACAGGTGGCCCCGGGCCAGCAGGGTGCAGAGTGCCAGTCGCACCTGGCGGTCCTTGCCCAGCAGGATGCTGTTGAGCAGGGCTACCGTGTCGTCGGTCAGTTTCTTCATGCGTTCCTCAATCCCGGACCCGGCGCAGGATGTCGCCGAAAGCGTCGATACGGCGGTCCCGGAAATGCGGCCAGATGCGGCGGATGGTTTCGCTGCGGCGGCGGTCGATGGTGGCCATCAGTACGGTCTCGCTGCTGTCATCGGCGCGGGCCAGGAATTCGCCCTGCGGGCCACAGACGAAACTGTTGCCCCAGAACAGAATACCGTTCCCCTGGCCGGATGGATCAGGCTCTCCGCCAATCCGGTTTGGCGCAATGACCGGCAGGTTGTTGGCCACGGCATGGCCCCGCTGCACGGTGACCCAGGCTTCCAGCTGGCGGTTGCGTTCGTCCAGGTCGTCGGTCACATCCCAGCCGATGGCGGTGGGATAGATCAGCAGCTCGGCGCCGGCCAGGGCCATCAGCCGGGCCGCTTCCGGGTACCACTGGTCCCAGCACACCAGCACGCCGAGCCGGCCCACGGAGGTGTCGATGGGGGTAAAACCACTACGGCCGTCGTTGCAGGTGGCATCGCCCGGCGTGAAGTAGAACTTCTCGTAGAAGCCGGGGTCGTCAGGGATGTGCATCTTGCGGTAGATGCCCGCCAGGCTGCCGTCCCGCTCCAGCACCACGGCGGTGTTGTGGTAGACGCCATTCATACGGCGCTCGAACACCGAGCCCACGATGACAATGCCGAGTTCGCCCGCCAGTTTGCCGAGCCGGTCGGTGGTGGGACCGGGAATGGGCTCGGCCAGCTCGAACACCGAGACATCCTCGGTCTGGCAGAAATACAGTGTGGCATGCAGTTCCTGCAGCAGCACCAGCTCGGCGCCCTGGGCCGCGGCCTCGCGAACCAGGCGCTCGGTGGTGGCCAGGCTGATCTGCTTGTCACTGCTGCAGGCCTGCTGGATGGCGGCCAGGGTCAGCTTGTCGGGCAGGGTGGCGGTTGGTTTCATGGCTGGACGACTCCTGCGGGCAGTTGCATGGTGACGCAGTGCAGGCTGCCGTGCTGGGCCACCAGCGGCCGGCACTGGATGGGGACGATTTCCCGGTCCGGGAAGAGGGCGCGCATGATGCGGATCGCCTCGGAGTCCTGGGGCACATCGTACACCGGCAGCAGCACCGCGCCGTTGATGATCAGGAAATTGGCGTAGGTGGCCGGCAGGCGCTCGCCGTCTTCGCCATAGACCGGATCCGGCCAGGGCAGTGCGGTCAGGGCATAGGGCGAGCCGTCGGCCTGGCGGAACTGCTGCAGCTCCTCCTTCATGGCCTGAAGCGCGGCAAAGTGCTCATCTTCGGGCTGGTCGCAACGTACATAGGCGATGTGGTCGGGGGCGCAGAAGCGGGCCAGGGTATCGATGTGGCTGTCGGTGTCGTCACCGGCCAGGTAGCCATGGTTGAGCCAGAGCACCCGTTCGATGCCCAGGGTCTCGGCGAGCTTCTGTTCAATGTCGGTGCGATCGAAACTGGGGTTGCGGGTCGGCGTCAGCAGGCACTCGCTGGTGGTCAGCAGGGTGCCGGCACCGTCGGACTCCAGGGCGCCGCCTTCAAGAATGAAATCCACCGGGATCAGCGGGGTCTCGCCAAAGCAGCCGCGCTCGGCCAGGACGCTGTTGAGGGCGTTGTCCTTGGCGTAGGGGAACTTGCCGCCCCAGGCGTTGAAACGGAAATCCACCAGCGCCAGGCCCTCCGGCCCCTGGACGGCGATGGGTCCGTGGTCCCTGGCCCAGGTGTCATCGGCGGGGGCGGTCACCACCAGGGCGCGCCCGGGCAGTCCTTCGGCCTCGGCGTAATCATTCAGCTCTTGACGCAGGCCCGCCGCGCGCTCGGCGTCCTCGCAGCTGATCACCAGATGCTGGAACCGCAGGGTGGCGCGGGCGATGGTTTGGAATACCGGCTCAACCTCGGCCAGGACCTCCAGCCAGTCGGTGCCCCGATGGGGCCAGGTCAGCATTACGGCACTTTGGGGTGCCCACTCGGCGGGCATCACGCGGGTCATGCTCAATTCAAAAGCCACCTTGTCAGGAATGTCGCCGGCCAGGGGCGGCGCCAGGGGTTGGAGTCGGTCAACGGCGGGCCGAAAGGCCCGCTAAAGGCGCGATTCTAACGGTCGTCGGGGCGGACGTCAGCACCGTGAAATCCGCTATGTGCCGAACTCACTGGCCGTTGTGCCTGATCACGGTGTGGATGACGCGGTCCTTCTCGAAATAGACCACAAACTCTGGGTAGAACCACTGCAGAATGGGCGGGTCACCCACCGGTCCCTGGACGCCCTGGGGCTCGCCGAACCGTGCCCGGACTGCCTCGGTGGTCTGGCCATGGCGGGGCAGCTCCATGGCGGCGCGCTCTCCACCCTGGGACATCAGCGGAATGCGGGTCTGGTCGGCCTGGATGGAAGTCGCCGGCGCCACCGCCAGAACCAGGGTAAGGGCCGCGGCCTTGAGGCCTGTTGTTATGTTGTTCTTCATCAGCACGTCACTCCAGAGTTGCTCACTCATCGACTGCCGCGGCCAATGTGCCGGGCGATGGACCCAATTCCGGCTCGAACCGGAAGGGTGGATAAAGCGTAATCTTAAAGAATCTGACAGCCGGCCACCACGATTGCATCACGGCTCGCCGGTTTCGTTTTGTTGCCGGTGGCGGATCTGCCAGCGCATGATGTGCTTGGCAATCTGCTGACGGTCGCTGTCGTGGAGGCGGGTGAATTCGGTGTGGAGCCAGGGCTCATCGGTGTTCTCACGGGTGACCTCCACCACCTGGGCGATCGCCTCGGGACGGAAAAGCTCCGGTGGCAGGGTCATGCGGATGGCGAGAAGATCGCCAATGTCGATGTCGCTGACGCTGGCCGGAAAGGCCACGCCGCCCTCGCTCAGGGTGACCGGTCGCCAGTCCTCCGGTTGCAAGGGATTTTGCTCAAAGGCCATAATGCGCGCCAACGTGTCCACCTTGCCGTTGAGGGTCTTCAGCAGGTTCGCCAGCAGACGGTCGCGCTCGGCCAGGCTTGCCAGCTGGCTGCGGACGTCCAGGTCCAGCCGTCGCAGCTCGGCCCGCAGTCCGTCGCCCTGGCTGTCCTGAAAGGGATCGCTCAGGCCGTCGGCGTCCGGCGCCAGTTTCCTGAACTCAAGCCCGATCCTGTCCTGGATCCGGAAATAGGCCCGCTGGTCGGTTGGGGGATTGGCTGGCATCGGCCCTCGCAGTCGCGCTGATGGTGGCAAGGTTTTATGTTGTGTAACGCCAGTTTAACAGCTTCCGGTGGCGCTGTGTGCCCGCCGCGTTCCGGAAGGTCCAGACGCATTCCCGGCAGGTGGTAGGTCCCAGACCATGTTTAAGCCTTTATCGTTGTATGTTGGTTTGCGGTATACCGCCGCCAAACGGCGCAATCATTTCATCTCCTTTATATCCCTGACCTCCATGATCGGCTTGATGCTCGGTGTGGCGGTGCTGATCATCGTGTTGTCGGTGATGAACGGCTTCGACCGTGAGCTCAAGCAGCGCATTCTCGGCATGGTGCCGCACGCGGTGATCCGTGGCGACGAGGTGCTGGAGGACTGGCAGCGGGTGGACCGGATCGCCAGTGAACACCCCTCGGTCATTGCGGCGGCGCCGTTCGTGCAGGGCCAGGGCATGGTCACCGGTGGCGGCAACGTCCGAGGCGTCATGCTGAACGGTATCCTGCCGGAGGAGGAGCGCCAGGTGTCCATCATCGAGGACCATATGATCGAGGGCGAACTCGGCAACCTGCGCCCTGGCGAGTTCGGTATCATCATCGGCAAGCTGATGGCCGCCAGCCTCAGGCTTCAGGTCGGCGACCAGGTCACTGTGGTGATGCCCGAGGCCTCGGTGACGCCGGCCGGGGTGTTGCCCCGGCTGAAGCGGTTCACCGTCAAGGGGGTGTTCAGCGTTGGTGCCGAACTCGACGGCAACTACACCCTGGTGCACATGGACGACGCTGCCAAGCTCATGCGCACGGACGGCAAGGCCCAGGGCGTGCGGCTGCTGGTGGATGACCTGTTCCAGGCACCGGACATCGCCCGGGAAGTGGCGCGGGACATGAACGGCCGCTTCTACGTGTCTGACTGGACCCGCACCCACGGCAACCTGTTTGCCGCCATCCGCATGGAAAAAACCATGATCGGACTGCTGCTGATGTTCATCGTCGCGGTGGCGGCCTTCAACATCGTCTCCACCCTGGTGATGGTGGTTACGGACAAGAAAGCGGACATCGCCATTCTGCGGACCATGGGCGCTACTCCGGGCCGAATCATGCGGATCTTCATCATCCAGGGCGCCGTGATCGGGGTGGTGGGCACCCTGGTGGGCATGACCCTGGGCATCCTCGGCGCCAACAACATCAGCGGTTTTATTGCCTGGCTGGAGGCGATGCTGGGCCACCAGTTCCTCAGCGCCGACGTGTATTTCATCAGCTATTTGCCGTCCCAGCTGCAGTGGCCGGATGTGCTCATCATCACCGGTGCCGGCCTTGCCCTCAGCCTGCTGGCCACCATCTATCCGGCCTGGCGTGCGTCCCGGGTCGACCCTGCCGAGGCCCTGCGTTATGAATGATACCGCCCGCGAATCCGTGTCCGCCCCGGCCGTGATCGAGTGCCACAAGATCACTCGCAGCTACAACGAAGGCCCGGGCCGGCTCACGATCTTTTCCGACATCTCCCTGCGTGTGGCCGCTGGTGAGACCGTGGCCATTGTGGGCAGCAGCGGCGCCGGCAAAACCACCCTGCTCAACCTGCTGGGCGGGCTGGACAAGCCCACCTCCGGCGAAATCAGCATCTGCGGCGAGGCCATCCATCGTCTCAGCGAGGCGGCCCGGGCTAGGTTCCGCAACCGGCAGCTTGGCTTTGTGTACCAGTTTCATCACCTGCTGCCGGAGTTCACCGCCCGGGAAAACGTGATGATGCCGATGGTGCTGGGCGGCGCGTCCACCCGGTCAGCCGGCCGTCGCGCCGACGCCATGCTGGCGGAAGTGGGGCTGGAGGCGCGGTTGGCCCACAAGCCCGGTGAGCTGTCCGGTGGCGAGCGTCAGCGGGTGGCCATTGCCCGTGCCCTGGTGAATGAGCCCCAGTGCGTGCTGATGGACGAACCCACAGGCAACCTGGACGAGAACACCGGTGAAGGGGTGCGGCGCCTGATTGAGCGGTTGCGGGATCAGCTGGGTATTGCGTTCGTGGTGGTGACCCACGATATGGGTATGGCCAGGAGCCTGGGGCGGGTACTTCGTCTGGAGCAGGGCCAGCTGGTGCCCGAACAGCCCTGAGGGCTAGCGGGTCCGTCGGGCCAGGCGCCGCTGCCAGTCGGCCCGTACCTTGCGGCGCCAGAGAAACTGGAGCACCAGGTAGCTGACGCAGGCAGCCACCACGGCCGTCACCAGGGAGCCCAGGTAGAGTGGAATGCCGATGTCCATGAGGCGGCCGCTGATCCAGCTCACTGACAGCTCGAACTCGAAGTCCATTACCGGTCGGCCCAGCAGCCAGGCGCCAACCTTGTAGTTGAAATAGAACATCGGCGGCATGGTCAGCGGATTGCTGATCCATACCAGTGCCACCGACAGCGGCAGGTTGGCGTTCATCCAGAGCGCGAACAGGGCAGCCGCCACCATCTGGAAAGGCATCGGGATAAAGCACCAGAAGATGCCGATCAGGAACGCGCGGGAGACACCGTGGCGGTTGATGTGCCAGAGGTTGGGTTCGTGAAGTATGTCACCCAGAAAGTGCAGGGAACGGATGGCCCTGACTTTCTCCGGAGTCGGCAGGTAACGTTTCATGAACTTCTTTGGCATGTCGACCGCTGCCTGTTCAGGATCTGTCAAGCTGGGTAAGTGACACAAACCCCGCTGAAAATTGCCACGGCATAAAGAGGGCAGGGAACGCCCGGGAGTTCATGTGCGCGCAGGGATTGCGTTGTTTTCGTGCGGAGCCATCTTACTGTATAGCGGCGGCTTTCTGCTACCGTTGCCGGTGCTCGCCGGCATGGCCGCCACCGCAGTCATCCTGGCGGTGATACCGCCATCACAGTTGCGGTTGCCCGGGCTGGCCCGCTACCGCATGGCACTGTTCTGGCTGATGCTGGGTCTGGCCTGGGCCGGCTGGCATGCCTTCGAACGGCTGGCAGACCGACTGCCGCCGGCGCTGGAGGGTGAAACCCTGGTGGTGGAGGGCACCCTCTGCAGCGTTCCCCGCCCGGGCATTTTCGACAGCGTGAGTTTCAGTCTCTGCGTCAGCCATTGGCCGGAGCTGGACCAACCCGGCCCCATGCCCGCGCGTCTTCGGCTGGCCTGGTACGGGGACGATGCCCGCCTCGATCTGCCCGAGCGTATCCGCGCCAAGGTCCGCCTGAAACGTCCCCACGGTGCGGTCAATCCGGCCGGCTTCCGATACGAGAGCTGGCTCTTCCGTCATGGCTTCCGGGCCACCGGCACGGTCCGCGAGCTGTCGCCCTGGCCGCAAGGGACCTGCGGTCTGCCATGCCGTTTCCATCAGTTGCGGCAGGGGGTAGCGGGTTGGTTGCTGAGTCACTGGCAGGGCACCGACCACCTGGCGCTCACCGAAGCCCTGCTGATCGGGGAGCGGGGCCGAATGACACCGGCGCACTGGCAGGTACTGGCGGCCACCGGCACCATCCATCTGGTGGCGATCTCGGGCCTGCACATTGGCCTGGTGGCGCTGGGAGTGGGGCTGATCGCCCGCCTGGCCCTGGCGCGGCTGCCGCAACACTGGCTCGCGCCCCGTCAGCGACGGCTTCTGGTTTTCGCATTGGTGGCCGGGAGTAGCCTGCTTTATGCCCTCGCGGCCGGCTTTACCGTACCGACCCGCCGGGCCTGGCTGATGGTGATGATGGCGGCCTGGCTGGTGTTCCGGGCCGGGCGAGTGGCCTCCGGTAGCGGCTGGCTCCTGGCCCTGGCGCTGGTGCTGCTGATGGATCCGTACGCGCCGCTGGACCGGGGCTTCTGGCTTTCCTTCGGCGCGGTGGCGGTGTTGCTGCTGATTTTCTCCGGCAGGCTGGCTGCGCCTTCACCCGTCCCAGCCCTGCTGCTGGCCCAGTGCGCGGTGTTCGTCGGCCTCTGGCCGGCGCTGGCGGTCATGGATCAGACACCGGCGGCGCTGGGCTGGTTGGCCAATCTGGTGGCTATTCCCGTGCTGTCCCTGGTGGTCATGCCGGTACTGATGCTGGCGGCGCTGTTCACGGCACTGGTGCCGGCTTTCGCGCCCTGGGCGGGCCAGGCTTTTGACGCAGTCCTTGGTGGCCTCTGGTGGTGGCTTGAGACAGTGGCAGGCTGGCCGGCGCCGGAGCTGCGGCTGGCGATGCCCGCCATTGCGCTGACGGCACTGGCCGTCATGCTGCTGCTGGTGGTTCCCATCCCCCGGGCCCGTTGCCTCGCCATGGCTGTCGTGCTGGCCAGCGGTAGCGGCCATGTGCTGGATCAGGCCAGCCCCGGCAACCGGCCGGTGGCGGTGCCGGAAATCTGGGTGCTGGATGTGGGGCAGGGTCTGTCGGTGCTGCTCAGGCACCGGGACCAGGTGCTTGTCTACGACACCGGCCCGGAAACCCCGTCCGGCTATTCGGCGGTGGACAGTATCCTGCTGCCCACCCTGGCCAGCCTGGGCGTGCATCGGCTGCAGACTCTGGTGATCAGCCATGGCGACCGGGATCACGCCGGCGGCCTGGCCCAGTTGCTGGCCGCCCGCCCCGTGGATGCCCTGCTGGCGGGGGAGCCGGAGCGGACGGCGGCGATGCTGACGCAAGCCAGGGCCGTGGAGACCTGCGGGCCGGCGCAATCCCGCGCTGTGGGCGACCTGCAGGTGACCTTCTGGCGGGCGCCGGGACACGAGTCCGGGCAACAGAACAGCAATGACGCCTCCTGCGTGATGACCGTCAACTTTGGCGAGATCGAGCTGGTGGTCCCGGGGGATATCTCCACAACCGTGGAACGGCTCTTTCTCGAGGGAGGATTCAGGAACCGCGCGGTCCGCCGCATCCTGGTGGCGGCCCACCATGGCAGCAAGACCTCATCCGGCCCGGGCTGGGTAACCGCCATGGCGCCGGAGTGGGTGGTCTACACCGCCGGCTACCGGCACCGTTACGGTCATCCCCATCAGGATGTGGTGGCCCGATTCGAGGCGGCGGGAGCCCGCGGCCTCAATACCGCCACCTCCGGCGCGCTGCGCTGGCGGCTGCTGCCGGAAGGGCCGGAACTGACCCGCTGGCGGGACGCTGCGCCGTTCTGGATACGCCCTGCAGCCCCCGTGCAGTGAGCCGCCGGCCGGGCGCTATCGTGACCGGGTCGTCAAGCCGCAGGGTGGCCGTGCAAGCGGGGTGTGGCCTGGCGGGGCGGCTATGCTAAAGTAGCGCGGCTTGTCATTAATCAGGGAGACCAAGCGTGTTCGAGCTTCTGAAAGCGGGTGGCATCATCATGGTGCCGATTGTCGCCTGTTCCATTCTGGCCCTTGCCATCATCCTAGAGCGTTTCTGGACCCTCAGGGTGTCCCGGGTCGCGCCCCAGTCCACCATCAACGAACTCTGGCGCTGGATCAAGAAGAAGGAGCTCAACGGCCGCAAGCTGAAGGCGCTGCAGGCCTCGTCACCCCTGGGCCGGATCCTGGCGGCGGGGCTGATGAACGCCAAGCATGGCCGGGAAATCATGAAGGAAAGCATCGAGCACGAGGCCAGCCAGGTCATCCACGAGCTGGAGCGCTTCCTGAATCCGCTGGGCACCGTGGCCACCATCACGCCACTGCTGGGTCTACTGGGTACCGTCATCGGCATGATCAAGGTGTTCGCCGAGATCCAGCTGGCCGGGGTCGGCGACGCCGGCAACCTGGCCGGCGGTATTTCCGAGGCCCTGATGACCACCGCGGCCGGCCTGAGCGTGGCCATACCCGCGCTGATCTGCCATCGCTACTTTATCCGTCGTGTCGACGAGCTGGTGGTCAGCATGGAGCAGGAAGCCATCAAGCTGGTGGAAGTGGTCCATGGTGACCGCGAAATCGACGTTGAAGGAGCCTGACGGCTGTGAAGTTCAAGCGCCAGAGAAGCCAGGAAGTCGGGGTTGACCTGACGCCACTGATCGATGTGGTGTTCCTGCTGCTGATTTTCTTCATGGTGTCCACCACCTTTACCCGCGAGAGCCACCTGCAGGTGGATCTGCCGGAGGCCAGCGGCCAGCCGACGGAAACCGACGTGCGCCAGGTGGATGTGGTGATCAATGCGGAAGGCCAGTACTACGTCAACGACCAGCCGCTGGTGAACAACAAGCGCGAGACCCTGGAACGGGCGGTGCGGGAGCTGGCGGAGGGCAACACCAGCCTGCCGTTCATCATCACCGCCGACGCCAGCACGCCCCACGAGTATGTGGTGCGGGCCATGGACGTGGCCGGTCGCCTCGGCTTTGCCAAACTCAGTATCACGACCCAGCGGAATCCGGATGAACAGTGACCCGACGGCTGTGCGCCCCACGCCGGACAAAGACTCGAACTGGGATACCTATCGCCGCCTGTTGGCTTACGTCAAGCCATTCTGGGTGGCCTTTGCCCTGGCGGTTGTGGGCAACGTCATCTATGCCGGCGCCTCCACCGGCATGGCGGCGGCGATGGAGATGGTCATCACCGCCCTGGAAAACCCCACCGAAGAGAACCGCATCCTGTTGACCAGCCTGATCGTGGGGATCTTCGCCCTGCGGGGCGTGGGAACCTTCATGGGCCAGTACTTCATCAGCTACGTCGGCCGGCAGGTGGTCAACGCCCTGCGGACCCAGGTCTTCGACCGGCTGATCGCGCTGCCGTCCCGTTTCTTCGACGAGAATGCCTCCGGCCGGCTGGTGTCCAAGCTCACCTTCAACGTGGAGCAGGTGGCGGACGCCACCACCAACGCGGTGACCATTACCCTGCGGGAAGGCCTCACCATCCTCGGCCTGTTGGGCTTCATGATCTACACCAACTGGAAGCTGACCCTGGTGTTCCTGGCAGTGGGGCCGCTGATCGGGCTGGTGGTCAGTTACGCCAGCAAGCGCTTCCGCAAGATCAGCCGCCGGATCCAGAACTCCATGGGGGACATCACCCACGTGGCCTCGGAGTCCATTTCCGGTTACCGGGTGGTGCGCACCTTCGGCGGCGAGGGCTATGAGCGGGAGCGGTTCAACGACGTCAGCCAACGCAACCTCAAGCAGAGCCTCAAGCTGGCCTCCGCCCAGGCCATCAGCGTGCCGGTAATCCAGGTCCTGGTGGCCATCGCCATCGCCGCCCTGGTCTGGACCATGCTGGCGCCGGAAATCCGCGGCACCATGACCACCGGCGAATTGGTGGCCTTCATCACCGCCGCCACCACCATGGCCAAGCCCATCCGCCAGGTGACCTCCGTCCATGCCCGCATCCAGAAGGGGATTGCCGCCGCCCAGGATGTGTTCGGCACCATCGATGAGGAGCCGGAACCGGATCACGGCACCTACGCCCCCGACCGGGTGGAGGGCGAGATCGAGTTCGACCAGGTGGCCTTCAGCTACAAGGACCAGCTGGACTACGTCCTGAAGGATATCAACCTGACCATCCCGGCGGGACAGAGTGTGGCGCTGGTGGGTCGGTCCGGCAGCGGCAAGTCCACCCTGGTCAGCCTGTTGCCCAGGTTCTACGAGTACAACCAGGGCGAGATCCGGATCGATGGTCACGCCGTCACCGAATTCCGGCTTGATGCGCTGCGGGCGCAGATCGCCCTGGTGACCCAGAACGTGGTGCTGTTCAACGACACCATCGCCAACAACATCGCCTATGGCGATCTCCGCGACGCCAGCCGCGAAGCGATTCGGGAGGCGGCCCAGAAAGCCCACGCCCTGGAGTTCATCGACCGCATGCCGGACGGCCTGGACACCATGATTGGCGACAACGGCGTGATGCTGTCCGGCGGCCAGCGCCAGCGCCTGGCGATCGCACGGGCCCTGCTCAAGGACGCCCCCATCCTGATCCTGGACGAGGCCACTTCGGCATTGGATACCGAGTCCGAGCGCTACATCCAGGCCGCCCTGGAAACCGTCATGAAGGGCAGGACCACCCTGGTGATCGCTCATCGCCTGTCCACCATCGAGAAGGCGGACCGGATCCTGGTGATGGAGGCGGGCCGAATTGTGGAATCCGGCCGCCATGAAGAATTGCTCACCCTCGGCGGCGCCTACGCCCAGCTCCACCAGATGCAGTTCAGCGAGCAGGCATGAGCGGCTGGCTGGATCGGCTCTGGTATGGCCGCCAGCGGCCGCTCTGGTTTCTCTGGCCCCTGGCGTCGCTCTACCGGGCCATCGCCAGGCGGCGCCGGCAGAAGGCCCTGGCGGACCTTGCAGAACAACCTCCCTTGACGGCCCCGGTGATCGTGGTGGGCAATATCACCGCCGGCGGCACCGGCAAATCCCCCCTGACCGCCTGGCTGGTGAGCCGTCTGGCGGAGCAGGGCTGGCGGCCGGTTATCATTACCCGCGGTTATGGCGGCAAGGCCCGCCATTACCCGCTGAGGGTGACGGAAGGGACAGATCCGGCCGAGGCGGGTGATGAGCCGGTCATGCTGGCCCGGCAGTGCGGCTGCCCCGTGGTGGTGGATCCGCGCCGGGCCCGGGCGGCCCGTTGGGCGCTGGAGCAGGACCTGGGCAATGTCCTTGTCTGCGACGACGGCCTCCAGCACTACGCCCTGGCGCGGCATCTGGAGATCGCGGTGTTTGACGGCCAGCGCGGGCTGGGTAACGGCGCCCCCATACCCGTGGGCCCCCTGCGGGAGGGTCCGGAGCGCCTGGATTCGGTTGATTTCGTGGTCTGCAACGGCCGGGTGCCACCGGGGCTGGAACATCCCCGCACCCATGTGATGCAATTGAGCCCGACGCAGTTGCGGCACCTGCGCTCCGGCGAGACCCGTCCGGTAGACTGGCTGATGGGTAAACCGGTCCGGGCGGTCGCCGGCATCGGCAACCCGGCCCGGTTCTTCGAGACCCTGAATGGTCTGGGGGCCAGTGTACGGCCCCTGGCCCTGCCGGACCATCATCGCTTCAGCCGGCGCGACCTCGCCGTCGGGCCCGGTGAGATCCTGGTGATGACGGCAAAGGATGCGGTCAAATGCCAGGGCCTGGCCCACGAGCACTGCTGGGTGCTGGAGGTGACTGCCCGTCTGCCGGAGAGCTTCCGGCAGGCATTGCTGCACCGACTGAACCGGATACACTTGAACCAGGCCTGACGGTTTGCCCGTCGGCATCCCCTGACGAGATGAGATTATGGACAAGAAACTGGTGGCCATGCTGGCCTGCCCCGTCTGCAAGGGCGACCTGATACTGGACCGCGAACACCAGGAGCTGGTGTGTCGCAACGACGCCATGGCGTTTCCCATTCGTGAGGGCATTCCCGTCATGCTGGCGACGGAGGCGCGCACCCTCACCACCGACGAGCGGCTGGAAAAGCGCTCATGATCAACGCCTGCCGCCGGACACCATAGGATACTGTCATGCCCTTCACCGTCGTGATCCCCGCGCGTTATGCCTCCACCCGGCTGCCCGGCAAGCCGTTGGCGGATATAGCCGGCAAGCCCATGATCCAGCACGTCTACGAGCGGGCGTGCGACAGCCACGCCGACCGGGTGGTGATCGCCACCGACGATAGCCGCGTCCGGGATGCCTGCGCGGGCTTTGGTGCCGAGGTGGTGATGACCGCGGACAGTCACGTCAGCGGCACGGACCGGCTGGAAGAGGTGACCCGCAAGCTGGACCTGGCCACCGATGCCTGCGTGGTGAACGTCCAGGGGGACGAACCCCAGATTCCGCCGGCACTGATCAATCAGGTGGCCTATAACCTGGAAGCCTACGGCGATGCCGCCATCGCCACCCTGTGCGAGCCCATTGCCGAGGTGGATGCCATTTTCAATCCCAACGTGGTGAAGGTGGTGTTCGATCAGCGCGGCATGGCGCTGTATTTCAGCCGGGCACCCATACCCTGGGCCCGTGAGGCCTGGGCGGAGGCCAGCGGCGAGCGCGGCCTGCCCGCCAATGTGGCCTATCATCGCCATATCGGCATCTATGGCTACCGGGTCGGCCTGCTCCGCAGTTTCGTGGCCTGGCGGCCGGCACCGCTGGAGCTGGCGGAGTCCCTGGAGCAACTGCGGGCCCTGCATCATGGCGCCCGGATTCACGTTGACCTGGCCTGCCAGACCCCGCCGGCCGGTGTGGATACGCCGCAGGACCTGGATCGGGTCCGGGCCCAGCTGGGCCATGCCTGAAGGCGGGCGCCGACCCGTATCGGCGCAGCCGCTGTAGCAGTGAATAAGAGGAGTACGAATTTGACCAAGCCAGTCAGGGTACTGTTTGTCTGCCTCGGCAATATCTGCCGGTCGCCGACGGCGGAAGGTGTTTTTCGGCATGTGGTGACGCAGGCCGGTCTGGCGGACAGGATCCATGTGGACTCCTGCGGCACGGCCGATTTTCATGTCGGTGAGCCACCGGATCGCCGCTCTCAGGCCGCCGCGCGTAGCCGGGGCATCGACCTGAGCGAGCTGCGGGCCCGCCAGCTGAGCCCCGAGGACCTCAAGCGCTTCGATTACGTGCTGGTGATGGACCGGCAGAATCTGGCCAACGTGCGGGAGCTCTGGCATCAGAACGGCGGCGCCCAGCCGGAACTGTTCCTGTCCTATGCCGATCAGGGCGATGCCGATACCGACGAGGTGCCGGATCCCTACCACGGTGGTGAGCAGGGCTTCGAGCGGGTCTTCGACCTGGTGCAGGCCGCCAGCGAAGGGCTGCTTCGCCACATCCGGAAACATCAGCTTTGAACACCCTGGCCGAGCGCATACGCGGCGATGTCCAGCTGCAGGAACTCACCACGCTCAAAGTGCCCGGCCGGGCCCGTTATTTTGTTCGGGTGACCAGCCTGGCGGAGTTGCAAGGGGCCCGTGCCTGGGCCCGAGAGAAGGGCGTGGATACCCTGCTGGTGGGTGGCGGCAGCAACCTGGTGTTGCAGGGCGATGTGGACGGCCTGGTGATTCACATGGCGATTGCCGGACGCTCCTGGGACCAGGTGACGCAGGACAGCGCCGTGTTGGTGCTGGGTGCCGGCGAGAACTGGCACTCGGCGGTGCTCTATGCCGCCGCTTCCGGTTACCGGGGCATCGAGAACCTGGCGCTGATCCCCGGCACCACCGGTGCCGCCCCGGTGCAGAACATCGGCGCCTACGGGGTCGAACTCAAGGACACCCTGGTCACCGTGACCGCCCTGGACTGGCAGACCGGCGAGCGGGTGATCCTCGCCAATGCCGACTGCCGGTTCGCCTACCGCGACAGCCTGTTCAAGCAGATGCCCGGCCGCTACGTCATCGTCGAGGTACGCCTGCGGTTATCCCGCAAAAAGCCCCTGGCGCTGGGCTACGGCGATCTGGTGAGCTATTTCTCCAACCATCCCCACCCGAACACACTGACCCCTCTGGAGGTGGCCGAGGCGGTCATGGCGGTGCGCCGGCGCAAGCTGCCGGATCCGGAGCAGATGCCCAACGTGGGCAGTTTCTTCAAGAACCCGGTGGTACCAGAGACCAAGTGGCGGAGCCTGGTTGAAGCCTATCCGGATATCGTGGCCTATCCCGCCGACGGTGAGGTCAAGCTGGCGGCCGGCTGGCTGATCGATCGCTGTGGCTGGAAGGGCTATCGCAATCGGACCGTCGGCGTTCACAACCGTCAGGCGCTGGTACTGATCAACCATTCCGGTGGTACCGGCGACGACGTGCTTGCGCTGGCGGCCCGCATCCGGGAGGACGTCCTGACCACTTTCGGCGTCGAGTTGGAGATGGAGCCCCGGGTGGTGGGGGGCTGAGGGCAGGGAATCCGCGGGCCGGCGACCGGTTTGCCGGCACCGGCCCGCAGGGTTTGCGTCAGAGTCCGGCGCGGGGCGCGGCGTTGACCAGGAAGGAGAAGGCCTCTTCCACCGGTACATCCTGCTTGTCCGCGTCCTGGCGGCCCTTGTATTCCAGGGTGCCGGCGGCCAGACCCCGGTCCGAAATCACCAGGCGGTGGGGGATGCCCACCAGCTCCATATCGGCGAACTTCACACCGGGCCGCTCGTTGCGGTCGTCCAGCAGCACATCGTAGCCGGCCAGCTTGAGCTGCTCGTACAGCTTCTCGGCCGCGGCCATGACTTCCGGCGACTTGTGGGCATTGAGGGTCACGATGGCCACCTCGAAAGGCGCGATGGCCGCCGGCCAGAGGATGCCCCGGTCATCGTAGTTCTGCTCGATGGCGGCGGCGACGATGCGGGACACCCCGATACCGTAGCAGCCCATCTCCAGGATCGAGGCCTTGCCGTTCTCGTCCAGCACAGTGGCGTTCATGGCCTTGCTGTACTTGTTGCCCAGCTTAAAGATATGCCCCACCTCGATGCCCCGGCGGATTTCCAGCACACCCTTGCCGTCCGGGCTGGGATCACCCTCCACCACGTTGCGCAGGTCCTCGACACGGCCCAGGGCGACGTCCCGCTCCCAGTTCACGCCGGTCAGGTGGTAGCCATCGCGGTTGGCGCCGCAGACGAAATCGTTGATGTGCGCCGCGCTGCGATCCACGATCACCGGAACCGGGAGATTGACCGGGCCGATGGAGCCGGCCTTGCAGCCAATCGCCGCCTCTATCTCCTCGTCGGTGGCCATGGTCAGCGGCTCGGCAACACCTGCCAGCTTTTCTGCCTTGATCTCGTTGAGGCTGTGGTCGCCCCGCAGGATCAGCGCTACCAGGCCGCGCTTGCCGTGTTCGTCGGCTTCACCGTGCACCAGCAGGGTCTTGACGGTGCGGTTGGGGTCCACGTCGAGGAATTGGGACACGGCATCGATGGTGGTCTGACCTGGTGTCGCGACTTCCGCCATGGTTTCCTTGGGGGCAGGGCGCTCGCCGGCCGGGGCTACGGCTTCGGCCTTCTCGATATTGGCGGCGTAGTCGCTCTCGGTGCTGAACACAATGGCGTCCTCGCCGGAGGAGGCCAGCACGTGGAACTCATGGGAGGCACTGCCACCGATGGCGCCGGAATCCGCCTGCACCGGCCGGTAGTCCAGGCCAATCCGGTCGAAGATGTTGCAGTAGGTGCGGTGCATGACCTGGTAGGTCTCGTTCAGGGACTCGCTATTCAGATGGAAGGAATAGGCGTCCTTCATGATGAACTCTCGCGCCCGCATGACGCCAAAGCGGGGACGGCGCTCGTCCCGGAATTTGGTCTGGATCTGGTAGAAGTTGGCCGGCAGCTCCTTGTAGCTCTTGAGCTCGTTGCGGATCAGATCGGTGATGACTTCCTCGTGGGTGGGGCCAAAGCAGAAGTCACGGCCGTGACGGTCGTTCAGCCGCAGCAGCTCGCCACCATAGAGCTCCCAGCGCCCGGACTCTTGCCACAGCTCGGCGGGCTGGACGGCGGGCATCAGCACCTCCTGGGCACCGCTCTTGTCCATCTCCTCCCGCACGATGCGCTCCACCTTGCGCAGCACCCGCAGGCCCATGGGCAGCCAGGTGTAAAGGCCGGCCGCGAGTTTGCGGATCATGCCGGCCCGCAGCATGAGCTGATGGCTGATGATCTCGGCGTCGGAAGGCGTCTCTTTCTGGGTGGCAATCAGGTAACGGCTCGCTCGCATCGTGGGTTCCGTGGCGGTTGGAAGTTTATTTGTGTTGGATCCGACGCTATTGTACGGAGCCTGCCCAGCAAGGTACAGACAGGCTTTCAGGCCGCCGCTGGCGGCCGGGCCGGCTTACAGGAGGAAGCAATTCATGAGTTTGACGGCGACCCAAGTCCAGGCCCTGATCAGCGACGGCCTGCCCATGGCCGATGAGATCGGATTCACGGTGGAGAGGGTGCGGCCCGGCTTTGCCCGCACCCGTGTGCCCCACAGTGACCGTAACATCCGCCCCGGTGGCACCCTGTCCGGTCCGCTGCAGATGGCACTGGCGGATGCGGCCATGTACGCCGCTATCCTGGCCAGCCTGGACAAGGCGGAGATGGCCATGACCAGCAACCTGTCCATCAACTTCCTCCAGAAGCCGGCCGCCGCCGACCTGATTGGCGAAGCCACAGTATTGCGGATGGGCCGGCGCCTGGCGGTGTGCGAGGTACGCCTGCTGTCACCCACGGAGGACGGGGAAGTGCTGGTGGCCCACGTCACCGGCAGCTACGCGCTGCCAACCAAGGCCTGAGGCCGCTCAGGACAGGTAGCCCAGGGGCAGCGCCGTGCTGTCGATCACCCGGCGCAGCACGAAACTGGAATGGACACCGCTGACCCCCTGGATCCGTGTGATGCGGTTGAGCAGGAAGTGGTGGTACTGGTCCATGTCCGGCACCACCACCTTCAGCATGTAGTCGGCGTCCTGGCCGGTGATCAGATAACACTCCTGCACTTCCGGGTATTCCGCCACCTGGGACTCGAAGGCCGCGAACCGCTCCGGCGTATGGCGGTCCATGCCGATCAGGATAATGGCGGTGAGGGACAGCCCCAGTTTCTTGTGGTCCAGTACCGTGACCCGCCGCAGGATGATGCCGGCGTCCTGCAGGGCCCGCACACGCCGCAGGCAGGGCGAGGGCGAGAGGCCCACCCGGTCGGCCAGCTCCTGGTTGGTCAGTTCGCCATCCTGCTGCAGCGCCTCAAGGATATGGCGGTCGATACGATCCAGTTTGTGTAGGCTTTCGGTATTGTTTGGCATTTTGTTGCGCACCAATGTGAAAAATAAGTTGTCTGTGCTAAAATATCGGAAAAATACCCGCAATTAGCAATCTTTCGTCCGTCCTTTTCAACTAACCTGTAGTCAGTACAACTCCACAGGATCAGAGGAACCCTCACCATGGCGTTTGACCATCGCAAATACATTGCCTTCGAACCAGTGCGCAAGACCGATCGGCGCTGGCCCGACCAAGTCATTCAGCGTGCTCCCCAGTGGTGCGCGGTTGACCTGCGGGATGGCAACCAGGCGCTGGTCAAACCCATGACGGTGGCCCAGAAGCAGCGCCTGTTCGAATTGCTGGTGAAGCTCGGCTTCAAGCAGATCGAGATCGGTTTCCCGGCTGCCAGCCAGCCCGACTTCGATTTCTGCCGCAAGCTCATCGAAGAGGATCGCATTCCGGATGATGTCCAGATCCAGGTGCTGACCCAGGCCCGGCCGGAGCTCATCGCCCGTACCTACGAGGCACTGGAAGGCGCCAAGCGGGCCATTGTCCACGTCTACAATTCCACCTCCACGGTGCAGCGGCAGCAGGTGTTCGGCCTGGACCGGGCCGGCATCCGCGACATCGCTGTCAAGGGCGCAGAGGTGGTGAAGGCCCACGCTGACGAACGGCCGGATACCGAGTGGACTTTCCAGTACAGTCCCGAGTCCTTCACCGGCACCGAGCTGGACTTCGCCGCCGAGGTGATTGATGCGGTCAATGATGTCTGGCGTCCGGACCAGGGCCAGCCGGTGATCATCAACCTGCCGGCGACGGTGGAGATGGCCACCCCCAATGTCTTCGCCGACCAGATCGAGTGGATCTGCGACCGGGTCAGGTACCGGGAGCACATCAGCATCAGCGTCCATACCCACAACGATCGCGGTTGCGCAGTGGCCGCCGCGGAGCTTGCCGTCATGGCCGGTGCCGACCGGGTGGAAGGCACCCTGATGGGTAACGGCGAGCGTACCGGCAACATGGACCTGGTCACCATGGCCATGAACCTCTACAGCCAGGGCGTGGACCCGATGCTGGACCTGTCCGGCATGGCCGAGATCACCGACGTGGTGGAAGCCTGCACGGAGATTGCCACCCATCCGCGTCATCCCTACGCCGGCGAGCTGGTCTTCACCGCCTTCTCCGGCAGCCACCAGGACGCCATCCGCAAGTGCCTGGCCCGCCGTAAGGACGGCGACAAGTGGCAGGTGGCCTATCTGCCCATCGACCCGCGGGACCTGGGCCGTCGCTACGAGGAGGTGGTGCGGATTAACAGCCAGTCCGGCAAGGGCGGAGTGGCCTATGTGCTGGAGCGGGACTACAACATCAGCCTGCCGCGCTGGCTGCAGATCGAATTCAGCAAGGTGGTGCAGCGGGAAGCGGAAACCGGTGGTGGCGAGATCGACTCCCACACCATTCACCGCCTGTTCGAGGAGCGTTATCTCCAGGTCAATCCGGCCTGGGCACTGAAATCCTATGACCTGCACCGGGACGAAGCCGGTGTCCATGCCAGGGTCAGCTTCGGCCAGGATTCGGCTCTGGTGAACCTGGAAGGCCGTGGTCTCGGCGCCGTGGAAGCGGTGGTGGCTGCCCTGGAGGACACCCGGGGTGTGCGCATCGCAGTGGAAGCCTACGACGAATTCGCGCTGGGTGAGGGCACCAACGCCAACGCCCTGGCCTGCATCCGCCTGCAGGTGGATGGTGAGCCCTGCAGCGCCGCCGCGCTGGCCGAAGACACCACCTCCGCCACGCTGCAGGCCCTGCTGTCAGCGGTCAGCCAGCGGGTGACCGACCCCTGGCACGAGACCATGTCGGAGGAGATTTCCGTGTCCGTTGATGCCTGACGGTGAAGTTGGGGTCAGATGAAAACGGGGACTGACCCCGTTTTCATCTGACCCCGATATCTGCCCGAGAGAGGGTGAAGCACAAAAAAAGCCGGCACAAGTGCCGGCTTTTTCATGTCCAATGCCCGTGAGGGGCAATGGCCGGAAAGCATCACCTCATACCGGGGTGACGTTCTCCGCCTGCGGGCCTTTCGGTCCCTGGGTGACGGTAAACTGGACCTGCTGGCCTTCAGCCAGGGTACGGAAACCGCTTGCGTTGATCGCACTGTAGTGTACGAACACGTCACTACCACCGTCCTGAGCAATAAAGCCAAAGCCTTTGGACTCGTTGAACCACTTTACGTGGCCTGTTTTAGTGTCAGACATTGATCTTTCCTGTATTTCCGAGATTTTTGCCCTCACGGGACATTCAATCATCCGGATGTCACCAACCGGACAACCTGTGCTGAGAAAATAGTAGTACCAAGGAAGGAGCAACGAAGAGCTGACGCAGGCCGTTGTAACGCTTTCATCGAATACCGCTGTATTTTCACAGCAATTTCAGTATAGACCGTGTGCGGGACCCGTCAACGGTTTTTTTGGGTATCTAAGGTCCCGTTTTTAAGTCATTTTTTCCTAAGCCCTGTCATTCTCCTGTCATTTTGGCTTGACACCCGTGAATGCATGTTCAGGGTCGGAAGCGCTCACTGATTTCCTCCAGAATCGCGGGGTCGTCAATGGTGGAGGGCACCGTGTACTCCTCTCTGTCGGCAATCTGTCGGATAACCCGGCGCAGGATCTTGCCGGAGCGGGTCTTGGGCAGGCGGTCCACCACCATGGCCTGTCGCAGGCAGGCGATGGCGCCGATGCGCTCGCGGACCATTTCCACCAGTTCCTCTTCCAGCTCGTCCGGCGTGATGGTGGCGCCGTCCTTGACCAGCACCAGGCCGATGGGAATCTGGCCCTTGAGTTCGTCACGAGCGCCGATCACACAGCATTCGGCCACCGCCGGATGAGCTGCGATTACCTCCTCCATTTCGCCGGTGGAGAGCCGGTGGCCGGCAACGTTGATGACGTCGTCGGTACGGCCCATGATGAAGACATAGCCGTCCTCGTCGATGTAGCCACCGTCGCCGGAGAAATAATAGCCCGGCACCGGTTTGAGATAGGTGTTCACGAACCGCTCGTCGTCTCCCCAGACGGTGGTCAGGCAGCCCGGCGGCAGCGGCAGCTTGACCACCACCTGGCCCTGTTCGCCCTGGCTGACCCGCTTGCCGGCCGGGTCCACAATCTGGACGTTGTAGCCGGGGGAGGGCACCGTGGCCGAACCGGGTTTGGTGGGCATGGCTTCGATGCCCACCGGGTTGCAGCAGATCGCCCAGCCGGTTTCGGTCTGCCACCAGTGGTCCAGCACCGGCAGACCGGTCTGCTCCCGGAGCCACTCATAGGTGGGCGGATCCAGCCGTTCCCCGGCCAGGAACAGCCGGCGCAGGGAGCTGATGTTGTAGCGCCGCAGCTCGTCCGCTTCGGGGTCTTCCTTGCGGACGGCCCGGAAGGCCGTGGGCGCAGTGAACAGCAGGTTGACCTTGTGATCCTGGATCACCCGCCAGAAGGCACCGGCGTCTGGGGTTTTGACCGGCTTGCCCTCGTAGAGAATGGTGGTGCAGCCGGCAAACAGCGGGCCGTAGACAATGTAGCTGTGGCCCACGACCCAGCCCACGTCGGAGGCCGCCCAGTACACATCCCCAGGCTGGGCCCCGTACACCAGCGACATGCTGTAACGCAGCGCCACCGCATGACCGCCGTTGTCCCGGACCACCCCTTTGGGTTTGCCGGTGGTGCCGGAGGTGTAGAGGATGTAGAGCGGATCGCTGGATTTCAACGGCACCGGGTCCACCCCCTGGGCAGCCTCGGTGATCTCGTCCCAGTCCAGGTCGCGGCCCTGCTTCAGGTCCGCCGTTACTTCCCGGCGCTGGAACACGATGCAGCACTCCGGCTTGTGGCTGGCCTGTTCGATGGCTTGGTCCACCAGCGGTTTGTAGGGGATGACTTTCTTGACCTCGATGCCGCAGGAGGCGGTGATGATGGCCCGGGGAGTGGCGTCGTCGATGCGCACCGCCAGCTCGTGGGCGGCAAAGCCGCCGAATACCACGCTGTGGATAGCGCCGATGCGGGCGCAGGCCAGCATGGCGATCACCGCCTGGGGGATCATCGGCATATAGATGATGACCCGGTCGCCCTTGCCGATGCCCTGGTCTGCCAGGGCGCCGGCGAAGCGGGCCACCCGCTCGGTGAGCTGGCTGTAGGTGAAGCTCTGACTCTGGCGGGTTACCGGAGAGTCGTAAATCAGTGCGGGCTGGTCACCGCGGCCGGCGCGGATATTGGCGTCCAGGGCAATGTCGCAGGTGTTGAGGGTACCGTCGGGGAACCAGTCGCCGTGGCCGTTGGCGCGGGCCTTCCAGACCGTGGCCGGCTTCTGCATCCAGGCAATGTTCTCCGCCTGATCTCGCCAGAAACTCGCCGGCTGCTCGATCGAGCGCTGGAACTCCGTGTGATAACTCATGAGCCGTCTCTCCCTGGGCAATCGTTGTTGTTATGAAATTGCATTCAGACTGCCGGGAGAGCGGCTTTCACGGCTACTAGACCATAGGCTAACGCTCCGGAGGCCAAACTATGCCCCCGGTCGGGTCGCTGGCACAGATCCGGGTTCTGGCGGTTTGGCGGTCAGAGCACGGAGTCGCCGGAGGCCGGGTCGTCTGAATGGATACGCAACACGGTGGCGTCTACCCGGCCGGCACCAAGACGGGCCGAGATGGCGTCGCCCGGCGCCAGCTCGGTGGCCTTTCTCACCACCGGCTGTTCCGGTGTTGAGACGATGGCGTAGCCGCGGGAGAGGGTGGACAGCGGACTGACCAGATGCAGGGCCTGGCCGGCATGGGCCAGCCGCTCGCGTTTGTGGGCCAGGGTCTGTTGTGTGGCCCGTTGCAGCCGTTGCGCCAACTGCCCGACCTGCTGTTGTGCGATCACCAGGTGGCGGGCGGGAGATTGGCTCTGCAGCCGGCCATCGGCATTGGCCAGCCGTGTCTGCAGTCGTTCCAGGCGGCGGGCCATGGCGGCCTGCAGTCGCAGGTCCAGTTCGTCCAGGCGCTGGGCTTTGTCCTGCAGTTCCCGGCGGGGGTCCCGCAAGCGCGCGGCGAGGTGCTCCAGACGGGTGGCCAGCCGGCGCTGCTGGGTATGGAAGGCGGTCAGTAATCGGGCTTGCTGGCTGTCCAGCAGACGCAGCCAGTCCCGCTGGTCCGGCGACAGTTTCTCGGCCGCCGCCGAGGGCGTCGGCGCCCGCAGGTCGGCGACGAAATCGGCGATGGTGAAGTCCACTTCATGACCGACCGCGCTGACAGTGGGCAGCGGGCAGGCGGCAATGGCGCGGGCCACGGCCTCGTCGTTGAAGCACCATAAGTCCTCAAGCGACCCGCCGCCGCGGCCGATGATCAGGACGTCAGCCCGGTTGTGCCGCTCGGCGGCCTGGATGGCCCGGACAATGTCGGCGGCGGCACTCTGGCCCTGCACCAGCGTGGGGTACAGGGTCACACCAATGGCCGGAAACCGTCTCGCCAGCACCGTCAGGATGTCATGGATGGCGGCGCCGGTGGGGGAGGTCACCACGCCGATGTGTCGGGGCAGGGCCGGGATCGGCTTCTTGCGGGCCGGCTCGAACAGGCCCTCCTGCTGGAGCTTGTACTTGAGCGCTTCGAAGGCCTGTTGCAGGGCGCCGGCGCCGGCCGGTTCCATATGCTCGGCGATGAGCTGGAAGTCACCGCGGCTTTCGTAGAGGCTGACCTTGCCGCGGATCCGGACCTGGTCGCCTTCCTTCGGCAGTGGCCGGATGCGCTGGTTGAAACCCTTGAACATGGCGCAGCGGACCTGGCACTTGGCGTCTTTCAGGGTGAAGTACCAGTGCCCGGAGGCGGGCCGGGAAAAGCTGGAAAGCTCGCCCTCCACCCAGGCCTGCATGAAGCTGGTTTCCAGCAAATGGCGCACCTGGTGGTTGAGTTCGCTGACGCTCAGTGCCCGGGGCTGGCCGGGAATGGCCGGCATGTTACGCGGATCCATAAGGAGTTTCCGAAAAAAGTTCTGCCAAAAATAGCGAAAATTCAAAAACATGCAACCAGGATACGAACTAACCCTGGTTTACTGTGACCGGCGGCGGTTTTATAATAGATCGATTAAGGATCTCGCTCGTCAATGCGGTCGGAAGATCCTCAACTCAGTTTGTTCAAAAGGCGGGTCCCAATGCTGCGAATTGCCGAAGAAGCCCTCACATTTGATGATGTCCTGCTGATCCCGGGATACTCCGAAGTCCTGCCTCACCAGGTCAGCCTGAAGACCCAGCTCACCAAGGGTATCACGCTGAACATCCCGCTGGTGTCGGCGGCCATGGACACGGTGACCGAGGCGGACTTGGCCATCGCCATGGCCCAGGAAGGCGGTATTGGCATCATGCACAAGAACATGAGCGCTGAGCAACAGGCGGCGGCGGTCCGCAAGGTCAAGAAATTCGAAAGCGGCGTGGTCAAGGATCCGATCACCGTGTCGCCCCACAACACGGTCCGTGAACTGCTGGACATCACCAGCGCCAACAACATTTCCGGCCTGCCGGTGGTGGATGGCCGCGACCTGGTGGGCATCGTGACCGGTCGCGACATCCGCTTTGAAAGCCGCCTCGACACCCGGGTCTCCGACATCATGACCCCCAAGGACAAGCTGGTGACGGCTCCGGAAGGCGCCGACCTGGAAGAGGTCAAGAACCTTCTGCACAAGCACCGTATCGAGAAGGTGCTGGTGGTCAACGACAACTTCGAGCTCAAGGGCCTGATCACCGTCAAGGACATCCAGAAAGCCAAGGATTACCCGCTGGCCTGCAAGGACGACCAAGGCCGTCTCCGGGTGGGTGCCGCAGTGGGCACCGGCGGCGACACCGAGGCCCGTGTGGTGGCACTGGTGGAAGCCGGTGTGGACGTGATCGTGATTGATACCGCCCACGGCCATTCCCGCGGCGTCATCGAGCGGGTCCGCTGGGTCAAGAAGAACTACCCCGATGTCCAGGTGATCGGTGGCAACATTGCCACCGCCGACGCCGCCATCGCCCTGGCGGATGCCGGCGCTGACGCGGTCAAGGTGGGCATCGGCCCGGGCTCCATCTGTACCACCCGCATTGTGGCCGGTATCGGTGTGCCCCAGATCACCGCGGTATCCAACGTCGCCGCTGCGCTCAAGGATCGCGGCGTGCCGCTGATCGCCGACGGTGGTGTGCGCTTCTCCGGTGACATCTCCAAGGCCATTGCCGCGGGCGCTTACTGCGTCATGGTGGGCGGCCTGCTGGCCGGCACCGACGAAGCCCCCGGCGAAGTGGAGCTGTTCCAGGGCCGCAGCTATAAGGCCTACCGCGGCATGGGCTCCCTCGGCGCCATGGGTCAGGGCTCCAGCGACCGTTATTTCCAGGACGCCAGCAAGGGCGTCGACAAGCTGGTGCCGGAAGGCATCGAGGGCCGTGTTGCCTGCAAGGGCCCGATGCGCAACATTGTGCACCAGCTGATGGGGGGCCTGCGGGCCTCCATGGGCTATACCGGCTGCGCCACCATGGAGGAGATGCGCACCAAGCCCCAGTTCGCCCGCATCACCAACGCCGGTATGCGTGAAAGTCATGTTCACGACGTCACCATCACCAAGGAAGCACCCAACTACCGCGTCGGCTGAGGCCGGCAGACAGATTGCGCCCCTGCGCAGCCGGACAACCGGCTGCGCTTCCTGACTCTTGCCTGAGGACTCCATGGTTCAGAACATCCATGACCACCGTATCCTGATTCTCGATTTCGGCTCCCAGTACACCCAGTTGATCGCCCGCAGGGTTCGGGAGCTCGGTGTCTACTGTGAGATCAAGGCCTTCGATATCACCGATCAGGAGCTGGAAGAGTTCAAACCCAAGGGCATCATACTGGCCGGCGGGCCTGAGTCCGTCACCCAGCTCGGTGGCCCCCGTGCCCCGGACGGCCTGTTTGAGCGCAGCATTCCGATACTGGGCATCTGCTACGGCATGCAGACCATGGCCGAGCAGCTTGGCGGCAAGGTCGCCGGCTCCGAGAAGCGGGAGTTCGGCTACGCCCAGGTCAAGGTGAGGGCGGACGGACCCCTGCTGCGTGACATCAAGGACCACCTGACTGCCCAGGGTGAGTCCCTGTTGGACGTCTGGATGAGCCACGGCGACAAAGTGGTGGCCATGCCCCCCGGTTTCGAGCTGCTGGCGTCCACCGAGTCCGCCCCGGTGGCCGCCATGCAGGACGTCAGCCGCAATCTCTACGGTGTGCAGTTCCACCCGGAGGTGACCCATACCCTCCAGGGCCAGCGCATGCTGGAGCATTTCGTGCTGGACATCTGCCAGTGCGAGGCGCTCTGGACCCCCGCCAAGATCGTCGACGATGCCGTCCGCCAGATTCGCGAGCAGGTGGGCAAGGACAAGGTCCTGCTGGGCCTGTCTGGCGGTGTCGACTCCTCGGTCACTGCGGCGCTTCTGCACAAGGCCATTGGTGACCAGCTCACGTGTGTGTTCGTGGACAACGGCCTGCTGCGCCTGAACGAGGGCGACCAGGTCATGGACATGTTTGCCCGCAACATGGGCGTGAAGGTCATTCGCGCCGACTCCGAGGAGCTGTTCCTGTCCCGCCTGAAGGGCGTCAGTGACCCGGAGCAGAAGCGCAAGATCATCGGCAATACCTTTATCGAGGTATTCGATGAAGAAGCTGCCCGCATCACCGACGTGAACTGGCTCGCCCAGGGCACCATCTATCCGGATGTGATCGAATCCGCTGCCTCCAAGACCGGCAAGGCCCATGTCATTAAGTCCCACCACAACGTGGGCGGCCTGCCGGAAACCATGAAGCTGAAGCTGGTGGAGCCACTGCGGGAACTGTTCAAGGACGAGGTCCGCCGCATCGGCCTGGAACTGGGGCTGCCCTACGACATGGTCTACCGCCACCCCTTCCCGGGTCCTGGCCTGGGTGTCCGTATCCTCGGTGAGGTCAGGAAGGAGTACGCCGAGATCCTGCGCCGGGCTGACGCCATCTTCCTGGAAGAGTTGCACCGGGCCGATCTTTACCACAAGACCAGCCAGGCGTTTGCCGTCTTCCTGCCGGTCAAATCCGTGGGTGTGGTGGGGGATGCCCGCCGCTACGAGTACGTCATTGCCATCCGCGCCGTGGAAACCATCGATTTCATGACCGCGCGCTGGGCACGCCTGCCCTACGAGCTGCTGGAAACCGTCTCCAACCGGATTATCAACGAGATCACCGGCGTTTCCCGGGTCACCTACGACATCTCCTCCAAGCCGCCCGCCACCATCGAGTGGGAGTGATCGGCCACGGGAGCTGACGGCCCATGCAGGAGGCGGACGACGAGTTCTGGATGCAGCGGGCGCTGACGCTGGCCCGTTCGGCGGCGGCGGCTGACGAGGTGCCGGTGGGTGCCGTGGTGGTGCTGGATGGCCGCGAGGTGGGGGCAGGGTTCAACGCCCCCATCAGCCAGTGCGACCCCACCGCCCATGCCGAGATCCGGGCTCTGCGGGACGCCGCGCGCCGTGTCGGCAACTACCGCCTGCCGGGTGCCACCCTCTATGTCACCCTTGAGCCCTGCACCATGTGTGTCGGCGCGCTGGTGCACAGCCGGGTGTCGCGACTGGTGTTCGGTGCCACCGAACCCAAGGCCGGGGCGGTGGTCTCCACCCGCCGCACGCTGGAGGACAGCGCCCTCAACTGGCGGGTTGCGGTGACGCAGGGGGTACTGTCATCATCCTGCAGTGAGCTTCTATCAGAGTTCTTTGTTCGTCGGCGGGCCCAGATCAAGGCCCACCGCCGGTCTTCGTCAGGGAAGGATTGAGGATCCAGCATGAAAGTACTCGTCACCGGCGGTGCCGGCTATATCGGCAGTCACGTGGTGCGCCAGCTCGGGGCCGCGGGCCACGACATCGTGGTGTTCGACAACCTGTCCACCGGTTATCGATGGGCGGTCACCTGCGGCGAGCTGGTGGTGGGGGACCTGGCCGACGAGGCCGCCATCGAGGCAGTGTTCAGCAAGCACCAGTTTGACGCGGTGCTGCATTTCGCCGCCAACATCGTGGTGCCGGAATCAGTGGTCAATCCCCTCAAGTATTACGGAAATAACACCCGCAACACACTGAATCTTCTGGCTGCAGTCAGTCGCTACGATGTGCCCTACCTGGTGTTCTCCTCCACCGCCGCGGTCTACGGCATGCCCGATGAAACCGTGCTCACCGAGGACATGGCGCTGGCGCCCATCAACCCCTACGGCGCGTCCAAGATGATGAGCGAACGCATGATCATGGACCTGGCGGCCACCTCGGCCCTCAATTATGTGATCCTGCGCTATTTCAACGTGGCCGGAGCCAACCCTGAAGGTCTGCTGGGTCAGGCCACGCCGGAAGCCACCCACCTGATCAAGGTGGCCTGTGAGTGCGCCACCGGGGTCAGGGAAGGGATGAGCGTGTTTGGCACCGACTATGGCACCCGCGACGGCACCTGTGTGCGGGACTACATTCACGTGGAAGACCTGGCCAAGGCCCATGTGATGGCGCTGGATTACATGGCCAACGGCGGCGAGTCCCGGGTGCTGAACTGCGGTTACGGCCGCGGGTTCACGGTTCGGGAGGTGATCGAGGTGGTCAAGCGCCTGTCCGGCGTGGATTTCCCGGTCACCGAAACCGCCCGCCGGGCGGGCGACCCGGAGGCGCTGATGGCAGACAACAGCCGCATCACCCGGGTACTGGGCTGGCAGCCGGACTACGACAACCTGGATACCATCGTCGCCACCGCGCTGAACTGGGAAAAGAGCTGGCAGCAGCGCCAAGCCGACGGCGTCTCCTGACGGCAAGCGCACAGGAAAGTTTTTTAACATGAGATTGGGAATCAACGGATGAAAATCAGCATTTTTGGCACCGGCTACGTCGGCCTGGTCACCGGCGCGTGTCTGGCGGATGTGGGCCACGATGTACTCTGCATGGACGTGGACCGAAACAAGATTGAACGGCTCGAGAACGGCCAGATCCCCATCTACGAGCCGGGCCTGGAAGCCATCGTCAGCCACAATGTCGAGGCCGGCCGGCTGCGTTTCAGCACCGACACGGAGGCTGCGGTCCAGCACGGTGTGCTCCAGTTCATTGCCGTCGGCACACCGCCGGATGAGGACGGCTCCGCGGATCTTCAGTACGTCACCGCCGTGGCCCGCGCCATTGGCCAGTACATGAACGAGTACAAGGTGATCGTGGACAAGTCCACGGTGCCGGTGGGCACTGGTGATCTGGTCCAGGCCGCGGCCCGGGCTGCCCTGGACGCCCGCGGGCTGGAGCTGGACTTCGACGTGGTGTCCAACCCCGAGTTCCTGAAGGAAGGCGCCGCTGTCGACGACTTCATGAAGCCGGATCGCATCGTGGTGGGCGCGGAAAGCGAGCGCCCCAAGGAGCTGCTGCGGGAAGTCTACTACCCCTTCAACCGCAACCATGACCGCATGATCTTCATGGACCGGCGCTCGGCGGAGCTCACCAAATACGCCGCCAACGCCATGTTGGCCACCAAGATCAGCTTCATGAACGAGATCGCCAACCTGGCGGAACGGCTGGGGGCGGATGTGGAGGCAGTGCGCCGGGGCATAGGGTCGGACCCCCGCATCGGCTACCACTTCATCTACCCCGGCTGTGGCTACGGCGGCTCCTGTTTTCCCAAGGACGTCACCGCGCTGTCTCGGACCGCGCGGGACTGTGACTACGAGTCCCGCCTGCTGAACGCGGTGGAAGCGGTCAACGCCGCCCAAAAGCATGTGCTGTTCGACAAGCTCAGCCACTACTTCCAGGGCGACCTGGCCGGCAAGACCGTGGCCCTCTGGGGCCTGGCCTTCAAACCCAATACCGACGACATGCGGGAGGCCTCGTCCCGCACCCTGATGGAAGACCTCTGGAAAGCCGGCGCCCGGGTACAGGCTTTTGACCCGGAGGCCATGGAGGAGACCCAGCGCATCTACCCTGATGAGGACAAACTGCAGCTGTGCGGCACCAAGGAGCAGGCTCTCAAGGGGGCGGATGCCCTGGTGATCTGCACCGAGTGGAAGGAGTTCCGGTCACCGGACTTCAACGCCATCAAGACGGCGCTCAGCGAGCCGGTGATCTTTGATGGCCGTAACCTTTACGAGCCGTCAATCCTGGCCCGCTACGGTCTGGTCTATTACGCCATTGGCCGCGGCCGCAACCAGTTCCAGGCGGCGGTGTGAGCCCCTTCACCCTGCACCCCAAGCTGGCGGCGGACACCGTCAGCCTGGGCAGCTCGGCGCTGTGTGAGGTTAGGCTGATGAACGACAGCACCTGGCCCTGGGTGCTGCTGGTGCCCCGCCGGAACGGCGTCCGGGAAATCTACCAGCTCTCCGAAGCCGACCAGCTGCAGTTGCTGCGGGAGTCCTCGGCGCTGGGGCAGGGGCTGATGGAGACCTTCAGGGGCGACAAGCTGAATGTGGCGGCGCTGGGCAACATGGTGCCGCAACTGCATCTCCACCACATTGTCCGGTTCGAGGGGGACCCGGCCTGGCCGGGGCCTGTGTGGGGCAGGCAGCCGCCGGTGGCCTACGGCGATGCCGAGCTGGCGGAGCGCGTCGAGCGCCTGGCGCCAGTGCTTGAGGCGGTCAAAGCGGTGGGCTGACCCGGTCCGGGCTATCGCTCTGGGCCGCCAGGGTCTGGGAGCCCACCAGAATCATCCGCAGTTCCAGCTTGAGTTTGGTCTTGAGCACTTCCCGCTCCCGCGGGGTGGCATCCAGGGCCTCGGCGCCGTGGTTGAACACCAGGGTCACCATGGCTTCGGCCACCAGCCGGGCGTCGTACAGCGGCTTGTCCTGTTCCACCGCAAAACGCTTGAGGTCATCCGCCAGTTCGGTCACAAAGTGGTCGATTTCCGCCTGGATGGCATTGCGGAACATCTTCGAGACGCCGGTCCGCTCCCGCAGCAGCAGCCGGAACAGGTTGGCGTTGTTACCCAGGTACTCCATGAAGGTTTCCACGGAGGTGTTGATGGCGCTGCCGTTGCGGGCAATGCGCTTGCGGGCCTGGCGCATGAGCTGGCGCAGGGCCACGCCGCCTTCGTCCACCAGGGCAAGGCCCAGTTCGTCCAGCTCGGCAAAATGCCGGTAGAAGGAGGTGGGGGCGATGCCGGCTTCCCGTGCTACTTCCCGCAGGCTCAGGCTGCTGAAACCCCGGTCGGCACTGAGCTGGGCCAGGGCGGCGTCCATCAGGGCGCGACGGGTTTTCAGTTTCTGCTCGGCTCGGGCTGACAAGGCACTTCTCCGGCGGAGGGACGGGTTGGGGCGGCCATTCTAACCTTCTGGCGCCGGACCGTCACGAATATAGCAGAGACCCTGATTTTGCGGTGGATTGTGTTTATAATGGTGCGCTTTTCAGCGGGCCCCGTTACCGGTGGTATCCGATGATATGAGCAGGGCTGGTAGCAGCCGGTGTTGGTTATGTTGTGGGGTATCCAGAATGCCGATTTATGAATACGTTTGTGACGCCTGTGGTTTTGAGAAGGACGTGATCCAGAGCATGAGCGACGTGCCTCTGAAGGACTGTCCCTCCTGTCAGCAAGCTTCCTTCAGGAAGCGCATTTCGGCGGCCGGTTTCAGGCTGGCGGGCACCGGCTGGTACGAGACCGACTTCAAGACCGGCACCAAGAAAAACCTGGTGGACAAGGGCGGCTCAAAGACGCCGTCGGAATCAGCGGCCAGCTGACACACACTTTTACGCACACAGAAACAACGGGAATGGGTATGCGCAGTCACTATTGCGGTGGAATCAACGAGTCTCACATCGACCAGGACGTCACACTCTGCGGCTGGGTCCATCGCCGCCGGGATCATGGTGGTGTGATCTTCCTCGACCTGCGCGACCGGGACGGCATGTCCCAGGTGGTGTTCGACCCGGACACCCCGGAGAGCTTCCAGCTCGCGGAGAAGGTCCGCAGCGAGTACGTGATCCAGGTCACCGGCCGGGTCCGCCGCCGGCCCGCCGGCACCGAGAACGCCAACATGGCCACCGGCCAGGTGGAAGTGCTGGGCACCGCGCTGACCATCCTCAACGCCGCCGCCACACCGCCATTCCCGCTGGACGAGCATGTCGACGTGGGCGAGGACGTGCGCCTGCGCTACCGCTTCGTGGACCTGCGCCGCCCGGAAATGCTGAACCGTCTGCGGTTCCGCTCCCGGGTCACCAGCTATGTCCGCAACTTCCTGGACCGCAACGAGTTCATGGATGTGGAAACCCCCATCCTGACCCGCGCCACCCCGGAAGGCGCGCGGGATTACCTGGTGCCGAGCCGCACCCACGAAGGCTCCTTTTTCGCGCTGCCCCAGTCGCCCCAGCTTTTCAAACAGCTGCTGATGGTGTCTGGGGTGGACCGCTATTACCAGATCGCCAAGTGCTTCCGGGACGAGGACCTGCGGGCCGACCGCCAGCCAGAGTTCACCCAGGTGGACATCGAGGCCTCGTTCGTGGACGAGAACACCCTGATGGAGCTCACCGAGACCATGGTGCGGGAGCTGTTCCGCGACGTGCTCAAGGTGGCGCTGCCGGAGTTCCCGCGCATGCCGTATTCCGAGGCCATGCGCCGCTACGGCAGCGACAAGCCCGATCTGCGCATTCCGCTGGAGCTGATCGACGTGGCGGACCTGGTGGAAGCGGTGGACTTCAAGGTCTTCGCGGGCCCGGCCAAGGACCCCAAGGGCCGCGTAGCGGCGCTGCGTGTTCCCAAGGGCGGTGAACTGACCCGCAAGCAGATCGACGACTACACCAAGTTCGTGGGCATCTACGGCGCCAAGGGCCTGGCCTACATCAAGGTCAATGACCTGAGCAAGGGCGTGGAAGGCCTGCAGTCCCCCATCATCAAGTTCCTGGGTGACGAGGTGGCCCTGGCCATCATCGAGCGTGTTGCCGCCGAAGACGGCGACCTGGTGTTCTTCGGCGCCGACAAGACCTCCGTGGTCAACGAGGCCCTGGGCGCCCTGCGCATCAAGGTGGGCCACGACCTGGACATGCTCACCACAGAGTGGGCGCCCATGTGGGTGGTGGACTTCCCCATGTTCGAGGAAGTCGGCGACGGCAGCCTGCACGCCATCCACCATCCGTTCACCGCGCCGTCCTGCACGCCGGAGGAGCTGTTGGCGTCGCCGGATACCGCGCTGTCCCGGGCCTATGACATGGTCCTCAATGGCACCGAGCTGGGTGGCGGCTCCATCCGTATCCACGACGAGTCCATGCAGCAGACCGTGTTCCGGGTGTTGGGCATCGATGAGGAGGAGGCCCGCGCCAAGTTCGGCTTCCTGCTGGATGCCCTCAAGTTCGGTGCCCCGCCACATGGCGGCCTGGCCTTTGGCCTGGACCGGCTGATCATGCTGATGACCGGTGCCACCTCCATCCGGGACGTGATTGCCTTCCCGAAAACCCAGAGCGCCACCTGTCTGATGACCCAGGCGCCGGGTACGGTGGACGAGAAGCAGCTGCGGGAGCTGCACATCCGTCTGCGCAAGCAGCCGCACCCCACCGCTGGTGGCAACATCACCTCTGATGGCACCATGAAAGTGGATCAGGGCGACCAGAGCTGAGTCGCCCGAACTGATTGCGAGGTAATCCAGTCGTTATGGCCGGACACAGCAAATGGGCCAATATCAAGCACCGCAAAGCGGCCCAGGATGCCAAGAAAGGCAAGATCTTCACCAAGATGATTCGCGAGCTGACGGTGGCGGCGCGCCAGGGTGGTGGTAACCCCGCCGACAACCCGCGCCTGCGCACCGCCATGGACAAGGCGCTCACTGCGAACATGAAGAAGGACACCATCGAGCGCGCCATCGAGCGGGGCGCCGGTGGCGGTGACGACACCACTTACGAGGAGCTGACCTACGAGGGTTACGGTCCGGGCGGTGTCGCCATCTATGTCGAGGCCATGACCGACAACCGCAACCGCACCGTGGCCGACATCCGCCATGCCTTCAACAAGCAGGGCGGCAATCTGGGCACCGACGGCTCGGTGGCCTACCTGTTCAGCAAGCAGGGCGTGCTGTCCTACAGCCCGGATGTGGACGAGGATGCCCTCATGGAGGCGGCCCTGGAAGCCGGCGCCGAGGATGTCGCAGAGCAGGAGGATGGCTCCTACGAGATTGTCACCACGCCTGAGCAGTTCCTGGACGTCAAGGAGTCGCTGGTGCAGTCCGGGCTGACGCCGGACAATGCCGAGGTCACCATGGTGCCGTCCACCTATGCCCGCGTGGAGGGCGAGATGGCTGAACAGGTGACCAGGCTGCTGGATATGCTGGAGGATCTGGACGACGTCCAGAACGTCTGGTCCAACGCCGATATTGCCCGCACTGACGATTAGGCCGGTGCCCGCGCGTGTCAAGGAGGCCTCGTGGCCATAATCCTGGGGGTCGACCCCGGTTCCCGCATTACCGGCTACGGCATCATCCGCTGCGAAGGCCGCCACACCGAATACCTGGACAGCGGCTGCATCCGGGTGGGGGAGAAGGCCATGGCGGAGCGTCTGCAGACCATCTTTCATAGCCTGGCCACCCTGATCGGCGAATACCGCCCTGATCATTTCGCCATCGAGCAGGTCTTCATGGCACGCAATCCGGATTCCGCCCTCAAGCTCGGCCAGGCCCGGGGAGCGGCCATTGTCAGTGCGGCTAATAGCGGCCTGGCGGTGCACGAATACTCGGCCCGACAGGTCAAGCAGGCAGTGGTGGGCAAGGGGGGCGCCGACAAGGCCCAGGTCCAGCACATGGTGCAGGCGATCCTGAAGCTTTCACGCAAGCCACAGGAGGACGCCGCCGATGCCCTCGCCATCGCGC
Source organism: Marinobacter sp. (assembly GCF_033722195.1). Taxonomy (GTDB): domain Bacteria; phylum Pseudomonadota; class Gammaproteobacteria; order Pseudomonadales; family Oleiphilaceae; genus Marinobacter. Next base: position 69,644 of record NZ_JAWVZL010000001.1, read on the forward strand.
TCTGCCATGCCCACATGAGCCAGAGCATTGAGCGCCTGTCCGCCGGCGGCAAGGTTCGCGGCGGCCGGGTCCGGGCCCAGTAATCGCGGTGCCGGGCGCCACCGGCCAGGCCACATAGGCTTCACGGGCTATATAGAAAGGAGAGAGCCCCTTGATTGGACGAATTTGCGGCACCCTGATCGAAAAGGCCCCGGGCCGGACCCTGGTGGAGAGCGCCGGCCTGGGTTACGAAGTTGATATTCCCTACACCACCTTCTTTCATTTGCCCGACATCGGCCAGGAAGTGCTGCTCCATACCCATCTTTCCATCCGGGAGGACGCCCATCACCTCTATGGCTTCCATGCCCGGCTGGACCGGGACCTGTTCCGGCTGCTGATCAAGGTCAATGGGGTCGGCCCCAAGCTGGCGCTGGGCATTCTCTCCGGCCTGGATGCACAGCAGTTCTTCCGCTGTGTCGAAGCCCGGGATGCCAACGCCCTGGTGAAGCTGCCTGGAGTCGGCAAGAAGACCGCCGAGCGCCTGCTGATCGAGATGGCGGACCGCATCGGCCAGCTGGAAGGGGAGTTTGTCCCGAGTGCCACGGGCGGCACCCGGATCGAGGCCGCCGCACCGGCAACCCACCGGCCGGTGGACGAAGCCGAGGCGGCCCTGATCGCCCTGGGCTACAAGCCCCAGGAAGCCACCCGGGCGGTCAACCGGGTGGCGGAAGAGGGCATGAGCCGGGAAGAGCTGATCCGCCTGGCCCTGAAGAACATGATTCCCACCGCCTGACCAATTCCCCGCAGGCCCCGGTTTCCGGGGCCCGGCGCCGACCGAACCTGTCTGGAGCGTAACGTGACAGTCAAATGGCGCCTTGTACAATGTGCGGCGTTTTAGTAAACAGTTGTTGGTCCAGAACCCACTTTGCGACGTTTTATGCGGTACGCCTGCAACGAGCACTTCCATGATTGAATCCGATCGCCTGATCTCGGCCCAGCCCGGCCACTACGAAGAGGTCCAGGACCGGGCCATACGCCCCACGCTGCTGGCGGAATACGTCGGCCAGCCGGCGGTGCGCGAACAGATGGACATCTTCATCTCCGCCGCCCGGGGCCGTGAGGAAGCGCTCGACCATACCTTGATCTTTGGCCCGCCGGGCCTGGGCAAGACCACCCTGGCCAACATCATTGCCAACGAGATGGGCGTGGCCATCAAGACCACCTCCGGGCCGGTGCTGGAGAAGGCCGGTGACCTGGCCGCCATGCTCACCAACCTGGAGTCCGGCGATGTGCTCTTCATCGACGAGATCCACCGCCTCAGCGCTGCTGTGGAAGAAGTGCTCTATCCGGCGATGGAGGACTACCAGCTCGATATCATGATCGGCGAGGGGCCGGCCGCACGCTCCATCAAGCTGGACCTGCCGCCGTTTACCCTGGTGGGCGCCACCACCCGCGCCGGGCTGCTGACCTCGCCGCTGCGGGACCGCTTCGGCATCGTCCAGCGTCTGGAGTTCTACAATACCCAGGATCTGACACATATCATCCTGCGTTCGGCAAAGCTGTCCGGCGTGTCCATCGAGGAGGCTGGCGCCTTCGAGATCGCCCGCCGCTCCCGCGGCACGCCCCGTATTGCCAACCGCCTGTTGCGGCGGGTGAGGGATTTTGCCGAAGTGCGGGCCGACGGCGTGATCAGCGAGTCCATTGCCGACCAGGCCCTCAACATGCTGAAGGTGGATGGCCAGGGTTTTGACCACATGGACCGCCGCCTGCTGCTGGCCATGATCGAGAAATTCGACGGCGGGCCGGTGGGCGTGGAAAGCCTGGCGGCCGCCATCAGCGAAGAACGTGGCACCATCGAGGATGTGCTGGAGCCCTTCCTGATCCAGCAGGGCTATATGGTCCGGACACCGCGGGGGCGTATGGTGACCTCCCATGCCTACCTGCATTTTGGTGTCACGCCGCCAGGGGGTAAACAGGAGGATATGCTTGACGGATAACCAGGCAGCCGGCAGCCGCTTCGAGCTGCCGATCCGGGTCTACATCGAGGACACCGACGCCGGCGGCATCGTCTTTCATGCCAAGTACCTGCATTACATGGAGCGGGCCCGTACCGAGTACGTTCGCCACCATGGCATTGCCTTGCGGGCCGGCCTGGCTGACAACATCAGTTACGTGGTGCAGCGGCTGTCCATCCACTATGCCGCCGCCGCCCGGCTGGACGACCGCCTGTCGGTCAGCGCCGAGCTGGTGGCCTGCGGCCGGGTCTGGATGGAGTTCGACCAGAAGGTGACCCGGGCAGAGGACGGCGTAATGCTGGCCGAGGCGCGGGTAAAGGTGGCCTGCGTGGCGCTGGATAGCGGCCGGCCACGACGAATACCCGACAGTATCCGCAGCCTGGTGGACCAGGACCAATAACCCGGGGAACCCCTAAAACAGTCAGGAGTGAAAGGTGGATTCAGAACTTTCAGTATGGTACCTCATCGCCAATGCCGGTCTGCTGGTACAGCTTGTGATGCTGCTGCTGGTAGGCGCGTCGGTCATGTCCTGGGCCCTGATCTTCCAGCGCTACCAGGTGTTCCGCAAGGCCAAGCAGGCCCAGCTCGCGTTCGAGGAGCGGTTCTGGTCCGGCATGGACCTGGGCCAGCTCTACCGGGACGTGAATGCCAACCCGACGCCTTTCTCCGGTATGGAGGCGGTGTTCCGCGCCGGCTTCAAGGAGTTCTCCCGGCTGCGCCAGCAGAGCCGTGACGCCGACGCGGTGATGGACGGTGCCCAGCGGGCCATGCGGGTGGCGTTTTCCCGGGAACAGGAGCGGCTGGAGCAGCACCTGCCGTTCCTGGCCACGGTCGGTTCCACCAGTCCCTATGTGGGTCTGTTCGGTACCGTGTGGGGCATCATGAACTCGTTCCGTGGCCTGGCCCAGACCCAGCAGGCCACCCTGGCCACCGTGGCTCCCGGTATTTCCGAGGCGCTGATCGCCACCGCCATGGGCCTGTTTGCCGCCATTCCCGCGGTCATCGCCTACAACCGTTTTTCCACCACCTCCGATGCCCTGCTGAAGAGCTACGAGACCTTCGCCGAGGAGTTCTCCAGCATTCTGCACCGGCGGGTGTATCACAGTGAAAAAGCCACCACGTCAGCCTGAGGCGGCTGGCACCACCGAACGATGGGGAGTTGACCCGTGAAAGGAATGGGAATGATGCCCGCGACCCGGCGCAAGCCGATGTCGGAAATCAATGTGGTGCCCTACATCGACGTCATGCTGGTGCTGCTGGTGATTTTCATGGTCACGGCGCCCATGCTGACCCAGGGCGTGAAGGTGGACCTGCCGGACACCACGGCCGATCCGATCCAGACCCAGAAAGAGGTGGCACCGGTGATCGTGTCGGTGGACACCAACGGCGCCTATTTCCTGGAAGTGGGGGACAAGGGCAGTGACCCCATGTCGCTGCCGGAGATCCGTGACCAGGTGGCGAAGGTCCTGGCCGGCCGTCCGGATGGCGAAGTGCTGGTTCGTGGCGATGAGTACGTGGATTACGGGGTTGTGGTTCGGCTCATGTCGACCCTGCAGAGTGCCGGCGCCACCTCGGTGGGCCTGATTACCGAAGATACCAGTCCGCCGGATGCCCGGTGAAGGTAGAGACTCAGTGAAAGACCAGGAGCGCGAAATCATCAGTACCGGAGTGCCAGCGTGGAAATCGCCCATGGCGCTGTCGGTGCTGCTACACGCGCTGATCGTGGTGATGGCGGTGGTGGGTGTAAGCTGGAGCTCCCCGGAGGAGCATGTGGTGCCGCCAAGCATCACTGCCACGCTGGTCAACGACCGGCCCCAGCCGCCGGCACCGGAACCCGAGCCTGAGCCGCAGCCGGCTCCGCCGCAACCGGAGCCAAAGCCGAAGCCGGACCCGGAGAAGGAGCGGCGCCAGCAGGAAGCCGAACGCAAGGCTGCCGAGGAAAAGGCCCGTCAGGCTGAGCTGGAAAAACAGCGCAAGCAAGAAGAGCAGAAACGCCGCGAGGCAGAGGCTGAAAAGCAGCGCCAGGCCGAGGCCGCCAAACAGCGGGCGGCGGAAGAGGCCCGCAAGAAGGCCGAGGCGGAAGCCAAGGCCCGGGCGAAGGCAAAGGCCGAGGAACAGGAGCGCCTGGCGGCAGAGCGCAAGGCCGCCGAGGAGCAGCGCCGTCGCGAGGAAGAGGCCCGCCGGGAGCGTGAGCGCCAGGAACAGGCCCGCCGGGAAGCGGAGCAGAAGCGTAAGGAAGCCGAGCGCCGGCTCAAGGAGCAGCAGCTCCAGGCCCTGGCGCAGCAGGCCCGGCAGGAACAGCAGGCCGAAACCCAGCGTCAGGCCCAGGCGGCCGCCGCCAAGGCCCGGGAAGCGGAAATGCTGACCGAACGGGAGAAGTACCTGGGTCTGATCCGGGACCGCCTGTCCCAGGCCTGGTATCCGCCGCCATCGGCCACCGAACAGATGACCGCCCGGCTGCAGATCACACTGCTGCCCACCGGGGAACTGGCATCCGTGCAGCTGGTCAGCAGTAGTGGCAACACCGCCTTTGACAATTCGGCGCTGAGCGCGGTGCGCAGTGTCGGCCGGTTCCCGGTGCCGGACAGCCGGGACACCTTCGAGAAGTATTTCCGGCAGTTCACCACCGAATTCAATCCGCAGAGCATGAACAAATAACAGTGAGCAGGCCAATGATACAGACGGCGTTTGCACAGTTCGCAGAGACAGTAACCTTTGCCTGCCGCCGGTCCGGAGCGGCAATAAAAGCCCGTGGCTGCCGGTTGACAGCGATGCTGGCGCTGCTCGCGCTGGCGCTGCCGGCGCAATCCGAACTGCTGATCCGCATTACCGAGGGTGCGGATTCGGCCATTCCCATAGCGGTGGTGCCCTTCGCCAAGTCCGGTACCGTGCCGGGGGAGGACGACATCAGCCAGATTGTCCGTGACGACCTGGCCATGAGTGGCGAGTTCAAGACCCTGCCGCCGGAACGCATGCTGAGCCTGCCATCCCGGGGTGAAAACGTGTTCTACCGGGACTGGAACATGCTGGGCCAGCGTTACCTGCTGGTGGGCGAGACCAGCCGCCAGGGTGACAACCTGACCACCCGGTTCGAGCTGTTCGACGTCAATCGCCAGCAGCGCATCCTGGGGGAGACGGCCAACGCCCCGGTCAGCAACCCGCGCGCCCTGGGCCACTACATCAGCGACAAGGTCTACGAGGCCATTACCGGCATCCGCGGTGCGTTTTCTACCCGTCTGGCGTACGTCACCATGGAGAACGCCGGCGGCTCGCCGCTGTACAAGCTCCAGGTCAGTGACGTGGATGGCAAGCGCGCCAGCGTCCGGCTGGAGAGCCGCGAGCCCATCCTGTCGCCAGCCTGGTCGCCGGACGCCCGGAGCCTTGCCTATGTGTCCTTCGAGACCGGCCGGCCCGCCATCTATACCCATGAGCTGGCCACCGGCCAGCGCAGCCGGCTGGCGGCCTTTCCGGGCCTGAATTCGGCTCCGGCCTGGTCGCCGGATGGCCGCTCCATGCTGATGACCCTGTCCAAGGACGGCAACGCCGAAATCTACCGCATGGACATCGCAACGCGTGCCCTCAAGCGCATGACCAACCACTGGTCCATCGACACCGAGCCCAACTGGCATCCGGATGGCAAAGGCTTCCTGTTCACCTCCGATCGCTCCGGCGGCCCGCAGATCTACCGCATGGAGGCGGACGGCGGCGAGGCCCGGCGCCTGACCTTTGGCAGCCGCTACAACGCCCGGCCCCGATTCGGCCCGGATGCCAAGTACATGTACTACGTACACCAGAGGGATAGCTCGTGGCACATTGCGCGGATGAATCTTGATAACGGTGAGGAAACGGTCCTCACCCGTACGAAACTGGATGAGTCGCCCAGTGTCGCCCCCAACGGGCGCATGCTGATCTATGCGACTCAGCAGGGTGGTCAAAGCGTGCTGACGGTTATTTCAGCCGACGGTGGCGCCAACTACACCCTGCCGGCGGCAAGTGGTGACGTCAGGGATCCGGCCTGGTCACCATTCGTGCGCTGACAGACATGGCGCAGAACGGAAGTTAACAACCCACATTGATCGAGAAGGAAGTTTTTGATGATGGTTTCCATGCAGAACAAAGCATTTGCCCTGGTGCTGACCCTGGGTCTGGTTGCCGGCTGTAGCTCCACCGGTGACACCATGTCCGAAGACGGCTACGGCTCCGATGTCTCCGCCGTTGATCAGGAAGGCGGCAGCACTGTGTATGGTGGTGGCCAGAATGGTGGCGTTTCCGGCCAGGGCCTGACCGACGAGGAACGCATGGCTGCCCAGCAGCAAGCCGAGCAGGCCGCGCTGCGTGACATCACCACCTTCTACTTCGACTTCGACACCGCCGAGATCAAGTCCGAGTCCCGCGACGTACTGGTAGCCCACGCCCGTTATCTGGCCGCCAACCCGTCCCAGGAAGTACGCCTGGAAGGTCACGCCGACGAGCGTGGTACCAAGGAATACAACCTGGCCCTGGGCGAGCGTCGCGCCAATGCCGTGGCCCGCTTCCTGGTGGTCAATGGCGCTTCTCGTGACCAGATCGAAACGGTAAGCTATGGCGAAGAGAAGCCTGCCGTCATGGGTTCCGGCGAAAGCGTCTGGGCCCAGAACCGTCGGGTGGAAATGATCTTCCGCTAACAGGCGGATCTCCAGCCAACAGGAATCCCCATGAGAAAATGCCTCATGGCGGCAGTCGCACTATCGCTCTGCGGTAGTGCGCTGGCGCAGCAATCGACCCCCGCGTTCCAGACCAACCAGTCCGAGGCCCAGCGCAAAGCGTCGGGAAGCCAGGCCAACGCCGAGCTGTTCTTTATGATTGAGCAGTTGCAGGGTGAGGTCCGCCGTCTCCAGGGCGAGGTGGAGGAACAGCGGTACCAGCTCAATCGTCTGGCCGAGCAGTCCAAGGAGCGCTACATCGACCTGGACCAGCGGCTCCTCGATGTGCGCAAGCAGGTGGAATCACAGCCCGAGCCGGAACCGGCCCAGACCGCCGCGGCAGAGGCCGCCGCCAAACCGGAGCCCAAGCAATACCGTGAGCCGTCCGAGCAGGAGCGCCAGGCCTACCAGGCGATCCAGAAGCTGATCCATGAAGACAAGAATTACGACGCCGCTATTGACGCCCTCTACGAATTCATTTCAGAGTATCCTGAAGGGGACCTGACAGTGAACGCCTATTACTGGCTCGGTGAGGTCTACCTGGTCAAGCCGCAGCTTGAGCAGGCCAAGCAGGCGTTCACCATTGTTGCCACCCGTTACCCGGACCACCGCAAAGCCGCGGATGCCGCCTACAAGCTGGGCATCACCTACGATCGTCTCAACGACAAGGACAAGGCCCGGCAACAGATGCGTTCGGTGGTGGAGGATTACGCCGGTACCAAGGCAGCGGAACTGGCCCAGGCCTATCTGGCGTCCTGATGCCGGTCTGACCGGAGTGGTTAAATAATCCATCGGAAAGGGTTGAACGGCGCCCAAAAATCCGTATTATGTGCGCCTCGTTTGGGTCGTTAGCTCAGTTGGTAGAGCAGTTGGCTTTTAACCAATTGGTCGATGGTTCGAATCCATCACGACCCACCAAATTTGCCCGCGCGCACAAGCTGTCCAGTGACAGAGTGCATCGGGCCCGCAGGATGCGAAACCCGTTTAAGGGTCGTTAGCTCAGTTGGTAGAGCAGTTGGCTTTTAACCAATTGGTCGATGGTTCGAATCCATCACGACCCACCAAATCGGGTGGCAGGTTACGGTAAGTCCCGATGCCTGCCGCCCCCAAAAGAGCCTTCGGGCTCTTTTTTTTTGGCCATGACCCCCTACATTAGGAACAGGCTGATCTATCACACTTCCGTGACAGAACAATGTAGTGGCCCCAGCAATGATATAATGTCGTCGTCAGATGTGACTTCGGTTTCCCGGAAACCGGAGCGCCGTCACCGGCAACCGTGAGAACAGACTGAATGACCCGAGCAGAAGACCGTATTCTGGTGCAGGAGCATCTTGCCCATGCAGCCGAACCCAAGCCGCTGAGCCCCGAGCGCAAGGCCGACCTGGAGCGTCGTATCCGTAAGGCCCTGAAAGATCAGGACGCGGTTCTGGTGGCGCATTACTACACCGACCCGGACATCCAGCGTCTGGCGGAGGAGACCGGTGGCTGTGTGGCGGACTCCCTGGAGATGGCCAGGTTCGGAAACCAGCACCAGGCCTCCACGGTGGTGGTGGCCGGGGTCAAGTTCATGGGGGAAACCGCCAAGATCCTGAATCCAGAGAAGCGGGTGCTCATGCCCACCCTGGAGGCCACCTGCTCGCTGGACATCGGCTGCCCGGCGGACGAATTCGCCGCCTTCTGTGACCAGCATCCGGACCGCACCGTGGTGGTCTACGCCAACACGTCCGCCGCGGTGAAGGCCCGTGCTGACTGGGTGGTGACCTCTTCCTGCGCCTCGGCCATCGTGGAGTCCCTGGATTCCCGCGGTGAGAAGATCCTGTGGGCACCGGACAAGCACCTGGGCAGCTACATACAGAAGTCCACCGGTGCCGACATGCTGCTGTGGGATGGCTCCTGCATCGTCCACGAGGAGTTCAAGTCCCGTGGTCTGGAAGACCTGAAGGCGCTCTATCCGGACGCCGCCATCCTGGTGCACCCGGAATCACCGGAGGCGGTGGTGCAGATGGCGGATGTGGTGGGTTCCACCTCCCAGCTGATCCACGCCGTGCAGTCGATGCCCAACGAGCAGTTCATCGTGGCAACGGACAACGGCATCTTCTACAAGATGCAGCAGCTGGCTCCCAACAAGACCCTGATCGAGGCGCCCACCGCCGGCAATGGCGCTACCTGCCGCAGCTGTGCCCACTGTCCGTGGATGGCGATGAACGGTCTGGAAAATCTTCTGCAGGTACTGGAGCAGGGCAGCCAGGAAATCCATATTGATCCAGGTCTGCGGGAGCGTGCCCTCAAGCCCCTTCGCCGCATGCTGGACTTCACCGCCAACATGAACCTCAAGGCCGCGGGCAACGCCTGATCGGGGCGCCTGGCTGGGGTCAGATGAACGCCTTCATCTGACCCCATGTTCACCGGTTCAGCGCCGACTCTGCGCAATGGCCTCGGAAACCTGCGACAGGCGTTCGGTGATAATCTGCCGCACCGGCGCATCCGGCGCCACCCGTTCCTGGGCCTGCCGCAGCTGGCGCTCTGCCGCCTCCAGGTCTCCCATCAGAATGTCGTACTCGGCCCGGGCCCGATGCACGCCGACGATGTTTCGGGCCTGGCCCTCGGCCTCGGCCAGCCGCAGCCAGTAATCCTCACGGTTCGGGTATTCCCGGGCCAGCCCCCGCAGCAGGTCCGCCGCCCGTGGAGCATTGCCGACTTCCAGCTCGGCCCTGGCCAGCATGGAGCTGATGGGCCGGTTGCCAGGGTTGCGGGACAGCGCCTCGCGGAGCAGATCCACCGCCGCCTGGGCCTGATCCTGTGCAATCAGGCTCTCCGCCAGGGTGACCTGGTAGGTGATCCGGCGCCCCTGGCCGGCGAGCAGTTCCCGCAGTAGCTGCTCCGCCCGGGCGGCCTGGTCGTCCGCCAGATAGGCCACTGCCAGGCCATACTTGGCGGCATCCACCCGCGCAGCCGCCTCGCTGGACTCACGGTAGTCCTCGAAGGCGCTTACCGCATCGGCCGGGGTACGGGCGTAGTGGACCTGCAGCCGGGCGCGCACCAGGTGGTACTCCAGGGCGTCGTTGTAGTCGGCTTCCGGGTACTGTTCGGCGCGGCTGCGGGAGTCTGAGACCCGGCTCTGGGTCAGCGGGTGGGTGGACAGGTACTCCGGCACCTGATTTCCCTGCAGCCGGTTCTGCCGCATCATGATCTCGAACATCTCGGGCATGCCCCTGGGGTCCATGCCCGACTCCGCCAGGATCTCGAGGCCCACCCTGTCCGCTTCCTGTTCGTTGGAACGGCTGTATTGCAGCATGTTCTGGACCGCCATGGCCTGGGTGCCGGCGATGGTGGCAATACCCACATCCGACTTGGTCACCGCCGACAGGATGATGCCGGCGATCATGCCGGCGATGGTCAGGGGCGCGCTGGCTTCCTGCTGTTCCATGCGGCGGGCGAAATGGCGCTGGCTGAGGTGGGCCAGTTCGTGGGCAATTACCGAGGCGAACTGCTGTTCGGTTTCTGCGTTCAGGAACAGCCCGCCGTTGACCCCAATGATGTTGCCCGGCACCGCGAAGGCGTTGATGGCGGGACTGTCGATCACCACGGTGGTTACCTGGCGGTCCTGCATCGGTGCCGCGGGTATCAGCCGGTAAACAATGTTCTCCAGGTACTCGTTGACCAGCGGGTCTTCCACCTGGTCCGCGGAGCGGCGCAGCGACTGCATCACCTGCTGGCCGATCTGCTGTTCCATCTGCACCGAGATCAGACCACCGCCGACGCCGCCGAAGGTGGGCAGTTCGGTGTCCTGGGCAAGGGCCGGGAGGGGCAGGGTGAGGGTGGCAAGGAGTGCCAGTCTTGGCGCCAGCAGGCCGGGGCGGTGAAGATCGCGAAATGCACGAACGAGAGTCATAGGTTGCCTGATATACTTGCCAAGAGTCGCTGAGGTACTGGCCGGGACGGTGTTCAAGGGTATGCTCATTACGTTTTTACACGGTCCCCGCGGATCGGCATAATGCGGTGCTTACTCACCACTGCTGAAGGTTGCCGGGCGCCATTATGCCAGATATTACCCTGGATACCTCGGGGCTGCGTTGTCCCATGCCCCTGCTCAAAACCAAGCTGGAACTGAACGCCATGGAGCCCGGCCAGGAACTGGAGGTGATCGCCACCGATCCCGGCTCGGCAAGGGATATTCCGTCGTTCATAAAGCTAACATCTCACGAACTGGTAAGCACGTCGGAAGCAGACGGCTGCTACCGGTTTCTCATAAGACGCGGACAGTGACGGAAGGTTCCTGATCCACCGGAGAGATAAATGGTTCGAATTTTACGGGGCCTGGCCTACAAATACTTTTCCGATGACGAAGCCGTCATCCTGTTTCTGCTGCTGGTGCTGGGCACCCTGGGGATTGTCTTCTTCGGGCAGATGCTGGCGCCGGTGATCGCCTCTGTGATCATCGCGTTCATCCTGCAGGGCCTGGTGACCAAGCTCAATCAACTGGGAATACCGGAGATGGTCTCCATCATGGGGGTGTTCCTGGTGTTCCTCGGCACCCTGATCGGATTCCTGTTCGGCCTGCTGCCGCTGATCTGGGGCCAGGTGGCTGCGCTGGCGGGAGAAACTCCCCGCATCTTCAAGGAAACCCAGACCTACCTGGAGCTCCTGCCAGAACAGTATCCAAATCTGGTGTCCATCGAGCAGATCAACCTGCTGTTCCAGCAGATTACTTCCGAGGCGGCCCACCTGACCCAGTGGATCGTGTCCTTCTCGCTGGCCAGCATTCCGGATCTGATGGCGCTGCTGATCTACATGGTGTTGCTGCCGATCCTGGTGTTCTTCTTCCTCAAGGACCGGGAAGTCCTGCTCGGTTCCCTGTCGCGAATGCTGCCGAGCCAGCGGCCGATGATGCTGCGGATCTGGCACGAAGTGAACCAGCAGTGTGCCAACTACGTCCGGGGCAAGGCGGTGGAAATCCTGATCGTGGGGGGCGCCACCTACATTTCCTTCAAGCTGCTGGGCGTGCCCTATGCGGCCCTGCTGTCCCTGCTGGTGGGGCTGAGCGTGGTGATTCCCTACATCGGCGCCGCCGTGGTCACCGTGCCGGTGGCCATGATCTCGCTGTTTGCCTTTGGCTGGGGCAGTCACTTTATCTGGGTGATGGTTGTCTACGGCATTATCCAGGCCCTGGATGGCAACGTACTGGTGCCCATCCTGTTTTCCGAGGTCAACAACCTGCATCCGGTGGTGATCATTATCGCGGTGCTATTCTTCGGCGGTATCTGGGGGCTGTGGGGCGTGTTCTTCGCCATCCCCCTGGCCACCATGCTCAAGGCGGTGTTCTCGGCCTGGCCGGTGAAGGGCCAGGCCATGGAGCCCCTGGAGGAGCAATAGGGCCGGCTGCCGGACGCTGGCCCTAGAGCGCCCGCACGGCCTCCAGTACCTCGTCGGCGTGGCCCTTTACCTTGACGCCGCGCCATTCCCGGCGCAGCACGCCGTCCCGGTCGATCAGGAAGGTACTGCGGTCCACTCCCATGTATTCCTTGCCGTAGAGTTTCTTCAGCTTGATCACATCAAACTGGCGGCACAGGGCTTCGTCCTTGTCCGAGATCAGGTGAAACGGGAAGTCGTACTTGCTGCGGAAATTCTCGTGGGCCTTGAGACCGTCCCGGGAAACGCCGAGGATGACCGTATCAAGGGCGTCGAAGGCCTGGTAGCGGTCGCGGAAGTCCTGGCCCTCGGTGGTGCAGCCTGGGGTGTTGTCCTTGGGATAGAAATAGAGGACAAGGTGCTTGCGGCCCTTGAAGTCGGCCAGCGACAGGGTCTGGTCGCCGGTGGCCTGGGCGCTGAAGTCCGCGACCGGCTGGTTCAGTTCAACAACTGCCATGGTGTTCTCCGTGGTGGTGAGGAAAGAGGCGGGCAGGCCCGGGTTAATTATTCGGGGTCTCCCTTGTGTCAGTTCACAGCCAACATTACCATTGGCCTTTTATTTGCGCGGAGTCTCTATGATTACTGGTAGCCTCGTCGCACTGGTGACGCCCATGCATCCGGATGGCGAAGTCCATTGGGAACATCTGGACGCGCTGGTGGACTTCCATCTTGATAACGGCACCCACGGTATCGTGGCAGTGGGAACCACCGGTGAGTCTTCCACTCTGGACCCGGACGAGCACCTGGACGTGGTGGGCCATATCATAAAGCGCGTAAACGGCCGCATTCCGGTGATCGCCGGTACCGGCGGCAACTCCACCCGGGAGGCCATCGAACTGACCTCCGAGGCCCACAAGCGCGGGGCCGATGCCTGCCTGCTGGTGGTGCCCTATTACAACAAGCCCACCCAGGAAGGCCTGTACCGCCACTTCAAGACCATCGCCGAGGCGGTGCCGGTGGACCAGATTCTCTACAACGTGCCGGGGCGAACCGCCTGTGACATGCTCAACGAGACCGTCGAACGCCTGGCGGACATCCCGAATATTATCGGGATCAAGGACGCCACCGGCAACATTCCCCGTGGCACCGAGTTGATCCGTGCCGTCGAGGGCCGCCTGCTGGTGTACTCCGGTGACGACGCCACCGCCGCTGACCTGATCCTGGCCGGTGGCAAGGGCAATGTCTCGGTCACCGCCAATGTTGCGCCCAAAGGCATGGCCGCCCTCTGCGAGGCCGCCATTGCCGGCAATCGTGACGAGGTAGAGCGCATCAACGAGCGTCTGATGCCGCTGCACCGCAAGCTGTTCCTGGAGGCCAACCCGATCCCGGTGAAATGGGCCCTGCAGCGCATGGGCATGATCACCGAGGGCATCCGCCTGCCGCTCACGCCGCTCCATGAGAAGTTCCATGGCGAAGTGGAAGACGCCCTCAAAGCCGCGGGTGTGCTCTGAATTATCTCAACTCATTGAATCTGTCTCCGCGGAGTAACCGGATGGATCTGCTTTACAGGAAGCTCCTTGCGGGCGTCGTCAGTTGTGTCTGGCTGCTGGCCGCCAGTGGCTGCAGCCTGATTGATGACCGCACCGAGAACTACGTCAACGCCCCCGCCGGCGATCCCCTCAAGACGCCGGACGGCGAGCCCCTGCCGCGGGCCCGTGAAGCCTACCCGATCCGAAACCTGGATGGCGCCACCTCCGGTGGCCTGATGCCCTCCGATATACCGCGCCCGCCGGACATGACCTCCGAGATCCTGGAGGAAAACTACCTGGTGGAAAACCTGGGCGACCAGACCTGGGTGCTGGTGAACGAAGTGCCCGGCCGGGTCTGGCCGTCGGTATCGGCGTTCATGAACGAGCGGGGCCTGGGTGTCGCTTACGAGAGTACCCAGTTGGGCATCCTCCAGAGCGAGGTGGCCAACTACAGCCAGCGGGCCCGGCAATTGCTCGAGATGCCGGAGTCCGGCGAGGCCGAGGCCAGCACCGTGGTGCAGGCCCGGGTGGCGCCCGGAATACGGCGCAAGACCACCGAGGTGCAGTTTCGCGTCCGCCGTCTCGATCAGGCGCCGGATCAGTTGCTGACCTGGCCCAGCCAGTCGGATGCGCCGGAACTGGAGCGCAAGCTGCTGGAATCCCTGGCGGTGTTCCTCAAGGAGCGGGAGGACAACAAGTCCTACTCCAGAGCCGCCCTGCGCATGAGTAATGCGCCCAAGGTGCGCCTGCAGTCCGGTGGCGAACAGGCCGCCGGCATCGAAATGACCGTGCCCTACGACCGGGCCTGGGCCGAAGTGCGCCGGGCACTGGATGAGGCCCGCATTCCGGTGGTGGACCTGGACCGCAGCGAAGGCCGTTTCTATGTGGACTTCCGCACCGAGGACGAGCGTGAGCCCGGCTGGTTCAGCTGGTTCACCGACGCCCCCGAGCCCATCTACAGCTTCCACGTCCGGCTGGAGGAGACCAACGAGGGTGTCTTCGTGACCACCGGCAAGGCTCCGGATTACCAGGGCGCGGACCGCTCTCAGCGGTTGCTTTCCGAACTCTTTGAATACCTTTACTGACGGGTGACCCCGAATGGAAAAACGCGATCAGCTTTACGCCGGCAAAGCCAAATCTGTCTACCGTACCGATGATCCGGAGCGGTTCGTGCTCCTGTTCCGGGACGACACCTCGGCCTTCGATGGCGAGAAGAAAGAGCAGCTCAACCGCAAGGGCATGGTGAACAACCGTTTCAACGCTTTCATCATGGAGAAGCTGGAGGCCGCCGGCGTTCCGACGCATTTCGAGGGGCTGCTGTCGCCGGTGGAGTCACTGGTCAAGAAGCTGGATATGATTCCGGTTGAATGCGTGATACGAAACATTGCCGCCGGCAGTCTGTGCCGGCGCCTGGGTGTGGAAGAGGGCAGAGCCCTGACACCGCCGACCTTTGAGCTGTTCCTCAAGAACGACGCCCTGCACGACCCGATGGTCAACGAATCCCTGGCAATCAGCTTTGGCTGGGCCAGCGAGGACGAGCTGGCGCAGATGAAGGCCCTGACCTACCGTGTCAATGAGGTGCTCAAGTCACTGTTTGAGGACGCCGGCATGCTGCTGGTGGACTATAAACTGGAGTTTGGCCGCGCCAATGGCGGCATAGTACTGGGCGACGAGTTCAGCCCGGACGGTTGCCGCATCTGGGACAAGGCAACCCGCAAGAAGATGGACAAGGACCGTTTCAGGCAGGGCCTCGGCGAAGTCATCGAGGCCTATGAGGAAGTCGGTAAGCGTCTCGGTATCGAGTTCGACTGAGCGCGGATCCACCAACCATCTGAAGGTGATTCATGAACAGAAAAACACTGGTCACGGCGATGACCGCAGCCCTCGTAAGCCCTTTCCTGGCCGGTCAGGCCGCCGCCGATGTGGTGGGCCTGGGAGCCAGCGTCAGCTACTGGGATTCTGATCTCAGCGGTACCGCCGCCACCAACGGCAGCACGGTGGACGTGGAGAACGACCTGAACCTGGACAGCGACAGCAATGCCAACCTGAATGCCTACATTGAGCACCCGGTACCGTTGCTGCCCAACGTTCGGTTGAACTACACCAAGATCGAGCAAAGCGGCCGGGGTGAGCTGGGTCTGGACGGCTTCGATTTCATTCCCGGCAACGTGGAAGTGCAGTCGGACCTGGATCTGGACCAGCTGGATATTACCCTCTACTACGAGTTGCTGGATAACTGGGTCAACCTGGACGCCGGTATCACCGCCCGCGACCTGGATGGCGAGCTGCTGGTGCAGGAAGTCGGCGGAACCGCCGCCAGCCGCACCGAGATCGACGCCATCGTGCCCATGGGCTACCTGGCGGCGCGGTTCGACCTGCCCCTGACCGGCGTCTCCGTGGGTGCCGAAGGCAACGCCATCAGCTACGACGGCGACTCCATCTACGACCTTAACGCCTATGGCCAGTTCGAGGTTACCGTGGTCACACTGCGTGCCGGCTACCGGGAAATGTCGATCGATTACGAAGACGGCAACGACAAGCTGGACGTGGAAATCGGCGGCCCGTTCATCAGTGCCGGCGTGACCTTCTGATCAAAGCCGATGTCTGTCAAAAGAGCGCCCTGGTGGCGCTCTTTTTTTTGCCCTGGTGCCGTGGCCCGGGCCGCCGATTGTCTCGATGCCGCGTCAGAGAGGGTGCGCCCGACACCGGGCTTTGGGTAAACTAGGGCGTCTTTTTTGCCATGCTGTCGCAGCTCAGGGAGAGTGTCTTGAAAATTCTGGTCACCGGCACCGCCGGCTTTATCGGTTCCCACCTTGCCCATCGCCTGCTGGATCGGGGCGACCAGGTCATCGGCGTCGACAACGTCAACGATTACTACGACGTTTCACTGAAGGAAGCGCGGCTGGCCCGCCTGACCCCCAAGGCCGGTTTCACCGAAGTTCGCCAGGACGTGGCGGACAGGGAGGCCATGGAGGCTGTGTTCCGTGAGCACCGGCCCGAGCGGGTGGTGCACCTGGCGGCCCAGGCCGGCGTGCGGTATTCCCTGGAGAATCCCCACGCCTACGTGGACGCCAACATGGTGGGCTTCATGAACATTCTGGAGGGGTGCCGCCACAACGATGTCAGGCACTTGGTCTACGCCTCCAGCAGCTCGGTGTACGGCGCCAACGAGGCCATGCCCTTTTCGGTGCACGACAACGTCGACCACCCCCTGAGTCTCTACGCGGCCTCCAAGAAGGCCAACGAGCTCATGGCCCACACCTACAGCCACCTGTACAACCTGCCCACCACCGGCCTGAGGTTCTTCACCGTCTACGGCCCCTGGGGCCGGCCGGACATGGCGCTGTTTATCTTCACCAAAAAGATTCTGGCCGGTGAGCCCATCGATGTGTTCAACCACGGTCACCATCGGCGGGACTTCACCTACATCGACGACATTGTGGAGGGTGTGGTGCGCACCCTGGATCACGTCGCCACCGGCAACGATCAGTGGTCCGGCATGCAACCTGACCCGGGCACCAGCAAGGCGCCTTACCGGCTCTACAACATCGGCAGCAACAACCCGGTGGAGCTGTCCCGGTTCATCGAGATCATCGAGGAGCGGGTGGGACGCAAGGCCCGGAAGAACCTGTTGCCGCTGCAGCCCGGTGACGTACCCGCCACCTACGCCAATGTGGACGCCCTGATCGAGGACGTGGGCTACAAGCCAAACACACCGGTGGAGCAGGGCATCGCCAATTTCGTGGACTGGTACCGGGACTTCTACAAAGTCTGAGGGGAGGCGAGAAAGTGTGCGGCTCCGGGGACCGGAGCCGCTGAGACGGGTCAGTAGCCGGGGAATTCCTCCGTCCGGATGTTGTCCTCATCCACGCCTGCGTCGGTCAGCACCTTGAACAGGCCTTCCACCATGTCCGGCGGTCCGTCCAGGTAGTAGATGGGCTTGGTGAGGTCGTCCAGATACTTCTCCAGCATGGCCTTGTCGACATGGCCGGTTTCGCCGTGCCAGGACTGGTCGGACTTGTCCATCTGGGTCATGGTGGGAACGAAGGTGTAATCCGGGTTGTTGTCCCGTGACTGATCCAGCTCCTCCAGGAAGGCGGCATCTTCGGGTCGGTGGTTGGAGTAGAACACCACCAGCTTGTGACCCACTTTGTCTTTCAGGGCCTGCAACAGAATGCTGCGGACCGCCGTCACTCCGATACCGCCGGTGAGAAACACGGCCGGGGTGCTCTCGTCGTTGTGCAGTTTGAATGAGCCACCGGGGCCGTCCAGCAGAATCTCATCCCCCGGCTTCAGCTTCTCCAGCGAGCGCTTGTAGGCGCTGTCCCGCATGCGGGTGCCACACATCAGTGTGTTCTCATAGGGTGCGGAGGCGATGGTGAAGGTGCGGGAGTTGCCCTCCGAATCCGTTTCCGGCGGATCGATCAGTTTCCATTCCGCGGTCTGTCCGGCCTTGAACTGAAAGCCCTCCGGTTTCTCGAAGTGGAACGCCATGGTGTCTACAGCCACTTCCTCTTTGCTTTGCAGCTTGATTCTGTGTTCTGCCATTAGGTACCTCACCTGTTTTCTTGGGTGAATGTGGTCACTTAATAATCAGTGGGGCCGCCGGGGTCGGATCCAAACCTTAAACCCGTACGGGTTTTTGATAGCGGTGAAAGTCAGCGGCTATCAGGGATCTGGTCCAATCAGCGGAGGGGTTGCCTGAGCAGGGCGCCAAGACGCTGATCGTCTACCGCACGAAATTCGGCCAGGCCAATATTCACGGGGCCGGTGAGAGGTCGGGGCGCGGTAAAGGTGCCGAACAGCCGGTCCCAGATGGTCAGAACCTCGCCGTAGTTGGAATCGGTCAGGGGCTGGTGTGGGGAATGGTGGATCTCGTGGACATCCGGGGTGACCAGCAACGCCTGGAGGAGGCGGCTTGTGCGGCTTTCCAGCCGGATGTTGGCGTGGGCCACCAGCTGCACCAGTCGGGCAAACACCAGATAGGGTGCCACCTGCAGGGGGCTGAAACCGAAACCGGCCATCAGGGCATAGATGATCACCAGGTTGGCCACCACTTCGCCGGGGTGGTGGCGAAAGCTGGTGGTGAAGTCCAGGTCCAGATCACAGTGGTGAACACGGTGGAGACGCCACATCAGGCCGAAGGCATGGTAGCCTCGGTGCAACCAGTAGAGAAATAGGTCCATAAGCACAAAGGCCAGCAGGGCCCCCCATAGGCCGGGCAGCAGGGCGGCCTCGGGGGTAGGAAGAAGGAGCGCGATCCAGACCGGAGAAGCCAGCACCACCGCCTCATTGATGAAACCGAGGCTGACATTGGTCAGCCAGCGGTCTTGGCGGCTTTCGCCGAGCTGGTTTCTGGCAAAGCAGTATTCGGCGGCAATGATCAGCGGAATACAGATCAGATAGAGCGACTGGGCGGTCATGGTGCTAGGTCCAGCGAACCCGGAAAGTCAGCGTCCCTGCTGTCAGCCTTCCTGAATCGGCTTACTTCCGGAACTTTTTGGCGAGAAACAGAGCAGTCAGGCCGGCGGCGAACAGACCAAGCATGCCCGGTTCAGGGACGGATACCGGCGGCTGAGCAATGGTGCCGGCAAATGCACCGGTAGAGATAATTGATACCATAAACCCTGTGATCAGATGTTTCATGGTGGATCCTCCAGACGATGGATTCCCCGGGAAATCAGCATAATTCGAGCCAGGAGTATTTTATGACGCCGAATCAGGCCACTGGGACGAGGCGCCTGGATCAAGGTGTAAAAAAAGCTGTCACATGCAGGTTCCTGTTCTCCAATTTCCTGAGAGCGCAACGCCGATCCACCTTTCATATCCGTGTGCCAGGCCAGAAGGCTTTCAAAAACCTCTGCTTGCTGATCGCCATGGCGACCCTGGTGGCCTGTAGCGGTACCCCGGACGCCGCAGGTGTTCCTGCCCCCAGTCAGAGGCCGGAGGAGCAGATGGCCGAGCGTTTCATGGTCACTGCCGCAAACCCCCACGCCGTCGAGGCCGGGGTTGGGGTGCTCAGAAATGGCGGCAATGCCATGGATGCGGCGGTGGCGGTGCAGATGGCACTGACTTTCGTCGAACCGCCGGAAACGGGCATCGGCGGTGGTGGCTTCCTGCTTTACAGGGATGCAGCGAGTGGCCGGATAACACTTTACGACGGTCGGGAGGTGGCACCTGCAGCGGCAAAACCGGACCGCTTCATGCTCTGGCACTGGCGGATGCCACTGTACCTGGCCGTACCTTCCGGTCTCTCCGTGGGTGTGCCGGGCCTGGTCGCCATGCTGCATGACGCCCACCAGGAGCACGGTACCAGGCCCTGGGCGGAGCTGTTCGAGCCCGCCATCGAGTTGGCACGGGACGGCATCGCCATGCCCGATCGCCTCCAGCGCCAGATTGACGATGATTTTTCGCTGCGCCTTCTCAGCGACACCGACGATTACTTTGTCAGGCAGTGGCGGGAGGAGCCTCCGCGCCTGCAGAATCCGGAGCTGGCACGAGTGTTGGGCCAGGTGGCGGAACAGGGGCCGGATGCGTTCTACAAAGGTGACATCGGCGAATCCGTTGTCGAGGCCGCTCGCGGCCGTTGGCTGCTGGGCAGCGACATCACCATGGCCGACCTGCGGGAATACAGCCCGCAGCGGCGGGAACCGGTGTGTGGCCGTTATCGGGAATGGACCCTGTGCGGCGCCTCGCCGCCTTCCTCGGGTGGTATCGCCGTCCTGCAGATTCTCGGCATGCTGGAGCAACACGATCTGGCCGCCCTGACGCCGGGCAGTGCCGAGGCGATTCACCTGATAGCGGAAGCCAGCCGCCTGGCATTCGCCGACCGTTTTCAGTATGTCGGCGACCCGGCATTCGTGGATGTGCCTTCACAACCCCTGGTTTCGGAGCCCTACCTGGCCGCCCGGGGCGCGCTGATAGACCCCACCCGCGCCATGGCAGAGGTGCATCCCGGGGAGCCGGGTGGTCCGGTTTTCCTGGAGGACGAACCGGTGCCGGTCGAAAAGGAAACCACCGGCACCTCCCATTTCAATATTGTCGATCAGCAGGGCAATATCGTCGCTATGACAAGCTCCATCGAATCCCCATTCGGCAGCAGAATCATGGTCAGAGGCTTCCTGCTGAACAACCAGCTGACCGACTTTACCTTTAAGCCGCGGTATGACGGCGAACGGGTGGCCAATGCGGTGGCGCCGGGTAAGCGACCGCGCAGTTCCATGTCGCCCCTCATCGTGATGGATGCCGACGGGGAGGTTCAGCTCATACTCGGGTCCCGGGGCGGCAGCCGCATTATCGGCTACGTGGTGAAAGCGCTGGTGGGGGTGCTTGACTGGAACATGACGGTACAGCAGGCCATAAGCCAGCCCAACTTCCTGCACCGGGGTAAGGGCTATAGCCTGGAGCTGGAGGCCGGAACCCCGGCGGCAGAACAAGCTGGCCGGCTCAGGGCCATGGGTCACGAGGTGGACGTGATCACTCTTGAGAGCGGGCTCCACGGTATCCAGCGCACACGCGCGGGATGGCAGGGTGGGGCTGATCCCAGGATGGATGGCATAGCATTGGGGGATTAATGAAGGGCTCGAGTTGGACCGGCGCGGTTCAAATCACTGTCTTTTGACCCATAAAAAAAGCTCCCGATGGGAGCTCTTTTTATTGGTAGGACCAGGCGGATTTGAACCGCCGACCTCTGCCATGTCAAGGCAGCGCTCTAACCAACTGAGCTATGGTCCTATCTCGACGGGGAGGAAATATACGGATACCGGTCCGGTTGGTCAACCTCTTTGTGGCTTTTCGAGGACATTTTCAGCGGCTTCTCAGCCAGCCCCGGACGGCCCGGCTGAGGGCGGCCCAGCGGTTGATCAGGAGCGCTGCGAAGATCAGCGCGCAGCCACCAAGCTGGGAGGCGCTCATGGTTTCGCCGAACCAGCCGGCAGCGAAAAGCGCGACCCAGACCGGTTCCAGCACCATGATCACCACGCCATGGCTGTGGGCAGACAGGCTCTGGGCATAGGTCTGCACGAAAAAGCGGGCGGCGGTGCCGATCAGGGCACTGGCCAGCACCCACCAGGCCAGGATGGCCGGGAAATCGCTGAAGGTGACCGACCAGGCCGGCTCCAGCAGCAGTGACAGCACGCTGGCAAACAGGCCCACGGTGATCAGGGTGATGGCGGTCAGCACCAGCGCGGGCACACGCTCGCGGTGGACGGTCTGGCCGCCGGCGCCGGTTTCAATCCGCGTATTGGCGGCGCGGGTGTTGAGGATGAAGAAGAGCGCGAAGATACAGGCCGCCGCCACAAAGTACAGCTTGCCGGCCTCCATGCGAAATCCATGCTGGAGTGACAGCAGCGCCAGACCGGCGACGGCCACCGGAATGGCCAGCCAGGTGCTGGCGGGTTGGGGCTCGCCAAAGCCGATGCGGGCAATCACCGGCACAATCACTACCCCCAGGCTGGTGAGAAAGGCGCCTTCGCCCACGTGGGAGGCATGGAACAGACCCATGATCCAGCAGCTCATGGCCACGCCAAACACCAGCCCCACCTGCACACTGCGCTTGAGGTGGTCCCGGGTCAGCCGTTGCAAGTAGCGATGGGCGGCAAGTGCCAGGATACCGCCCGCCAGCAGGAATCGCAGCGCCATGAACAGCAGTGGCGGCATCAGCAGCACCGCCTCTTTGGAGAACATCCAGCTGATGGCCGCCAGCAGCGTCACCACCACCAGCAACAGGTCGGATTTGTGGGCATTGGACAGGGGCATTGGGCGGCTATTCCTGAATCGGCTGCTATCGGAATACCAAAGCAAATCGGCAATTCCGCAAAACGGAATCGGATTCTAACATGGGTAGCAAGCGAATTAAGAGCGTACTAGTACCGAGGGAGAGCGCAGAAGCGCGGGGTGCGTAAAGGCCAAAGCCGGGCCCATCCATGGGCCCTTTGAGTCATCCTCAGTTGTTGAGGGTGTTGTACACCAGGCTGGACATGTCGGTCTGATCGGAGCCCGGCACTTCGATGTAGCGGTCACCGGAACCCCACCACTGCCACCAGGCCCGCCGATTGTAGGTGCGGCTGGCAAAGTCCACCCGGAATCCATTCAGGGTGGTGTTGTTGACCACGGGCACTGAAATATTGCCGGTTTCCGAGCCCAGCACGCCGCTGTGGGACACGCCTTCGTTCATCAGCACCGGGTAGTGGTTGTAGTAGAGGCCGTCGGGGCCGTCCTGGCTGCTGTACTTGCCCGCCAGACTGAGATTGGAGATGCAGGAGTCCACACCCTCGGCAGTGGTGGCACCGCAGGCGGAATGGGTGGGCACAACGCCATCATCGGTGCCGGCGATAAACGGCTTGGTCACACCGCCGTAGGAAGAGCCCCCGGCCACCAGACGGATGCGGGGGATGCTGTTGGGGCTGACCGCCAGGTTGCGGGCGGCGTTGGTCTGCAAATCATTGACCACGCCCAGCTTGCCCGGCTCCGGGTCGATGCCGGTGAACAGCTCCACTGCGGCCTTGACTGGCGCAAGGTACCAGCTGTCGTTATAGGCCACGCTCACCGCCAGGTCGGCCAGTTCGGTGCCGCCGCCGGCTCCGGAGAAGTCCAGGGCGGTCAGTATCTTCAGCGGCTGCAGGCCATCCGCGCGCAGCCAGCGGGCCTGGTTCTCGAGGATGTAGCGGGTCACCAGGTCGCCGGTAGAGTGGGACACCAGCACGCAGAAATTGTTGCAAAGACCCTGCTGGCTGATGCTGCGGATCTGATTGTAGGCCTGCTGGGCAATGCTGCCTTCGATGCGGCCATTGCTGGGCCAGTCGATGCGGGCTTCGGACCGGGACAGCCAGAAGGTGCGCCAGTAATCGGCACCGGCGGCCTTGACCTCCTGCAGGTTGGCCGGTGGGTTGGACAGGTCCTCCTGCTGGAAACCGTGCACAAGGATCACATTGTGACCGGCCAGCTGGGCGCTGGCGCCGGTCGCGAGCAGCCCGGCGGCGAGACCGGCGGACAGGGCGACTTTCGTTATGGGCTTCATCGTTGCTTCGTCTCCGTACTTGGATTGTTGTTATGGCGTACTGCTACGTTGCATCGGCGACGCTAACCGTCGCCATCAGAACCCGGCCGTCATCTGCCTGAGCAGGGCGGCGCGCTGTTCCGATTCGGGGTCCCGGGCCGGCACATCCTCAAGGGCGTCCAGGTCCGGTGGGGTGAAGCTGAACCCGTCCTCCGGGCCGTAGGCATGGTCGGTGCGGTCACCGGGCCTGGCCGGCAATCGCCGGATCTGGAGGCCCTTAATGGTGAGGGTATCGGCGCCGGCGCTGGGTGCCAGCACAGAGCCGTGGGCCCGCAATTCAATCTCGTCGCCGGTGCCGTCCAGGGCCTGTTCGCCGGTGAGCTGCGCCACCGGCTGGCCGTCGGCATAGAGCTGGGCGCTGAGGCTGTAGAAGCCGAATTCCCGGGCATCGAAAGCCACCGGTATCACCAGGTCGTTGTTGCTCACCCGGGGATCACCGATGCCTTCGAATTTGCCAAGGTCCGGCTCTACGGTAAGGGTGGACACATGCCGCAGCGGCTGGCTGTCCACCGAGGCTTCCACCACCAGGCGGTATTCACCGGGCGTCACGTCGCTGTCGAGACTGCCCTGGTAGAAGCCATCGTCCTGCCGTTCCAGGGTGGTTGCGGCTACCTGTGTGCGGTCGGAGGTGGCTTCCAGGATGACGTCCATGGTGCGGGCGACCACCTCCGGGCCACTCAGGCTGGCCATCACCAGGATGTCCTCGCCGCGGGTGAAGCGGAATTTCTCCAGGGTCACGCTGAACTGGCCACCGCCGGCCAGCGGCAGTTTGACCGGATGGTAGACGTTGCCCCGATAGGCCTCGGCCTGGGCTTTTGTGAGGGGTGTGGAATAGGGTGGGTAGCGGGTGGTCTGCTGATACTGATCCGCCACCTGGGCCAGCAGGTAGACCACGGGGTCATCCGGCGGTGGCTGTTTTTCGGGAGTCGCAGCCTGGGGTGTCGCCGGTGCAGAGGATGAAGCCGTCGCCACCATCGGTGCCGGCCCCGGTGGCAGGCTCACGGCCTGCCAGGGCGGGTTGTCGGCGGCGATCAGGTATCCCAGGCCAGCCGCACTGCCGACCAGTGCGGTGACGATCAAAGCACCTCGAAAAGCCATGGTCATTCCCGTTGTCGGTCCGGCCATTGTCTGACAATGACTCAGTATTGTTCTTGTCTAAAAAACATACATGGCCGACAACGGGAGGGGCAACGGCTTTGCCCCGTTTGTATCGATTTGTTACCAGCCTGTGATGCAGGTCACAGTGCTGGCGGTGTCAGGACCCAAAGAAGCCTTCGGACTCGCGAATGGCCTCGAACTCGAAGCGCAGCCGGACCTCGTCACCCACCAGCAGCGGGTCCAGGGCGTAGGTCATGCCCCATTCGCTGCGTTTGATGATGGTTTCGGCAGACAGGCCAAGGGTGTATTCCTCGTGGGTGATGGGATACTCCGCGGCCTTGTTGAGGGTGACGTCCAGGGTGACCGGCCGGGTCTTGCCCAGCAGGGTGAGGTCGCCGGTCAGCTTGCCGGTGTTGTCGCCGGTTTTCTCGAAGCCGGTGACTTCGAACACCACGGTTTCGTACTCGCTGGTGTGCAGGAAGTCGGATTTGCGCAGGTGCTCGTCACGCTTCTCGTGATTGGTGAACACGCTGTCGCTCTGCACGGTCACTTTGCCGGAGGGCACGGTGCCTGCCTCGGCGTCGTACTCGAACGAGCCTTCCGATTCCAGAAACAGGCCGATCACGCTGGCGTAACCGAGGTGGTTGACCTCGAACATCAGGCTGAAGTGGTCAGGGTCGATGGTGTACTTGCGTACCTCCGCCTGCGCCGGCAGGGCCAGCGCCAGCAGCAGGCTGACCACGCCTGCCAGGGCCACGCCGAGACGGGGGTTTGCGGACGGCATCGGGAAGATTTTCATGGCGGTCTCCTTGTAAGCAATCAGGACCGGGGCGGCCCGGATTCGAATGAGGCGCCGGCGTCACCCATTGGCAACCGGGGCCGGTGTTGCCGTAGCAACCAGAGCGTATCGACGGCAAAGGACCAGGTCAAAAGCACCAGGGCCAGAGCCAGCGTCCAGGTGGCAAAGGCGGCGCCGGTCACCGGCAGCACCGCCACCAGCAGTGTCACACCTTGCCAGACACACACGGTTTTGCGGCGGAAGCTATCCGGCAGCGGCGCCTGCAAGAATGGCCAGGCCAGGCCGGCGAGGATAAACCCATATCGCATCAGGCCCAGGGCCACCACCCAGGCGCCGGCTTTATCCAGGGCCATGACCGCGCCACACAGCACCAGCAGGTAGAAGGCATCCAGCTCCATGTCGAACCGGGCGCCAAAGGCGGTACTGGTGCCGGTGCGCCTTGCCACGGCGCCGTCCACGCCGTCCAGCAGCAGCACGGCCAGCGCGGCCAGGGCAAAGGGCCAGACCAGCTCGGCCAGGGCATCGGGAAACGGCAGCAGGCTGGCCATCCATAACACCAGCACCGAGCGCATGAGGGTTATGGTATTGGCTGCGCCAAACTGTGACAGCGCGGGTGTCATTCGCCAGCCCCAGAGCAGCAGGCCCGCCAGCCCGGCAAAGAGCGCCAGTGCCAACAAGAGCGCCAGTGATGGCAGTGGGGCTACCAGCCGGGTGGCCAGCACCAGGCCAAGCAGAACCGCCAGGGCGGCGGCCAGGGCCCCAAAGGGGTTGTTTCTTGAGCTGCCATCGGCATGGCTGGAATCCATAAGGGCACCGGAACGTATTTGGTTGTGTCAGTATATCCCCAGGCTCTGGTGCGGCCCATCGACTGAATGATACGCCGGGGCGGCGGCCCTGGATGGCTTCACCCCGAGTCAGGACACCCCGAAACGGAATGACCAGGAGGCTTCTTTTGACCCAGCGATTTGACCAGCGCGATTCGGCAGAGGTTCCCCGGGCCTTCTGGGTGACCGCGCCAGCGACCGGAGAGATTCGTCCGGCGGAACTGGCCGAGCCCGGCGACGATCAGCCATGGGTGGAGGTGGAAACCCTCTACACAGGTGTCAGCCGGGGCACCGAAAGCCTGGTCTACCTGGGCAAGATTCCGGCCAGTGAATACCAGCGCATGCGGGCGCCTTTCCAGATGGGGGAGTTTCCGTTTCCGGTCTGCTACGGCTATGCCAACGTCGGAAGGGTGATTCGCGGCCCTGAGCATCTGTGTGGGCGGGAGGTGTTTACCCTGTTTCCCCACCAGACCCGGTTCCGGGTTCCGGCCGGCGCTGTGCATCCCTTACCGGCTGGTGTCACCGCCGGCCGTGCTGTGCTGGCCGCCAATATGGAGACCGCCGTCAACGGCCTCTGGGATGCCTCCCCCCGGGTCGGTGACCGGATTGCCGTCATCGGCTGCGGGGTGGTTGGCACCCTGGTGGCCTACCTGGCCAGCCGCATACCCGGCACGCAGGTCACCGCCATCGACACCGACGCTGGCCGTCTGCCGCTGCTGGACAGTCTGGGCGTGCGTTTTGTCACCCGGTGTCACGACAAGGATTTCGATCTGGTGATCCACGTCTCCGGTCACCCTGACGGTCTGCGCACCGCCATGGATCTGGCAGGGCGGGAAGCGCGCATCGTCGAGATGAGCTGGTACGGCGACCAGGAAGTGACCCTGCCGCTGGGCGGTGCTTTTCACGCCCGCCGGCTCAAACTCTGCTCCAGCCAGGTGGGCACCGTGAGCCCGGCCCAGGCCCCCCGCTGGGATTATGGCCGGCGCCTCCAGCTGGCGTTGTCACTGCTGGCGGACCCTGCGCTGGACGGCCTGATCAGCGGCGAGAGTCCTTTCGATGACCTGCCCCGGGCGATGGCGCGGCTGAGCCAGGCCGGCAGCGGCGAGCTTTGTCACCGAATCATCTATCCGGCCGCCACCGGCGCCACTGGCCCGGAATCCAACTGAACCCACCATACAACTAGAGAAGGGAAACTGAATGTACAGCCTCACCGTCCGCGACCACTTCATGATCGCCCACAGCTTCCGTGGCGAGATCTTCGGCCCGGCCCAGGGCCTCCATGGCGCCACCTATGTGGTGGATGTGAGCTTCGAGCGTGAGGAGCTGGATCAGGACGACCTGATCGTCGATATCGGCCTGGCCAGCGAGGTGCTCAAGCGGACCCTGGCACCCCTCAATATGAAGAACCTGGACGATCTGCCCGAGTTCAAGGGCCGCAACACCACCACCGAATTCATGGCCCGGGTCATCTTCGACCGACTGGCCGAGGCCATCGGCAAGGGCGACCTGGGCAAGACCGGCCAGGGCCTGTGTGCGATCAAGGTCACCCTGAGCGAATCCCACATTGCCTGGGCCAGTTACCGTGGCAAGCTCTGACGGACCCGAAGACCGATCGCCCTGGGTGTTCCTGGTGCCCGGCGATCCGGGCCAGCGCACCGGCGGCTATGGCTATGTCCGGGAGATCGTGAGCAGGCTGGAACAGCTTGGCCAGCCGGTTCGATTGCAGGGTCTGGCGGGCCGTTTCCCGGAGCCCGATGAGACCGCCCTGGCGGCCATGGACCAGGCCCTCTCGGAGCTTCCGCTCGGTAGCCTGGTGGTGCTGGATGGGCTGGCCATGGGTGGTCAGCCCGCCACCCTGGCCAGGCACCGCCAGCGCCTGGATCTGATGGCACTGGTGCACCATCCGCTGGCGGACGAGGCCGGCCTGGAGCCTGCGCAGCAGGTCCGGCTGTTCCGTCTGGAAGCCGATGCCCTGGCACAGGTGGCGGGCGTTATCACCACCAGCGCCACCACTGCCGCGGGCCTTGGCCGATACCATGTCCCTGACCAGGCCATTCGCGTGGTGCCGCCGGGGGTACACCGGGCCCACATGACCCCGGTGCGGGACATCCCGGCCGGCGAGCCGGTACGGATTCTCTGTGTGGCCACCCTGTCCGAGCGCAAGGCCCAGCACCACCTGGTGGCTGCCCTGGCCGAGCTGGCCCACCATTCCTGGCAATGCGTGCTGGCGGGTTCCGACCAGCGTCAGCCGGAATACAGCAAGCGGCTGTGGGAACGCATCGCCCGGGCCGGCCTGAACGGTCGGGTGGTCCTGACCGGCGAGCTGGGCGAAGCGGCCCTGGCCGAGTACTGGCAATGGGCCGATCTGATGGTGCTGCCGTCCCTGTACGAGGGCTATGGCATGGTGATCGACGAGGCCCTGAGCCGGGGCCTGCCGGTCATCACCACGGACGGCGGGGCCCTGGCGGAAACTGGCCGACGCCCCGGTATCCGGCAGTACCCAGCGGGACAGGTGAGCGAGCTGCGCCGACTGCTGGCGGATTTCATGGCCGACCCTGGCCTGCGCCGGCAATTGGCTCGCGACGCCCGCCAATCAGCCGCCCGGCTGACGTCCTGGTCCGAGGCCGCCTCGGCTTTCCGCAGCGCGGTTGCTGAACTGCTGGCGCAAAAGCCCAGCCGTTCCAGCCAGTTCGAGGGTGACTGGCTGAGCCTGCGGGAGCCGGCGGATCACGCCGCCCGCGACCCCGGCCTGGCGCGGGACGCGGCTCACTGGTTGGCGCAGCGCGCCGAAAGGCCGCCCCAAGTGGTAGACCTGGGCTGCGGTAGCGGCTCCAACCTGCGCTATCTGGCAAAGGTGCTCCCGGTTGACGTCCACTGGCTGCTGGTGGATCAGGACGCCGCACTGCTGGCCCGTGCCCGGGAATCCCTGCCGCCGGGCACCAACGTTGACTTCCTGCAGTGCCGGCTGACCGCCAACACCCTGGCCAGGGCACTGCCGCCGGAACCGGCCCTGGTGACCGCCTCGGCACTGCTGGATCTGGTCACCAAACCCTGGCTGGCGGCACTGGCGAGTTATCTCACCGGCGCCCGTGCCGCTGCGCTGATGGTACTGACCTATGCCGGGGAGTTCGGTTTCGAGCCCGCCGATCCGGACGACGCCTGGATCCGGGATCTCATCAACGCCCACCAGCAGGGTGACAAGGGCGAGGGTGCCGCTCTGGGTCCGGCTGCCAACGACCAGCTGGCGGCCCTGCTGCGGGAGCGGGGCTATCGGGTCCGGCTGGCGGAGAGCCCCTGGCGTCTGGCGCCCACGGACCAAGCCCTGCAAACGGCCCTGCTGGCCGGCTGGCGGGAGGCGGCACTGGAGCAGGCCCCGGATCAGGGTGAGCGGGTCCGGGCCTGGGCCGGCCGCCGCCAGGCGCTCATTGATCGGGGCCAGTCAGTGATCACCGTCAGCCACGCGGACCTGCTGGCGCTGCCAGCCACCGCAGGGGCCCCATGAAATCCGCAGGGCTTGGCCAGACGATGCTGCGCTGGAGCCTGAGTGCCGGTCTGCTGGCCCTGGTGTGGTGGTGGATCGACCCGGAAGCCCTGTGGCCGCTGCTGCGTTCGGTCAGCCCGGCCTGGGTGGCGCTGGCGCTGGTGATCACGGTGGCGCAGGTGGTGCTCTCGGCCTGGCGCTGGCGCTACACCAGCGCACGGC
>NZ_JAWVZL010000002.1:0-97988 GCF_033722195.1 Marinobacter sp.
AGGCGGTTGCCAAATACCCGCCCCGGAAGATTCCCAAGCCCAAGGCCGCACTGCGCCTGTCCGGCCTGGAGCCCTTCACCGGTGATGAGAACACGCTGTTCATTAACGTGGGTGAACGCACCAACGTCACCGGCTCCAAGCGTTTCCTGCGTCTGATCAAGGAAGAGCAGTACGAGGAAGCCCTGAGCGTGGCCCGGGACCAGGTCGAGAACGGCGCCCAGATCATCGACATCAACATGGACGAGGGCATGCTGGATTCGAAGGAGGTCATGGTGACCTTCCTCAACCTGGTGGCCTCCGAGCCGGATATCTCCCGGGTTCCCCTGATGATCGATTCTTCCAAATGGGAGGTGATCGAGGCCGGTCTGCGCTGCATCCAGGGCAAGGCGGTGGTCAACTCCATCAGCCTCAAGGAGGGCGAGGAGGAATTCCTCAAGCGTGCCCGGGACTGCATGCGCTACGGCGCGGCCGTGGTGGTCATGGCGTTCGACGAACAGGGCCAGGCCGACACCTACGACCGCAAGATCGAAATCTGCAAGCGTTCCTACGACCTGCTGGTGGGCATCGGCTTCAATCCGGCGGACATCATCTTCGACCCCAATATCTTTGCCATTGCCACCGGCATCGAGGAACACAACAACTACGCGGTGGATTTCATCAACGCCAGCCGCTGGATCCGGGACAACCTGCCCCACGCCTCCATCTCCGGCGGCGTCAGCAACGTGTCCTTCTCGTTCCGGGGCAACGACGTGGTGCGGGAAGCCATCCACTCGGTGTTCCTCTACTACGCCATCAAGGCCGGCATGAACATGGGCATCGTCAACCCCGGCCAGCTGGTGATCTACGACGAGATCGAGCCGGAGCTCAAGGAAGCGGTGGAGGACGTGGTCCTCAACCGCCGGGACGACGCCACCGACCGCCTGCTGGAGCTGGCGGAGCGCTACAAGGGCAAGGGCGGCAAGACCCGCGAGGAAGACCTGGCCTGGCGGGAATGGCCGGTGGAGAAGCGCCTGGAGCACTCTCTGGTCAAAGGCATTACCACCTATATCATTGAGGACACCGAAGCCTGCCGGCAGCGGGCCGAACGGCCCATCGAGGTGATCGAAGGCCCGCTCATGGACGGCATGAACGTGGTGGGCGACCTGTTCGGCGACGGTAAGATGTTCCTGCCCCAGGTGGTCAAGAGCGCCCGGGTCATGAAACAGGCGGTGGCCCACCTGATACCCTACATCGAGGCGGAGAAGACCGGTGAGCAGCAGGCCAAGGGCAAGATCCTGATGGCCACGGTGAAAGGTGATGTCCACGATATCGGCAAGAACATCGTCGGCGTGGTGCTGCAGTGCAACAACTACGAGGTCATCGACCTGGGGGTGATGGTGCCCTGCGACAAGATCCTGGAGGCGGCCCGCAAGCACAAGGTGGACATCATCGGCCTCAGTGGCCTGATCACCCCGTCCCTGGACGAAATGGTACACGTCGCCCGGGAGATGCAGCGGCTGGATTTCCACATTCCGCTGATGATTGGCGGCGCCACCACCTCCAAGGCCCATACCGCGGTCAAGATCGAGCCCATGTACAAGAACGACATGGCGCTGTACGTGTCCGACGCCTCACGCTGTGTCAACGTCGCCAGCCAGTTGCTGAGCAAGACCGCGAAACCGGCCCTGGTGGAAGCGGCCCGTGCCGAATACGACGAGATCCGTGAGCGCCGCAAGAACCGCGGCGAGCGCACCAAGCTGGTGTCCCTGGGCGAGGCCCGCGAGCGGGCGCCCGATGTTGATTTCAAGGACTTCAACCCGGTCCGCCCCAGCTTTACCGGCCTGAAGCGGTTCGACGACTACGACCTCAACCTGCTGCTGGACTATATCGACTGGAGTCCCTTCTTCATTTCCTGGGACATGTCCGGCAAGTATCCCGCCATCTTCGACGATCCCAAGCGCGGCGATGCCGCCCGCACCCTGTTCAACGATGCCCAGGTGATCCTGAAGCGCATCATCGACGAGAAGCGCCTGACCGCCCGGGGCGTGGTGGGCTTCTGGCCCGCCAACCGTCGCGGTGACGATGTGGTGGTCTGGACCGACGAGCCCCGCAGTGCCGAGCTTACCGTGCTGCACCATCTCAGACAGCAGGATGAAAAGGCGCCCGGCAAGCCGATGATGGCGCTGTCGGACTTCCTGCTGCCGGAGACCGCGGACCGTTGTGACTACATCGGTGGCTTTGCCGTCACCACCGGCATCGGCGCCGACGAGTTCGCGAGGGAGTTCAAGGACGCCAACGACGACTACAACGCCATCATGGTGCAGGCCCTGGCGGACCGTCTGGCGGAGGCCTTCGCCGAGCACCTGCACGAGCGGGTGCGCAAGGAGCTCTGGGGCTACGATCCGGAGGAGGCCCTGCCTAACGAGGACCTCATCAAGGAGCGCTACAAGGGTATCCGGCCGGCGCCGGGCTACCCGGCCTGCCCCGATCATACCGAGAAAGCCACCCTGTTCGACCTGCTGCAGGCCCCTGACAACGCCGGCCTGGAGCTGACCGAGCATTTCGCCATGTACCCGGCGGCGGCGGTGTCAGGCTGGTATTTCGCCCATCCGCAGTCGAAGTATTTCGCCGTCGGCAAGATTGGCAAAGACCAGGTCCAGGATTACGCTGGGCGCAAGGGCCAGTCGGTGGCAGAAGCTGAACGCTGGCTTGCCCCCAGCCTGGCCTACGACCCGGCCGAGTAAGGCCCGGTCGCCACAGATCAAGACAGAGGAAGACGCGCCTTGGCGGAGAACAGACAGTCCAACGATACCCCGGCGCATCAGCAGCGCCAGGAAAAATCCGACGGCAGCGCCCGGCAACGGCGCAGGCCCGGACTTCTGAAAATCATGCAGAGCATTCTTGCCGGCGCGCTGGGGGTGCAGTCGAGCCACCGGCATCGGGAGGATTTCGAGAGCGGCAGTCCCTGGCCCTATATCATCGGCGGCATTCTGTTCACCGCCGGTTTTGTGGTGACCCTGATACTGATCGTAAACTGGGTACTGGCCGGCCAGTAGCGCCGGCCTAACCAGGACCTTACTGACCGGCGACCCAGATCACGCCGGCAAGCACGACCAGCCCGACCAGCGCAATGGCGGCCAACGCATCAACCTGGCTGTCGCTGAGATTACTCTTGCTCATGGGGATTCCTCGGTTTTTGTTTTAAAATCAGTTTTGAAGCAGCTACTAGACTAGGCAGGTTGCCGCCAAACTTCTAGCCGCTTTTAAGCACTAAATGTAATTACGATATTTAGAAAGAATCATTTTACGCATAAGGGCAAACTGGTATCGTTGCCACCATCGCGCCGGACGTGCAACCCTTGCGCGCACTGGCCCAGCGAACTTACCGGTGACAGCGACCCAACGACCTTCTGATCAGGAATTCGCACTATGTACGTTTACGACGAACACGATCGGCAAATCCTTGCTGAACGCGTCGCCCAGTTCCGCCACCAGACCGATCGCGCCCTGGCGGGCGACCTGGCGGAAGACGAATTTCTGCCGCTGCGACTGCAGAACGGGCTCTACGTCCAGCGCCTGGCGCCGATGCTGCGCATCTGTGTGCCCTACGGCATGTTGCGCTCCGAGCAGTTGCGTCGTCTGGCCCGCATCACCCGGGACTACGACAAGGGCTACGCCCATTTCACCACCCGTCAGAATGTCCAGCTGAACTGGCCGGCGATCGAGGATGTGCCGGACATCCTCGCGGAACTGGCGGAAGTGGAGATGCACGCCAACCAGACCAGCGGTAACTGCATCCGCAACACCACCACCGACCAGTTTGCCGGCGCCCAGGCCGATGAAATCGTCGACCCGCGGCCCTATTGCGAAATCATCCGCCAGTGGTCTACCTACCACCCGGAATTCGCCTTCCTGCCCCGCAAGTTCAAGGTGGCGGTGAACGCCTCCGAACATACCGACAGGGCCGCCACCCAGGTTCACGATATCGGCCTGGAGATGGTGCGCAACGACGCCGGCGAGCTGGGCTTCCGCGTGCACGTCGGCGGTGGCCTGGGCCGGACTCCGATGGTGGGTCCGGTCATCCGGGAGTTCCTGCCGGAGCTGGACCTGCTCACCTACCTGGAGGCCATCCTGCGGGTCTATAACCGCTATGGCCGCCGGGACAACAAGTACAAGGCGCGCATCAAGATCCTGGTGAAGGCATTGACCCCGGAAGGCTTTGCCGAAAAAGTGGAAGCCGAGTGGGCTCATCTCAAAGACTCCCCCACCCGTCTGACCCGGGAGGCCATCGAGAACATCCAGCGCTATTTCACCGAGCCGCCCTACGAAGCGCTCGAAGACAACCCGCCGGCGCTGGTGCAGGCCCGCAGCGACAGCAAGGCCTTCGACAACTGGGTCAAGCGCAATGTGGATGAGCACAAGAAGCCCGGCTACGCCATCGTCACCCTGACGGTAAAGAAGACCGGCGTGCCGCCGGGCGATGTGTCCGACCGTCATCTGGAGCAGATCGCGGATCTGGCGGACAAGTACAGCTTTGGCGAGGCCCGGGTCACCCACCAGCAGAACGTGGTGCTGGCGGATGTACGCCAGGACGCCCTGTTCGAGCTTTGGCAGGCCCTCAAGCCGCTGGGCTTTGCCACCGCCAACCTGAACACCCTGACCGATGT
This sequence comes from Marinobacter sp., assembly GCF_033722195.1. Taxonomy (GTDB): domain Bacteria; phylum Pseudomonadota; class Gammaproteobacteria; order Pseudomonadales; family Oleiphilaceae; genus Marinobacter. The sequence continues at coordinate 4,647 of NZ_JAWVZL010000002.1, forward strand.
GATCTGCTGCCCCGGCGGCGACTACTGCGCCCTGGCCAACGCCAAGTCCATCCCGGTGGCGGAATCCATCCAGCGCAGGTTCGACAACCTGGATTACGTCTACGACCTGGGGGACATCGACCTCAACATCTCCGGTTGCATGAACGCCTGTGGTCACCACCACGTGGGTCACATCGGCGTGCTGGGCGTGGACAAGAAGGGCGAGGAATTCTACCAGATCAGCCTGGGCGGCTCGTCACAGCGGGACGCATCCATCGGCAAGATCCTGGGGCCGTCCTTTGCCCGTGAAGACATGCCGGACGTGATCGCCAAGATCCTGGATGTCTACGTGGAGAACCGCACGGAGGAAGAGCCTTTCCTCGATACCTATCGCCGCATCGGAATTGATCCGTTCAAGGAGCGTGTCTATGCCTGACATCATTACCCGTGACGGCGACATCAAGCCGGACCAGTGGACCCTGATCTCCCGGCCTGAGGAAGGTGAAGGCCTGCAGTTACCGGAAGGTCCGGCCCTGATTCCGGCCGATCTCTGGCTGGCCGGCTACGAGCACTACAAGGGCCGCCAGGATATCGGCGTGTGGCTGGAAAGCCATGACGAGCCCGGCATGCTGGCGGAGCACGTCAACGAGCTGCCCATCATCGCGGTCAATTTCCCCAAGTTCACCGACGGCCGCGGTTACAGCACCGCCCGTCTGCTGCGGGAGCGCTACGGCTACCGCAACGAACTGCGGGCCGTGGGTGACGTGCTGCTGGACCAGCTCCAGTTCATGAAGCGCTGCGGCTTTGACAGCTACGCCCTGCGCCCGGACAAGGACATCAAGCTGGCGGCTCACTGCCTGAACTTCTTCAGCCAGGCCTACCAGGCCGCCACCGACACCGACCAGCCCCTGTTCCGGCGCCGCGCCTCCTGAGCCAGCGCTGACCAAGGCAAAAAAAACGGCGGCACCCGCTCTCACCGGGAGCCGCCGATTTTTTGTGGCCGGAAAACACCCTAGCGGCTGTGATCCAGCACGATCTTGCCGTGGGAGTCGCCCGCCAGAAACGCCTTGAGGGCGTCGTCCAGCCCGGAGCGCCCGATATCCCTCGCACTGGCCTCGGTCTTGGCACAGCGCCAGGGGCCGCTGAGCTTGTCCCAGATCGCCTGTTTCTCGGCGGCCGGGATCTCCACCGAATCCACACCCAGCAGGTTGACCCCCCGCAGGATGAACGGCAGCACCGTGGTCTGGACTTCGGTGCCGGCCACCAGCCCACAGCAGGCTACCGAACCGCCAGGCTGGATGCGCTTGAGCAGCTCCGCCAGGGCGCCGCCGCCGACGGTGTCCACGGCACCTGCGAATTCCGGCCGAACCAGGGGCTTCTTTTCGTGGTCCAGCTCGTTGCGCCCCCGAATCTCGCTGGCACCCAGCTTCTTGAGCTCGCCGTGCTGTTTGTCCTTGCCGCTGATAGCCACCACCTCGTAGCCCAGCTTGGCCAGCAGCTCCACCGCCACGGTGCCGACGGCGCCACTGGCCCCGGTGACCACCACCTTGCCCTGCTCCGGCTTGAGGCCCATGCGCAGCAGTTTGTCCACGCAGAGACCGGCGGTCAGACCTGCGGTGCCGTAGATCATGGCGGTATGGGCGCTCCAGGCCGAGGGCATGGGCACGCACCAGCCGGACGGCACGCGGATATACTCGCCGAAACCACCGGGGGTATTCATGCCCAGATCGTAACCAGTCACCAAGACTTTCTGCCCCAGGGTGGGGTTGCCCGATTTGCTTGCCACCACCTCACCGGCGGCATCGATGCCCGGGGTATGGGGGAAGCTGCGTGTTACACCCTTATTGCCGGCGGCGGACAGGGCGTCCTTGTAGTTCAGCGAGGAATGGCTGACACGGATCAGAACGTCGTTGTCCGGCAGGTCGTCGGTACTGAGGGTTTCTTCCGCGCCGACGTACTTGCCGTCTTTCTCGTGCACCCGCCAGGCCTGATACTCGGTTGTTTCTGTCATGGTGATCATCCTTCGGTCAGTGAAAGGGACGGGGGCCGGGCTTCCGGTCGCCGCCAGGCTACTGCATGCGCTGGTTCCGGAACATACTCAGCAACCGCAACGCGGTATGCTCAAGGGCACCGCTGGCCGCCAGGCCCAGCTTTTCCGGCAGTGACCGTTTGCGCTCATAGGAAATGGCCACCACGTCCGCCCGCTCACAGGCATCAATCAGGTACTCATCGGAGGTCTTGATCTCGTCGATCAGCTTCACCTCCAGGGCCCGCCGGCCAAACCAGATATCCCCGTTGGCCACGGCGGTCATATCAAGACCGGGGCGGCGCTCGGAGACGTAGTCCTTGAACAGACCGTGGGTGTCCTCCAGGTCCTCAAGGAACTTCTTGCGGCCCTTTTCGGTGTTCTCCCCGAATACTGTCAGGGTACGTTTGTGCTCCCCCGCTGTCAGCACTTCGAAGTCAATCTCGTTCTTCTTCAGCAGGCGATGGAAATTGGGCAGCTGTGCCACCACACCGATGGAACCCAGGATGGCAAAGGGTGAGGCCACGATCCTGTCGGCCACACAGGCCATCATGTAGCCGCCGCTGGCGGCCACCTTGTCGACGCAGACCGTCAGCGCAAGGTCCTTGCTGCGGATACGATCCAGTTGGGCCGCGGCCAGGCCGTAGGAGTGCACCAGCCCACCGCCGCTCTCCAGCCGGATCACCACTTCGTCACGCTGGCTGTCGGCAACCCCGAGCACCGCGGTGATGCACTTGCGCAGGGAGTCGGTGGCGCTGGCCTTGATGTCGCCATCGAAATCCAGCACGAATACCCGGGGCCGGTGGCTGGGCTCGGGGTCCTCGGCGTGGAGCTTGGCTTTTTTCTTCTCCTCTTTTTGCTCGGCCTTATGTTCTTTCTTCCTGGCCTTCTCCCAGGCCTTGCGGGCCTCTGCTCCCAGAATGCGGGCGCGCACCGTCTCCTGCAGCTTGCGGTAGCCGTCATTGAGGCGGCGCACCCTGAGCTCGCCGTCGCCCTCGTCACCGCCCTTGTGCTTGTGGGCGGCCGCCATGAGGGCGCTGACCACAACGAGTATCGCCACCACCAGTGTCACGGCCTTGGCAACGAACAATCCGAATTCGGTTAAAAATTCCAATGCCAGTCTCCAGTTGGAAAATCTATGGGAGGCCTGATTGTAACCGAGGCAGTGGCCGGCACAAGCGCTGTCGGCCACGGTGCCGGCAAACCGGGCCGGATCGGCGGATGACGGACTTGTGGGGAAGCGTCTCTAACGGGCGATAAAGCGGATTGGGACAGAATTAAAACAAGCGTTCGATCGAGCTTGACACTGCCTTGCCCTGCCCCTAAAGTCGAATGGCTTAGCCGGCGCCCAGCGCCCGGCAGACCGGTACACGGCCAACCAAGCCCAAGACACACATTAAAAAGGTACACATAATGTCTGTAGCTCAGGTATTTGAAAAGCTGGAAAAGAACTTCAACGCGGACGCGGCGAAAGGCCTGGACCTGGTGTTCCAGTTCAACATCGAAGACGACCAGAACTACCACCTGATCATCAACGACGGCAGCTGCAAGCTGGTTGAGGGCGACCACGACGATCCCTCCGTTACCCTGATCATGAATTCCGAAACCCTGGAAGGCATCGTGTCCGGCGAGACCGACGGCATGCAGGCATTCATGGCCGGTCAGCTGCGCGCTGAAGGCGACATGATGCTGGCCACCAAGCTGGGCGAGCTGTTCACCCTGGACTGATTTCCCGGGCCGAATAAAAAAGCCTCTGACCCGAAAGGCCAGAGGCTTTTTTGTATCCGGGTGAAAATGTCAGAGGCCGACGTCGTCCAGCGACGACTCCGCCAGCTTCAGCAGATCCAGGTTACGCTCGTCACGGGTACCGATGCTCTCGATGTAGTATTCCAGTGAGGTCAGCGCATCCGCCAGCGCCTCCAGCACCGCCATGGCCGGTGGTTCCTTCTGATCCAGCAGCTTGTCCTGGATGGACGCCCCGACCCGGGCCAGTACATCGGCGGCCGGCTGGTCATCCATCAGGATAAAGCCGCCCCAGATGCTGTGTAGGGTGGCCGGCAGGTTGGCCAGGTGAAGCTTGTCGTAGTCGGATTCCATGAACGCGGTGATGGCCCGCTTGGCCAGGGTAAGCGCGGCGCGGGCCTCGTCCGCCACAACGATCAGGGCCTCCCGCAGGTAGAGTGAGGCTTCCGACTGCTTGCCCTTGGCCTGGGCCAGAGCGTCGGTCTCCGAGGTAATGCCCCGGCTGACGATCTGCATGGCGGCATCCTCGATGCTGAGTACCGCGTCCGCCAGCTCGAACAGCTCGGCATCGTTGGGCAGTCGCTTCTCCGCCTCCCAGCCCCGCAGTTTGGCGCCCTCTCCCCGGGCCAGGCCCGCCAGCTGGACCAGGTCCAGCATCAGCAGGGTGTTGGCCAGGCGCTCCAGGGATTCGGCAATATTGGCCAGCTCGCTGATGTCCGGCTCGATACCGCGCTCGATGATGTCCAGTTTGTCCTTGAGCTGGTTGAGCTCATCCTGCAGCGCGTCCGACAGTGACTTCAGCACGTCCGCACCCGGGCCGTAGAGCCGCTTGCGATGCACCTCCAGCATGGATTCGGGGAATTCCGCCGGCGCCAGCTGATACGCGCTGAGGATGTTCAGCACCTCCGGGTTGGCAGAGCCGCTGCGGTAGAGAATGTAGATGAGGTCCTTGAAGATGGAGTCCGGCGCATCCTTGCTGGTGGCCACCTTGCCCACGTAGACGATTTCCCGGGTGTACTTCTCGATCCGCATCAGCATCCGCTTGCGGGCCTTGCCGAACACCATGGAGCGGTCCAGCAGGGTTTCCGCGGTTATGGCCAGCAGGCACCACATCTGTCCCATCGGGGCGCCGTCGCAGAGCCGGGCAAAGCCGCGTGCGGCGCGGGCCAGCAGCTTCTTGTTGACGAGGTCGTTGCGTTCCCGCAGCACCCCCAACAGCGCCACCTGGTACATCAGCCGCATGCGCCGGGCGTAAACTTCGTAGTCGGCCTCGTTGCCCTCCACCGCCGGCAAAGTAAGCAGCGCGCAGGCATCTGGCCGACGCTTGCTGTCGATGTCGAAGAACACCGACTCGGGATAGGGCTTTTCCTTCCGGGCCTCCCTCAGGTCATTGATGATGGGCAGCAACAATTCGGGATGGTCGGCGCGCTGCTGGTGGTAGTACTCCACATAGCGCCGGAGGATGAACAGGGCACCGTTCAGGGTGGTGAGCAGGATGTTCTTATCGTCGTTGGCGCCGACCGGCACATCGTTGGCCATGGTCACGGCTTCCTGGCAAAGCAGGGTGCCGCCCCGCAGTTCCACCAGGATAAAGATACCCCGCAGCTGGTTCAGGAAATCGACGCAGTTCTGGAGGTCCTCCCCGCTTTCGCGGTTCTCCTGGAAACGCTCAAGGCTGGCTTCGGCATGGCGGATGGTCTGCTCGATCTCGGCCTTGACCAGGTCAAACGACTGTGACTTCGTCGCGATAGACGATTGAACCATAGAATGACGCTTCCCGTTGACTGTGCGGAGAGTACCGCTTCCCTTTGCTCGCTTACAGGTGACGACTCTGCCCGCGTTTCACCGGCACCACCTGGGGCAATCCACCGCTCGGGTTGCCAATGGCTCGGGACCCCTGCCGGGCCGGCGGGGCGCACCCGGCGAGCCCCGCCCTGTCCTGAAAATTGGCGAACTAACCATTACTTATAACACAAAACTCAAGTTGCTCAAGAAACCGCAACTGTAACGAAACGTACAGCGGGAACTGCTTCTCAGCGGCGGGAAAGGGTCAGCCTTCGGTGCGTTGCGCGTGGGCCCCGGAGCCGTCGGCATGACCATCGAGAGAACGCCACAGCGCCTGGCCGCCGGCAGCCGCTACCACCTCTAGCAAGGCCTGATGGGCCTGGACTTCCTGGTCCGTCGCGCGCACCACACGAAGCGGGCGCCGGTCTGCCGGCAGGCGGCGGATACTGGCGACACCGTCCTCGCCATCGCCACTGCCGGCGTCCAACGACAGCGCGGTCTGGCCGCCAGTCATCAGCAGGTACACGTCCGCGAGGATCTCGGCGTCCAGCAAGGCTCCGTGGAGCTCACGGTTGCTGTTATCCACACCGTAGCGCTTGCACAGGGCGTCCAGGTTGTTCTTCTGGCCAGGGTGCTTCTTGCGGGCAATGGCCAGGGTATCGACAATACCGCAGTGTTCGGCGGTGACCCGCACCGGCTTGAGGCGGGCGAACTCGGCGTCCATGAAGCCCACATCAAAGGCAGCGTTGTGGATGACGAGCTCCGCGCCCTTGATGAATTCGAAGAACTCATCCGCCACGTCCCGGAACAGGGGCTTGTCCTTCAGGAACTCATTGGTGATGCCGTGCACCGAAATGGCTTCCGCCTCCACTTCCCGCTCGGGGTTGATGTAGACATGGTAGTGGCGCCCGGTGAGCTGGCGCTCCATGACCTCGACGCAGCCGATTTCGATAATCCGATGCCCCTGGGAGGGGTCTATGCCGGTGGTTTCGGTGTCCAGTATGATCTGTCGCATTGTTCGGTTCCTGCTCTTTCGTGGGGCCGCGCTCAGTGTGCGCCCGCCAGTTCTTCCACGCCCTGGTTGGCCAGCTGGTCCGCCAGCTCGTTGTCGGGCACGCCACTGTGGCCCCGCACCCAGTGCCAGCGGATCTCGTGGCGCTGCACCTGCTCGTCCAGGGCCCGCCAGAGGTCGTCGTTCTTGACCGGCTTACGGGCGGAGGTCTTCCAGCCGTTTTTCTTCCAGTTCGACATCCACTCGGTTATGCCTTTGCGGACATACTGGGAATCGGTGTAGAGATCCACCACGCAGCGGCGCTTGAGGGCCCTGAGACCCTCGATGGCAGCCACCAGTTCCATCCGGTTATTGGTGGTGTTGCGCTCGCCGCCGTGCAGTTTTTTCAGGGCATCGCCATAGCGCAGCACGACACCCCATCCGCCAGGGCCAGGATTGCCCTTGCAGGCGCCATCGGTGTAGAGCACGACATTTCCGGTCATCTTGTTTCCTGTTCTGGAGTCCGGGGGCACCCCTGCTGATAGCCCCGGGATGCGCCAATGGGGCCGGCGGGCAAGGCCACCACATTGGGGCGCCGCCAGCCCCGCTGCTTGCGGATGGGGGCGCAGACGCGTTTGCTGGCAAGGATACAGTAATAGGCGCCAATTGGCAGAAACCGGGTGCCTGCCAATCGCTGCCCCAGCCCCAGCCTGAGGTCCGCCGCCCGTTGCAGCGGCGGCCGCAAAAAGTGACTGCGGGAGGACTCCACCTGAAAATCCAGCAGACTGAGCCAGTCCTCCATCCGCGAGCGCATCATGAAGCGGCCGCCCCATGGACCACTGCGATGACGGAAAAGGAACTTGCGCAGGCCCCAGAGACTGATGGGATTGAATCCGAGGATCAGCAGCTGGCCGCCACCCCGCAGGACCCGGGACGCCTCCCGCACCACCTGATGGGGAAAGGCCGAGAAATCCGTGCTGTGGTGCATGATCACCAGGTCCATGGACTCGCTTGGGAACGGCAGCTCGTCGGCGTCGCACACCACGACGCCATCGGGCAGATCGCTCTGCCAGTGCGGTGTACTGGTGATGCGCTGGCTGAAGTCGCTGCCACTGGCCAGCGGCAGCCGGTGACTGACCCCCACATGCAGTTGCCGGGCACCGGTAAGGGGCGCCACCAAATGGTCGACACAGCAGCGCTGGTCCGCCAGCAGGGCGCGACCCAGTGGCGTCTGGAACCAGTGTTCGAAGTCCGCGTGGCGCTGCGGGTAATCCACACTTCCGGGACGGCTCATCACCATTTCCTGACCGGGCACTCCCATGGGTAAAGCCGGAAGCCGTGACAGCCCCGGCACCGTTTACCCCCGCCCATTGGGCGGTCGGGCTTTAATCCACTATGATAACAGGCACATTCGTTCCGGCACACGCGGGGTTTTCCATGCGCACCATTACGCCGATTCCGGCCTTCACCGACAACTACATCTGGTGTCTTGCCGATCCGGACACCGGCAAGGCGCTGATCGTGGACCCGGGCCAGGCCCAGCCTGTGGCAGACCACCTGGAGCGCGAAGGCCTCACCCTGGATACCATCCTGATCACCCACCATCACCCGGATCATACCGGCGGCGTCGCAAGCCTGCGGAAAAGCCACCAGCCCGAACGGGTGGTGGGGCCCGCGGATTCTCCCTTTACCGATGTCACCAGCCAGGTGCACCCCGGCGACACGGTGGTGTGGCAGGATATGGAGTTTTCGGTGATGGCGGTGCCGGGTCACACCCTGGATCATATTGCCTTCTACAGCGACAGCCAGGTCGACGACGCGGAAGTGCTGTTCTGCGGGGACACCCTTTTTGTCTGTGGCTGCGGCCGACTGTTCGAGGGGAGTGCATCCCAGATGCGCGAATCCCTGGCCAGTCTGCGCTCGCTGCCGGAAACCACCGCGGTCTACTGTGCCCACGAGTACACCCTGGCCAACCTGAAGTTTGCCCGCCACTGGCTACCGGACGATGACGGCCTTGCCCGCTTCGAGAGCCGCTGCCGGGAGCTTCGCGACCAGGACAGGCCCACCGTGCCCTCCAGCATCGGCCAGGAGAAGTCCCTCAATCCGTTCCTGCGCTGGGACGATCCGGCGGTCGTGGAGCAGGCCCGTATTTATGCCCGCCGGCATAACCTGGATGCCAGCGATGATAACGGCGTGTTTGCCGCGGTCCGACATGGCAAGGACCATTTCTAGGCTCCCTCGGACAGGGCACTGGCGATGATACAGAAGGTGTCGGTGCCGTAACCTCAAGTATCTTGACCCTCTGAAATCGCTTCACCTAGAATCCTGAGGTGTTCCGAGCCGCTTGCAGCGTGTCGCGACACGTTCCAATACCACCGGGGTCTGGGAGTCAATCGGACGTCCGCCCCCTCACCCGGATCTCGTTATGACGGTACGAAGTATCACCGCCCTCTCCTTCGCTGCGCTTCTCAGTGGCTGTTCCTCCCTCGGCATGTTCGATTCCGCCGACGACACCGCCAAAGCCGCCACTGAAAAGCCCACCGAAGAAGAGCTGCTTGCCTCCGAACGGGTCACCGTGGCTGCCGGAGACGACCGTCTCAAGCGAGCGGTTGCGGCAGACGAAGCCGACGGCGCCGCTGACGCCCAGCTGGATACCGCCATCGACCCCACCCTGAAGTTCCAGGCCCGCAAGGCCAGGGAGCGCCTGAACGCCAGTGGTACCGACCAGGACCCGGCCGTGGGAACCGAACCGGAACTCTGGGACCGCCTGCGGGGGCTCTACGCCATGGACCGCAGCGTCGATAACCGCCGGGTCCAGCAGCAGCTGAGCTGGTACAGCCGTCACCCCAAGTACATCAACCGCGTGGTGGAACGGGGCAGCCGCTACCTGTACCACATCGTCAATGAAGTGGAGCGCCGTGGCCTGCCCGGAGAACTGGCCCTGCTGCCCATCGTGGAAAGCGCCTTCGATCCTTTTGCCTATTCCCATGGCCGGGCCGCCGGCATGTGGCAGTTCATTCCGTCCACCGGCAAGTATTTTGGCCTCAGCCAGAGCTGGTGGCATGACGAGCGCCGCGACATCCTGGCCTCCACCGATGCTGCCCTGGATTACCTGGAGCGCCTGAGTGACCGTTTTGACGGCGACTTCACTCTGGCCCTGGCCGCCTACAACAGCGGTGGCGGCACGGTTTCCAAGGCCATCCGGCGTAACGCCAACCGTGGCGAGCCGACCGATTACTGGGCGCTGGACCTGCCCCGGGAAACCCGGGCCTATGTTCCCAAGCTGATTGCCCTGGCGAAGATTTTCGAGAACCCCGAGGCCTACGGCATCACCCTGCCGGAGTTCCCGGATCAGCCCTATTTCGAGGTGGTGGACATCGGCTCACAGATTGATCTGGCCCAGGCGGCTGATCTGGCCGGCGTGGACATCGACGAGATCTACCTGCTGAACCCCTCTTTTAACCGCTGGGCCACCTCACCGGCGGGGCCGCACCGGTTGCTGGTGCCGGTGGCCAATGCCGAGCAGTTCCGGCAGGGCCTGGCCGCCATTGATCCGGATTCCCGGGTGGCCTGGCAGAACTACAAAGTGGTCGCAGGCGACAGCCTCATCCGCATCGCCCGCAAGTTCAATACCACGCCCTCGGTGCTGCAGGAGGTCAACAACATCCGCGGCAACCTGATCCGGGTGGGCGATCAACTGCTGATACCCACCGCCCGCAACGGCAATACCGAGTATGCCCTCAGCGCCTCCCAGCGGCTGGCCCGTAAACAGGCCAGCGGCGGCCGTGGCAGCGACGGCAGCCGGGTGGAACATACCGTTCGCGCCGGCGATACCTTCTGGGACATTGCCCGGGAGCATAAGGTCAGCGTCAGGGAGCTGGCATCCTGGAACGGCATGGCGCCGGGGGACCCGCTGATTCCCGGCAAGGAGCTGGTGGTCTGGTCGAAGGCGCCCACCTACGCCAAGGCTGCCACCAGCCTCCGGGACAAAAAGATGGTGCGAAAATTGGGCTATCGCGTGCGCCGGGGCGACTCCCTGGCGGCCATCGCCAACCGTTTTTCCGTCGCGGTAAGCGACATCGCAAGCTGGAACGACCTCAACACCGCCCGTTATCTGCAGCCAGGACAAAGTCTGGTACTCTACGTGGATATTCGCACCAGCCCCTGAGGGACCCGGCGTCACGGGGCGGTGAGTTTTGGGAGCGGCTGAAACAATAATCAGAGACAAGCGAGACCCATGACTTCAATGCCCGATTTCCGAACCCTTACCTCTGCCGTGGCCGGCGCCATTCTGTCTGTTTCGCTGGTCTCGGCACCCGCCGTGATGGCCCAGGACGAAACGGAACCCCGACACGGCATCGCCATGTACGGTGACCCGGCCTATCCCGCAGATTTCGAGCACTTCGCCTACGTCAATCCCGAGGCCCCAAAGGGTGGCACCCTGCGTCTGGCGGTGGTGGCCAATGGTTTTGACTCCTTCAACCCGTTCGTGATCCGGGGCGTCGCGGCCGCGGATGTCAGCACCTACGTGTACGACACCCTGATGGTGTCCTCCGACGACGAGCCCTTCAGCGCCTATGGTCTGATCGCCGAGTCCATTGAAACACCGGAAGACCGCAGCTACGTGATCTTCAAGCTGCGGGACGAGGCCCGGTTCCAGGACGGCAAGCCCATCACCGCCGAGGATGTGGCCTTCAGCTTCAAGATCCTCACCACCGAGGGCCACCCGCTGTTCCGCAACTATTACGCCGAGGTATCCAAGGTTACGGTGATCGACCCGCAACGGGTGCGGTTCGACTTCGGCGAGACCGACAACCGGGAACTGCCGCTGATCCTGGGCCAGCTTCCGATCCTGCCAAAACATTACTGGCAGGACCGGGAATTCACCGAAAGCGGTCTGACCCCGCCGGTGGGGAGTGGCCCCTACCGTATTGGTGATTTCGAGGCCGGCCGTTCGGTGACCTACCAGCGGGTTGAGGACTACTGGGCGCGGGACCTGGCGGTCAACAAAGGCCGTTACAACTTTGACGCCATTCGCTACGAGTACTACACCGATGACACCGTGGCGCTGGAGGCGTTCAAGGCCGGCAACTACGATTTCCGCCTGGAATCTTCCGCCAAGAACTGGGCCACCGCTTATACCGGCGAGCAGTTCCATGACGGCCGCGCCACGACCGAGGAACTGGAGCACGACCGGCCGGTAGGTATGCAGGCATTCGTTTTCAACACACGCCGGTCACAATTCAAGGACCCCCTGGTACGGCGCGCCATCGCCTATGCGTTTGATTTCGACTGGGCCAATCGCAATCTCTTCTACGGCCAGTACCGGCGCACCGACAGCTATTTCGAGAACAGTGAACTGGCCTCAAGCGGCCTGCCGGAAGGCGGTGAACTGCGGGTGCTGGAGGCCTTCCGCGACCGGTTACCCGCAGAGGTATTCACTGAACCCTACACCGTGCCCTCCACCACCGGCGACACCAGCCTGCGGGACAACCTGCGCACCGGCCTTGGGCTGCTGCGCCAGGCAGGCTACGCCATCAAGGATGGCATCATGGTCAACACCGCCACCGGCGAGCCGCTGACCTTCGAGATCCTGCTGGCGCAGAAGAATTTCGAGCGCATCGTGCTGCCCTTTGCCGCCAACCTGGAGAAGCTGGGCATCAAGGTGAACGTGCGGCTGATCGACACCAACCAGTACATCCAGCGGGTACGGAGTTTCGACTTCGACATGATCACCCAGGTGATCCCCCAGTCCGACTCCCCCGGCAACGAGCAGCGGGACTACTGGCACTCCGACAACGTCAACGTCAATGGCTCCCGCAACTACATGGGCGTCAACGACCCGGTGGTGGACGAGCTCATCAGCCTGCTGATCCAGGCCACCAGCCGGCAGGAGCTGGTGCACCGGGTACGGGCCCTGGACCGGGTCCTGCTCCATGGCCACTACGTGGTGCCCCAATGGTTCCTCAACGTGGATCGCATCGCCTACTGGAACAAGCTGGCAAGACCCGAGGTGGTGCCCAAGAACGGTACCGACCTGAGCAACTGGTGGGCCCGGCCCTGACGCCTTCCCGCAGCTTTTCCGTATCGCAAGCCAGGGAGACCGTCTGATCCATGGGTGGCTACATCCTTCGACGCCTGCTGCTGATCATTCCCACCTTGATCGGTATCATGCTGCTCAACTTCGTCATTGTGCAGGCGGCGCCCGGCGGCCCCATCGAGCAGCTGATCGCCGAAATGGAAGGTCATGGCGGCGGCGCCCTGAGCCGTGCCACCGGCGGTGGTGGCGGTGACGAGGTCGCCACCGGCGAGAGTCGCGGCGAGCGCGGCATACCGCCGGAGCTGCTGAAGGAACTGGAAGTGATGTACGGTTTCGACAAGCCGGCCCACGAACGCTTCCTGAAGATGCTGGGGGACTACGCCACCTTCGATTTCGGAGAGTCCTTCTACCGCGACCGCACCGTGGTGGAGCTGATCCTGGACAAGATGCCGGTGTCCATTTCCCTGGGGCTCTGGTCCACCCTGATCATCTACCTGATCTCCATACCCCTGGGCATCCGCAAGGCCGTGACCGACGGCAGCCGTTTCGACGTCTGGACCAGTTCGCTGATCGTGGTGGGCTACGCCATACCCGGCTTCCTGTTTGCCATCCTGCTGATCGTGCTGTTCGCCGGCGGCAGTTACTTCGACATTTTCCCGCTCCGGGGGCTGACCTCGCCGGGCTGGGAGGACATGCCCTGGTACCAGCAGATCGCCGACTACTTCTGGCATCTGGCGCTACCGGTTACCGCGAATGTGATCGGCGGCTTCGCCACCCTCACCCTGCTCACCAAGAACTCCTTCCTCGACGAGATCGGCAAGCAGTACGTGGTTACTGCCCGCGCCAAGGGCCTTGAGGAGCGCCAGGTGCTCTATGGCCACGTCTTCCGCAACGCCATGCTGATTGTTATCGCCAGCCTGCCGGGCGTTCTGGTGGCGCTGTTCTTCACCGGTTCATTGCTGATCGAGGTGATCTTCTCCCTGGATGGCCTCGGCCTGCTGGGCTTCGAGGCGGCGCTGAACCGGGATTACCCCGTGATCTTCGGCACCCTCTATATTTTCACCCTGATGGGCCTGGTGCTGAAGCTGATCAGCGACATCACCTACGTGCTGGTGGATCCCCGTATCGACTTCGAGAGCCGGGAGAGCTGATATGCGCATGCCGGCACTCTCCCCCATCCAGCAGCGTCGCCTGGCCAATTTCCGCGCCAACCGCCGGGGATACTGGTCGCTCTGGCTGTTCCTGGCGCTGTTTGGCCTGTCGCTGATCGCCGAACTGCTGGCCAACGACAAACCCCTGGTGGTGCAGTATCAGGATCAGCTCTATTTCCCGGTGGTCCAGAGCATCCCGGAGGAAACCTTCGGCGGCTTCCTGCCCACCGAGGCAGACTACCGTGACCCCTTTATCCGGGAGGAGATCGAGGCCAACGGCTGGATCTTGTGGCCGCCGATCCCGTTCAGCTACGACACCATCAATTACGATCTCGACAAGCCGTCACCGGCGCCGCCCTCCACCGTCAACTGGCTGGGCACCGACGACCAGGGCCGCGACGTGCTGGCACGAGTGATCTACGGCTTCCGGATCTCGGTGCTGTTCGGTCTTACCCTGACCATCCTCAGCTGCCTGGTGGGGGTGATCGTCGGCGCCATCCAGGGTTTCTACGGCGGCAAGGTGGACCTGTTCGGCCAGCGCTTCATCGAGATCTGGTCCGGGCTGCCGGCGCTTTACCTGCTGATCATCCTGTCCAGCATCGTGCAACCCACCTTCTGGCTGCTGCTGGGCATCATGCTGCTGTTCAGCTGGATGGGCCTGGTGGACGTGGTGCGGGCGGAATTCCTGCGGGCCCGCAACTTCGAATACGTCAAGGCCGCCCGCGCGCTGGGGCTCGGCAACCGCAAGATCATGTTCCGCCACATCCTGCCCAACGCCATGGTGGCCACCCTGACCTTTGTGCCCTTTATCCTGACCGGCGCCATCACCGGCCTCACCTCACTGGACTTCCTGGGCTTCGGCCTGCCCTCCGGCTCGCCCTCCCTGGGCGAGCTGATCGCCCAGGGCAAGACCAACCTGCACGCGCCCTGGCTGGGCATCTCTGCTTTCGTCAGCCTGGCGGTGATGCTGACACTGCTGGTGTTCGTGGGCGAAGCGGTCCGTGATGCCTTCGACCCGAGGAAGGCCTGACATGAGCAAGCTGCTGAGCATCGACAACCTCACCATCGCCTTCGGCGCCAACGAGCCGGTGGTGCGGGATGTGTCCCTGAGCCTCGACAAGGGCGAGACCCTGGCCCTGGTGGGGGAAAGCGGCTCCGGCAAGTCGGTCACGGCGCTGTCGGTGCTGCGGCTGCTGAATGAACGACTGGTGTCCTACCCCAGCGGCAGTATCCGTTATCAGGGCGAAGATCTGCTGACAGTCCCGGACAAGCGCCTGCGGCAGATCCGGGGCCGCAGCATCGGCATGATCTTCCAGGAGCCCATGACCTCGCTGAATCCGCTTCACACCGTGGAAAAGCAGATCAGCGAAACCCTCGCCCTGCACCGTGGCATGCGCGGTCCGCAGGCCCGCCGGCGGTGCCTGGAGCTACTGGAGCTTGTGGGCATTGGCGCGCCGGAACAACGTCTGAACAGCTATCCGCACCAGTTGTCAGGTGGCCAGAAACAGCGGGTCATGATTGCCATGGCGCTGGCCAACGAGCCCGACATCCTGATTGCCGACGAGCCCACCACCGCGCTGGATGTCACCGTCCAGAAACAGGTGCTGGAGCTGCTGGGCTCTCTGCAGCGCAAGCTGGGCATGGCCATCATCCTGATTACCCACGATCTGACCATTGTCCGGCGCTATGCGGATCGGGTCGCGGTGATGGAACGGGGCGTGATCGTGGAACAGGCCGACACCGCCAGCCTGTTCAGTCAGCCCCGCCACGCGTACACCCGCAAGCTGCTTGACGCGGAGCCGCCCGCCCAGCCGCCGGCGCCGGCCGGCACGCCCGAGGCGCTGCTGGCAGTTGCCGACCTGAACGTCCGGTTTGTCCTCAAGAAATCCGTGCTGGGCCGAACCCGGCGGGCATTCCACGCGGTTCGCGATGTGGCCTTCCAGGTCGGACGGGGCGAAACCCTGGGCATCGTGGGGGAGAGCGGCAGCGGCAAGACCACCATTGGCCATGCGCTGCTCAAGCTCACCGCCAGCGAGGGCCGCATCGATTTCCAGGGCGCCCAGCTGGCAGGCCTGAACCAGCGCCAGTTCCGGCCTTTCCGGCGCCGCATCCAGATCGTTTTCCAGGACCCTTTCGGCAGTCTCAGTCCCCGCATGTCCGTCGCCGAAATCATCCGGGAAGGCCTGGAGATCCATGAGCCCGGCAGCCCCGAGAGCCACGACGCCAAGGTCATCCAGGCCCTGAAGGACGTCCAGCTCGACCCGGACACCCGGCACCGCTACCCCCACGAGTTTTCCGGCGGCCAGCGCCAGCGCATCGCCATTGCCCGCGCCCTGGTGCTGCAGCCGGAGCTGATCCTGCTGGACGAGCCCACCTCGGCGCTGGACCGCACGGTACAGAAACAGGTCATCGAGCTGCTGGCCCAGCTCCAGCAGCGATATCAGCTAAGCTATATCTTCATCAGCCACGACCTGGCGGTGGTTCGCGCGCTCAGTCACAAGCTGTTGGTGCTCAAGGACGGCCAGGTGGTGGAGTATGGCGACGCCCGGGAGGTGTTTGAGCGGCCCCGGGCCGACTACACCCGAACGCTGCTCAGTGCCGCCCTGTATTACCAGGACGAACAAGGGGCACCGGGGGCCTGAGCGGGCCCGGGCTACGACCAATTGAGCGTTACCCGGGCCGGACCGGTTCGGGGATAATGGCGCCAAATCCAGCACAAGGGAGAACGAGACATGGGATTACTCAGCGGTAAACGCGCACTGATTGTTGGCGTTGCCAGCAAGCTCTCCATCGCCGCCGGCATCGCCGAGGCTTTCCACCAGGAGGGCGCGGAGCTGGCCTTCACCTACCAGAACGAGAAGCTGAAAGGCCGTGTGGAAGGCTTTGCCAAGGACTGGGGCAGCGAACTCACCTTCCCCTGTGACGTGGCCAGCGACGAAGAAATTGAAAATGTCTTTACCGAACTAAGCAAGCACTGGGACGGCATCGACATCATCGTGCACGCCGTGGGTTTTGCCCCCGGTCACGAACTCAACGGCAACTACGTGGACGTCACCACCCGTGAGGGCTTCAAGATTGCCCACGACATCAGTTCCTACAGTTTCGTGGCGCTGGCCAAGGCCGCCAAGCCCATGCTGCGGGAAAACGGTGCGCTGCTGACCCTGAGCTACCTGGGTGCCGAGAAGGTGCTGCCCAACTACAACGTCATGGGCCTGGCCAAGGCCTCCCTGGAGGCGAATGTGCGCTACATGGCGGTCAGCCTGGGTGGCATGGGCGTGCGGGTCAACGGCATTTCGGCGGGTCCGATCCGCACCCTGGCGGCCTCCGGTATCAAGAGCTTCCGCAAGATGCTGGCGGGGAACGAGAAACGCGCACCGCTGGGCCGCAACATCACCATCGAGGACGTGGGCAAGAGTGCCACCTTCCTGTGTTCGGATATGGCCAGCGGCGTGACCGGCGAGATTCTCTACGTGGACGGCGGCTTCAACATCACCGCCATGGCGGCCCTGGAAGAGTAGGACATCCGCCAACGTCAGTGATTCAAGGGCCCCGCATGACGGGGCCTTTTCGTTCAGTCCTGGACCATGGCGCGGGCCATGGCGTCCACCCAGTCGATGTAGCTGCTGTCGTCGGAGGGGATCACCTTCAGGCCCGAGGCCCAGCGCCCTTCCCTTGGCTCACACCAGATCACATCCACCATCAGCTCGTGGCTGCCGCCGGCGCCGGCCAGGGTAATGGTAACCGGTAGCAGGGCGCCCACGGGCAAGACTTGGTCGGTGAATACCCGGGCGCCACTCACCGACAGGTCGTGGGTGTGGCATACCAGACGGGCGCCGGGTGCCGGCGGCTCGCCCGGCTCCGGGGACTCCAACTCGAGAAGAAGCGTGGCCCGTCCGGTCAGCCGGAATTCCGTGCGCTGGTCATGATCAACGCCCAAAGGATCCTCGGCACCAAAACTGTAATCCTGCTGACTCATAGATGCGTCCCGTTGTTCACCTGTTATTGTTATTCATTGATTCTTGCCCACCCGGAGGCGCCCCACCACCCGGGTCAGGGTGTCATCGAATTCGGCGGACTGGTTCAACACCCGGATCTCACCCGCCAGCACCCGGTCCACCAGCTCGGACACCTGGAACTCCACCCGGTTGAGGCCCAGGCGGTCGACGAAGACCAGCTTGCGGGTCGCGTTCAGACGCACCGCCAGCTTCAGTCGCTGCGCCGCCCGGACGTCGCTGGTGCTGTCGGTGACGTCCTCCCGCACAATCCAGCCGCCCAGTTTGATGGCGTTCACCAGGGCCTCGGCCTCGGCCCGCCGCGCGGCCTCGAGTCGGCGCTGGGCGTCGGCCTCGTCCTGCTGGCGCCGGGCCTCGGCTTCGGCCTGCTGGCGCGCCTGCTCCGCCTTCCTGACGGCCTCTTCCTGCTGGCGCTGCAGCTCGGCCTGCTCCTTTGCCCGGCGCAGCTCTTCGGCCCTGGCTCTGGCCACGGCAGCGGCCTTTTCACGCTGCTGGCGCTGACTGGTGAGCACCCGCGACAGCGCCGACACGGTTTCACCCAGCACACCGCCAAAACTGTTGAGCTCCGGCAGGCGGCGGTAGGCGCCGCTGTCCAGGCCGGCAGTCAGGTCCGACCAGGGCGTGACCGCCAGTTTGACGCCAAAGCCGTTGGTCCAGAGCACTTCGCCGGTCTCGGCCAGTAGGCCCAGGAAAAAGCGCCGCTGCTCACCGGCACCCTCGCCTTCCACAAACCAGTGGCCGGTGAGCCCGGCCAGGCGATCACTGTCCACTTCCGGCTGACCGAGCCACTGGCTGTCGTAGGAGAATGGCCGGGACGGAGAAATGGCCGCCACCAGGCTAGGCGCCTCGCCCCGAAGGCGTGCCATCAACTCCGCCGTGACAGAGTCCAGAGCCGATTCCGGCAATGGTTTCTGGTGGATGCGGGTCCAGACGTCATTGAGCTTGTCGCCAAGCTGCTCACCGACATGATAGAGGCGATCCCGATCCCTGTCGGACAGGGCCGGGTCACCCACCCACACCAGCCACTCCAGCAGCTTGCCCGCATGGCGCCAGTCGTCGCTGTCGGTGCCGCTGTTCCAGGCCGCCTGGCGCAATAGGGGCATCCAGGTATCCAGGATGAAGATAAGGATGGCTTCCGGTAACTGGCGACCCTTGAGCGCCCTGCCCACCAACGCCCGGGCCGTGTGTTCGGCCTTGCGCTGGCGGGCGGCGCCACGCTCGGTTTCCAGCAGCCGCTGGTGCAGCTTGTCGGAACGCTGGCGGCGCTGCTCCGCCTCCCGGTGCCAGTCTGCCGCGAAGCGTTCAAACGGCTCCAGACTGTTCCCCGCAAAACTCTCACTGACGGCGCGGCCCATGGTGTCGAGCTGATCCAGCAGGGCCCGCGCCGAGCGGCCGCCGGAATCGCTCCAGCCGCGCCAGTCCCCAAGGCTGTCCAGCCAGGCCCGGATGCTGTCCTCGAAGGACTCGGAGCCACTCGCCGCCATGCGCCAGGCCAGCAGGAAGCGCAGCCGCGCCACCCGCTGCACCAGCACTGGATGCAGGCCGGAGGTGCGCAGGAACACGTCCATGATGCGGTCCGCCAGGTAAGCGGCATTGACCTGGCTCACCGTCCAGGTCAGCGACACCGAGCGCAACAAGTGGGTTACAGGCTCGTCCCGCTGCTCGTTCCAGCAGGCTTCCAGAAGAGGCCGCCAGTCGGGTACCTCCGCCGTCTCCACCTTGCCGATGGGGTATGGCAGATCGGGCACCCGCAGGCCCTGGATGATCTCGGCAATCTGCGGACTGACACCGCTGACCGGTTCGTCGGTGGCGAAACGCTTCAGGTTTTGGGACGGCGATGGGGAGGCCATTCGGTGGTAAGAATCCTGATTGGTTGTGACGGTGGATCCGGGGCAGCGAAGTCACCGCTTCGGGCATTGCAGCATGCCCTGTAAGCCGCGTCCACACTGGCTACGTATCAGTTTGTGGTTTCGTTGCAAAGGCTCAGTAAATGACGCAGTATAACGGCCTCTGCAACCCGCATTCCTTAGCCCGTCGGGCCCGCCTGGCACCTGCCTCGCAGCCCCGGGAGCCAAGAGTCGAGGATCACAAGAACATGTCCGGCACCAAACTCGAGAACATCAATGTGGCCAGCCAGGAGCCGCTCATCACACCGGAAGCGCTCAAGGGCGAAATGCCGCTGTCCGACAAGGCCGCCCAGACGGTCAGCCGTGGCCGCCAGGAAATCTACGACATCATGGACGGCAAGGACCACCGCCTGTTCGTGGTGGTGGGCCCCTGCTCCATTCACGACGTCAAGGCGGCCCACGAATACGCGGGCAAGCTCAAGGCCCTGGCGGACGAGCTCAGCGACACCCTGTGTATCGTGATGCGGGTGTATTTCGAGAAGCCCCGGACCACCATCGGCTGGAAAGGCCTGATCAATGACCCTCACCTGAACGACTCCTTCGACATCGAACAGGGACTGCACATTGGCCGCCGGCTGTTGCTGGATATCGCTGAACTGGGGCTGCCCACCGCCACCGAGGCGCTGGACCCCATCTCCCCCCAGTATCTGCAAGACACCATTTCCTGGTCCGCCATCGGCGCCCGTACCACCGAGTCCCAGACTCACCGGGAAATGAGCAGCGGCCTGTCCATGGCCATCGGTTTCAAGAACGGCACCGACGGCAGTCTGGATGTGGCCATCAACGCCATGAAATCCGTCTCCCATCCCCACAGCTTCCTGGGTATCGACCAGAAGGGCCAAGTGTCCATCGTGCGCACCAAGGGCAACGCCTATGGCCATGTGGTGCTGCGCGGGGGCGGCGGCAAGCCCAACTACGACTCCGTCAACGTGGCCCTGTGCGAGCAGGCACTGACCAAGGCCAAGTTGCGGCCCTGCATCATGGTGGACTGCAGCCACGCCAATTCCAGCAAGGACCCGGGCATCCAGCCGCTGGTGATCCAGGACATTGCCCATCAGATCCTCGAGGGTAATCGTTCGATCCAGGGCCTGATGGTGGAAAGCCACCTGAACTGGGGCAACCAGCCACTGACCGAAAACCTGGACGACCTGAAGTACGGCGTGTCCATCACCGACGCCTGCATTGACTGGCCCACCACCGAGAAAGCCCTGCGGGAACTGCGGGACAAACTCAAGGACGTGCTGCCCAAGCGCGTGCAGTAAACGCGCCGGCCTGAAATGCAAAACGCCCCGATGACCGGGGCGTTTTTTTATGGGCCGAAGAGCTAACCGGCCGTGGGCGCGGCGAAATCCGAGCCCAGCCAGTCCAGCCGGGAGCGCAACGTCACCACATGGCCGATGATGATCAGGGTTGGCGCCGGTACCTGGCTCTCACGAACCTTCTCCACGATGGTGTCCAGGGTGCCCACCACCACCCGCTGCTCCGGCGTGGTGCCTTTTGAGACCAGCGCCACCGGCATGGCCGGGTCCATACCATGGCTGATCAGCTCGCGACTGATAATGGGCAGGCCCACCAGGCCCATGTAGAACACCAGGGTCTGGTTGTTCTGGACAAAATCGTTCCACGGCAGGTCACAGGTGTCGTTCTTCAGGTGGCCGGTGACAAAGCGTACCGACTGGGCGTGATCGCGATGGGTCAGCGGGATACCGGCGTAGGCGGCGCAGCCTGAAGCCGCGGTAATACCGGGCACCACCTGAAAGCGCACACCGGCCTCGGCCAGGGTTTCAATCTCCTCGCCACCGCGGCCGAAAATGAACGGGTCGCCGCCCTTCAGCCGCAACACCCGGTGCCCGGCACGGGCCAGCTCCACCAGGCGCTGGTTGATCTGGTCCTGTGGCAGGGTGTGGTCGGAGCGGCGCTTGCCCACATGAATGCGCTCGGCGGACTCGGGAATCAGGGCCAGGATTTCCGGCGACACCAGCCGGTCGAACAGCACCACGTCGGCGCTGGTGATGATCCGGTAGGCCTTGAGGGTCAGGAGCTCCGGGTCACCGGGGCCGGCCCCCACCAGGAACACCTCGCCTTCGGAGCTGTTGGGGTTGTCGGTGATGGTATTGCTGCGATAACGGGTTGGCAGCGCCGGACGCCGGCGCTGACCCTCCTGGTTTGCATCCTGCCTGCCGGTACTCATCGCAAGGTATCCAGACCTCCCATGTAGGGCTTGAGAACCTCGGGCACACGCACGCTGCCGTCGGCCTGCTGATAGTTCTCCAGTACCGCCACCAGCGCACGCCCCACCGCCAGACCGGAGCCGTTCAGGGTGTGGAGGGGCTCCGGCTTGCCGGTTTCCGGATTGCGCCAGCGGGCATGCATGCGGCGGGCCTGGAAGTCACGGGTGTTGCTGCATGAAGAGATTTCACGGTACTTGCCCTGCCCCGGCAGCCAGACCTCCAGGTCGAAAGTGCGGGCGGCAGCAAAACCGATATCCCCACCACACAGCTCCACTACCCGGTAGGGCAGCTCCAACAGCTGGAGCACCTTTTCGGCGTGGCCGGTGAGTTCCGCCAGGGCGGCCTCGGAGGCGTCCGGGCGGACGATGTGGATCAGCTCCACCTTGTCGAACTGGTGCTGCCGGATCATGCCGCGGGTATCCCGGCCGTAGGAGCCGGCCTCACTGCGGAAACAGGGGGTGTGGCACACCAGCTTCATGGGCAGCTGGTCGGCCTCCACGATGGTATCGCTCACCAGGTTGGTGGCGGGCACCTCGGCGGTGGGAATCAGGTACAGCGGGTTGTCCCCTTCCACCTTGAATAGGTCTTCCTCGAACTTGGGCAGCTGGCCGGTCCCGAACAGGGTCTCGGCGTTCACCAGGTACGGCAGGTAGGTCTCGGTGTAGCCGTGCTCGCCGGTGTGCAGGTTCAGCATGAACTGGGCCAGGGCCCGGTGCAGGCGGGCAATGGGTCCCTGCATCACCGCAAAACGGGCCCGGGCCAGACGGCCGGCGGTCTCGAAATCCAGGCCACCGATGCGCTCACCCAGCGCAACGTGATCCAGGGGCTCGAAGTCGAAGGACGGCGGCGTGCCCCACTGGCGCACCTCGACGTTGTCGTCCTCGCTCTCACCCTCGGGCACGGTTTCATCCGGCAGGTTGGGCAGGCCGGCCAGGAAATCGCTCAGTTCCTGCTGCAGCTCCCGCAGCTCCTCCTCGGCCCGTGAGCGCTCGGACTTGAGCTGCTCCACCTCGTCCAGCAGCGGCTGGATGTCCTCGCCGGCTGCCTTGGCCTTGCCAATCGACTTGGAACGCTTGTTCTGCTCACTCTGGAGAGTCTCGGTGCGGACCTGGAGTGAGCGGCGACGCTCCTCCAGCGCCTCGAAGGCGGTCTGATCAAAGCGGTAGTGTTTGACCGCCAAGCGGCGTGCGATCTCTTCCGTCTGATTGCGAACACGTTTTGGGTCGAGCATGGTTGTCCTGTGGCATGAGTGAGTGATTCGACAGGCGTCGTGGCAATTCCCGCATTATACCTGTCGAGTTCCTCCAGGCCACCATTGGCCCGGGGCGGCGCTAGTCGGTGTCGCCGGAGGGGTAGCGCTGGCGCTCGCTGGCCCGGTTGAGGGCATCAAGGCGGTCACGCTTCTCCGCCAGCTTGATCTCCAGACCCCGGGGCGCGGGCCGGTAGTAACGCCGGCCCTGGATGGCTTCCGGCAGGTAGGCCTCGCCGGCGGCAAAGGCGTCGGGCTCATCGTGGGCGTAGCGGTACTCGTCGCCATGGCCGAGGCTCTTGAGCAGCTTGGTAGGGGCATTGCGCAGGTGCACCGGGACTTCGTAACTGGGCTCACGGGCTATACTGGCAACACACTCGTTGTAGGCCTTGTAGACGGCGTTGCTCTTCGGCGCCAGCGCCAGGTAGGTGACGGCCTGGGCCAGGGCCAGCTCCCCTTCCGGCGACCCCAGCCGCTCCTGGGTCTCCCAGGCATCCAGGCACAGCCGCAGTGCCCGGGGGTCGGCATTGCCGATGTCCTCGCTGGCGATCCGCACCAGACGGCGGGCCACGTAGAGCGGGTCGCAGCCGCCATCCAGCATCCGGCACATCCAGTACAGCGAGGCGTCGGCGTCGGAACCCCGCACCGATTTGTGCAGCGCCGAGATCTGGTCGTAGAAGACATCACCGCTCTTGTCGAAGCGGCGCAGGCTGGTCTGCAGCACCTGCTCCAGTTGCTGCGGGCTGATCCGGGGCCGGCCCTGGTCGTCGGGCTCCGCCAGGTCGGCCCCGACTTCCAGTATATTGAGGGCGCGGCGGGCGTCACCCCCGGCGGCGCGGGCCATGGTGGCCAGCACCTCGTCATCCACCGCCACTTCCCCCGCCAGGCCTTCGGGCTGCGTCAGTGCCCGGCGCAGCAGCACCCTCAGGTCGTCATCCTCCAGGTTCTTCAGCACATAGACCCGGGTCCGGGACAGCAGGGCGCTGTTGAGTTCAAAGGAGGGATTTTCGGTGGTGGCGCCGACAAAAATGAAGGTGCCTTCTTCGATATGCGGGAGGAAAGCGTCCTGCTGGCTTTTATTGAAGCGATGAACCTCATCCACAAACAGCAGGGTGCCGCGGCCCTCACCCTGTTTGCGCAACCTGGCCCGCTCCACCACCTCGCGGATGTCCTTGACTCCGCTCATGACCGCGGACAGTGTCTCGAAGCTGAGCTCACTGAGGTTGGCCAGCAGCCGGGCGAAGGTGGTCTTACCCACGCCCGGCGGCCCCCACAGGATCATGGAGTGGAGCTGGCCCTGCTCCACGGCGCGGCGCAGAGGTTTGCCAGGCCCCACCCGGTGGGCCTGGCCGACGTACTCATCCAGGTTCCGGGGTCGCATGCGGGCAGCCAGCGGTGCAAAGCCCGGCTGATCGCTGAACAGGCCCCCCTGCATCAGCCGTTGCCCTGGATCACGTCCACGTTGTCCGGGTAATCCAGCTCAAAAGCGCTATCCGGAATCTCGGCGTTGATCACCACGTCATCAAAGCTCAGCAGACTGCGCTGCTCCAGCGAGTCCGACAATCGCATTTCCTGCAGCTCGCCCTGGTAGAAGGTCAGGGTCAGCGACGTGAACAGGGAGTCGGGGTCCCGCGGAACCAGGGTGTATTCCACGGTCTTGTCACCAAAGGTGCGGTAGCTGACCTCGTAGGTCTGGGCCAGGTTGTCCACCTGCCCGCTCAGCAGTAGGGCCGGGGTACTGGACACCTTCTGGTCCATGGCCTGGATGGTCACCTGCTCGAGGTCCGGGTCGTAGACCTTGACCACCTCGCCATCGGCGACGATGTACTGGGCCATGGGCTGCTCGCTGTGCCAGTAGAACAGCCCGGGGCGCTTGGCCTTCAGGCTGCCCCGGCTTTCCTGCAGCTTGTCGCCCTGGGCGTCCATGACGGTCTGCACGAAGTCGGCCTGGAAGGTACGGTAGCTGCTGAGCTCGTCCGCCAGTCGGGCGGCCGCCGAATCGTCCTGGGCGACGGCCAGGCCGGCCATCAGCATCAGGGCCAGTGCCAAGACTCCGTTTTGCATGATTCGCATGAAACCCATCCAATGTCTCCTGATTGTTTGCGTCCGGGCGGGACACTAGTCCCGGGGGGGTGGCGGTGCCAGCACTTCCCGGGCTCCGTTGTGGCCGGCCGGACTCACCACCCCGGAGGCCTCCATGGCCTCCACCAGGTTGGCGGCACGGTTATAGCCAATCTTGAATTTTCGCTGCACCGAGGATATCGACACCCGGCGGCCTTCGGTGACGAACGCCACCGCCTCGTCGAACAGGGAGTCGGTTTCATCGCCGCTCCCGCCCTCCGACAGGGTGGGCACGCCCGGCAGGTTCTCACCCTCGGCGCCGTTTAGAACGTCGTCCACGTACACCGGCTCGCCGCGCTCCTTCCAGGCACTGACCACACGGTGGACCTCGTCGTCGTCCACAAAGGCACCATGCACCCGGACCGGCAGGCCGGAGCCCGGCGGCAGGTAGAGCATGTCACCGTGGCCCAGCAGCTGTTCGGCGCCGCCCTGGTCCAGGACGGTGCGGGAATCGATCTTCGAGGACACCTGGAAGGACATCCGGGTGGGGATGTTGGCCTTGATCAGACCGGTAATCACGTCCACTGACGGCCGCTGGGTGGCCAGGATCAGGTGGATACCGGCGGCCCGGGCCTTCTGGGCGATCCGGGCGATCAGCTCCTCCACCTTCTTGCCGACGATCATCATCATGTCGGCAAACTCGTCGATGACCACCACGATGAACGGCAGGGTATCCAGCTCCGGGCGGAACTGCTCGTCGTTGTCCAGATATTCGTCCGGTTTCCAGAACGGGTCCAGCAAAGGCTCGCCCGCCTCGGCGGCATCCTTGACCTTGCGGTTGTAGCCGGCGATGTTGCGCACGCCCAGGTTGGCCATCAAACGGTAACGGCGCTCCATCTCGGCGACACACCAGCGCAGGGCGTTGGCGGCCTCCTTCATGTCGGTGACCACCGGCGCCAGCAGGTGGGGAATGCCGTCGTAGATGCTCAGTTCCAGCATCTTCGGATCCACCATGATGAACCGCACTTCCTCGGGGGTGGACTTGAGCAGCATGCTCAGCAGCATGGCGTTGACGCCCACCGACTTACCCGAGCCGGTGGTACCGGCCACCAGCAGGTGGGGCATCTTGGCCAGGTTGGCCACCATCGGGTTGCCGCCGATGTCGTTGCCCAGGGCCATGGTCAGGGCCGATGACGACTCGGTGAATACCTTGGAACCAAGAACCTCACTCAGGCGCACCATTTCCCGCTCTTCATTGGGAATCTCGATCCCCACCACCGACTTGCCCGGGATGACTTCCACCACCCGCACGCTGAGCACCGCCAGGGACCGGGCCAGGTCCTTGGCCAGATTGGAGATGCGACTGACCTTCACCCCCGGCGCCGGCTTGATCTCGAAACGGGTAATCACCGGTCCCGGATTGACCTCCACTACTTCCACCGACACCCCGAAATCCGCCAGCTTCTCTTCCAGCAGGCGGGACATGTGCTCCAGGGATTCCTCGGAGTAGCCCTTGTCCT
Source organism: Marinobacter sp. (assembly GCF_033722195.1). Lineage (GTDB taxonomy): Bacteria > Pseudomonadota > Gammaproteobacteria > Pseudomonadales > Oleiphilaceae > Marinobacter. The sequence continues at coordinate 31,343 of NZ_JAWVZL010000002.1, forward strand.
TGTTGCGCTGGTCCGGCGGGTCAAGCAGCGAGATTGGCGGTATCGGGCTTTCCACGTCGTCGAACAGGGACGGCTGCTTCTCGCCCTTGGGCTTGTTCGGCTCTTCGCGCTTGAACGGGGAAATCTTCAGGGCCTTGGCGACGGTTGCGGGCGTCGTGCGCGGACCGCTTCGCTCGGCGACCGGCCGTGTCGGGGAGTCGTCCGCGGTCATGGACTCCACCGGGTCCTCGCCGGCGGTTTCCCGGGACGAGAAACTCTCCAGCCGGGCGGGATCACTTAGCTGGCCCAGCAGGCCATCCAGACCGGGCTCACGCCGCGGCGCGGCGTCCACACCCGTGCCCTTGCGACCCAGGCCCAGCAGGCGCTTCCACCAGGGCCGGTGGGGTTCGTCATCGCTGGCCCGGTCGTTGACAATGGGCGGCTCGGCCGACGCGGCTTTTGCGGGGGATTCGGCCTCCTTGCGTTTGCCGGCCGCCCTGCCCGCGCTCTCGCCCTCATCGATCTTGTCATTGCCCTGGAAGAGATCCCGCAGGGCGTTGCCAAAGCGCAGGGTCAGTGCGCCGACCCGGTCCATCAGCCGCAACCAGGACAACCCGAGGGTAACGGTCAGGGCGAACAGGAAGATGGCCACCAGCAGCAGCGTGGTGGCCGGAAGATTGAAGAAGCGCACCATGGCGTCCGACACCGCCAGCCCCAGGACGCCGCCGGAGGTGGCCTCGAGGCCGAACACCGAGTACAGCGACAGCAGGCTGGTGGCGGACAGCAGGATCAGCAGGAAGCCGCAGAAGCGCACCATGAACAGGGGCCAGTGCAGGTCCAGGGGCTGATGCCGCAACCGGATCAGCATCACGGCGTAAGCCGCCACCATGACCGGGAACAGATAGGCCACGTGCCCGAAGAAGTCCCGCAACAGGCTGGCGATCCAGGCTCCGGTGCGACCGGCGTAGTTGCTCACGTGGGTTTCGTGGCCGATGCTGGCCCAGCCCGGATCGGCGGGGCTGAAGGTCACGAGCGCCATGGTGAGATAGATAGCCAGGGCGATCAGGGCAATAATCGCGCCCTCACGAGCGCCCTCCGCCATCAGGCGGCGGAAACGCTCCTGCTTTTCAGTCATTTCCGGTGTGGAAACCGCTTTCTTGGACTCGGCCATGGATGCTCAGACTGTTCCGTTACTGTTTGCTGCCACGCCTGGGACCCGAACTCAGCCGGGCAGAGCCGCCAGGCCACGCTTGAGATCCGTCTTCAGATCGTCCAGCGACTCGATGCCCACCGATATCCGGATCAGGTCGTCGGTGATGCCTGCCCGCTGCTTGTCCTCCGGTGACAGCCGGCCATGGGTGGTGCTGCCGGGATGGGTGATGGTGGTTTTGACATCCCCGAGGTTGGCGGTGATGGAAATCATGCGGGTGGCATCAATGAACGCCCAGGCGGCGTCTTTGCCACCGGCCACGGTAAACGACAGCACGCCACCGAATCCACTCTGCTGGCGAGCCGCCAGGGCATGCTGGGGATGGTCCCCCAGGCCGGCGTAGAAGACCCTGGTCACCCCGGCCTGCTGTACCAGCCACCGGGCCAACTCTAGCGCATTCTCGCAGTGGGCGCGCATACGGATTGGTAAGGTTTCCAGGCCCTTGAGAAAGACCCAGGCATTGAACGGACTCAGGCTCGGGCCCGCTGACCGCAGGAAGCCGTAGACCTCCTCCATCGGCTTGTCGGAGCCCACCACCACGCCGCCGAGGCAGCGGCCCTGGCCATCCAGGTACTTGGTGGCGGAGTGGATAACGATATCGGCACCGAATTCGAAGGGGCGCTGAAGTACCGGTGTGCAGAAACAGTTGTCCACCACGAACAGGGCATCGTTTGAGTGGGCCAGATCCGCCAGGGCCGACATGTCCGCCACCTCACACAGCGGGTTGGACGGCGTCTCGATGAACAGCAGTCGGGTTTCCGGGCGCATGGCGCTCTGCCACTCGGCCATGTCGGTGAGACTGACAAAGGTGGTCTCCAGGCCGAACTTGGCCAGGTATTTCTGGAACAGCACATTGGTGGTGCCGAATACGCCCCGGGAGCAGACCACGTGGTCACCGGCCTTCAGCAGCGCCATGCAGGTGGCCAGGATGGCCGCCATGCCGGAAGCCGTAGCGACCGCCCGTTCACCGCCCTCCATGGCCGCAATCCGGCGCTCGAAGGCCTGCACCGTGGGGTTGGTGAAGCGGGAGTAGATGTTGCCGGGCTCGTCACCGCCGAACCGGGCCGCCGCCTGGGCGGCGCTGCCATAGACAAAGCTGGAGGTGGGGAAAATGGCGTCGCCGTGCTCCAGCTGCTCGGTACGTATCTGCCCTGCTCGGACAGCCAGTGTGTCCACGGAGACGCCCTCAAGGTCCGACTCGGGGATGGACACATGTTCTTCACGTCGCAGGGTCATACCGCTTCGCCTCAGTCTTCGTCGTTGTACAGATCAATGATGCCGTTGTCGGAATCACCGATGTTAGCGCGAGCCTGGCTTTCATCGCTACGCTGCTGCTCCAGACGCTCCAGGTAGGCCTGGTCGATGTCCCCGGTGACATAGTCGCCATCGAACACCGAGCACTCCCAGCGCTCGATCTCCGGATTGACGTCGTTGACGCAGGCGATCAGGTCTTCCAGATCCTGGTACAGCAGCCAGTCGGCGCCGATGAGTTCACGGATTTCCTCGATGCTGCGGCCATGGGCGATCAGTTCGCTGGCCGCCGGCATGTCGATGCCATAGACATTCGGGTAGCGCACCGGCGGCGCGGCCGAGGCGAAATACACCTTGCGGGCGCCGGCGTCCCGGGCCATCTGTACGATTTCCTTGCAGGTGGTGCCGCGAACGATGGAATCGTCCACCAGCATCACGTTCTTGCCCTTGAACTCCAGGTCGATGGGGTTCAGCTTCTGGCGCACGGATTTCTTGCGCAGCTTCTGGCCCGGCATGATGAAGGTGCGACCGATGTACCGGTTCTTGATGAATCCCTCGCGGAACTTCACACCCAGGCGATGGGCCATCTGCATGGCGGAGGTGCGGCTGGTATCCGGAATGGGCATCACCACATCGATGTCGTGATCCGGATTCTCCCGCAGGACCTTGTCCGCCAGGGTCTCACCCATCCGCAGCCGGGCCTTGTAGACCGACACCTTGTCTATGATGGAGTCCGGCCGGGCGAAATACACGTGCTCGAAAATACACGGAATCAGGCGGTGTTCCCTGGCGCACTGGCGGGTATACAGAGTGCCGTCGGTTTCGATGTAAACCGCCTCGCCCGGCTCGATGTCTCGCACCAGGGTAAAACCTGCGGCGCTCAGTGCCACGCTCTCGGAGGCAATCATGTATTCCTTGCCCTCCGAGGTCTCCCGCACACCGTAACAGGCCGGGCGGATGCCGTTGGGGTCACGGAAGCCGACAATGCCGTAGCCGGTGATCATGGCAATGACGGCATAGGCACCACGGCAGCGCTCGTGGACAGCACTGACCGCGGAAAAGATCTCTTCCTTGGTGGGGTCGAGCTTGCCCAGCTTCTGGAGTTCGTGGGCGAAGACGTTCAGCAGCACCTCGGAATCGGAATTGGTGTTGATGTGGCGCAGGTCGGTGCGGAACAGGTCACGGCTGAGTTCATCGGCGTTGGTCAGGTTGCCGTTGTGGGCCAGGGTGATGCCGTAGGGGCTGTTGACGTAGAACGGCTGGGCCTCGGCGGAGCTGGAGCTGCCGGCGGTGGGATAGCGGACATGGCCGATACCGACGTTGCCCACCAGCCTGCGCATGTGACGAGTGCGGAATACGTCCCGTACCAGCCCGTTGTCCTTGCGGAGAAAGAACCGGTCGTCCTGGAATGTCACGATACCCGCCGCATCCTGGCCACGGTGCTGCAGGACGGTCAGGGCGTCATACAACGTCTGGTTTACGTTGGTGGTACTGACAATTCCGGCTATTCCACACATGTGTGCTGACTTCTCCAAAGCATTAGAACAGGAAATTAACGGGTGACAGCCTCGGGCACCGCGAGTTCGGTCCCGTTGGTCTCGGCAGCCGGCCCCAGGTAGCGGCCAAACTCATCACCAAGCGTACGTCTGGACCAGTCCTCCACCACCGCAAGGCGGTCAATCATGATGGAGGTTCGCCACCAGGTATCCTCCGACAGGGGGGTATAGCGGGTAAAAGCGATGGCCACAATCACCACCACCAGCCCCCGCAGGAGCCCGAACCCCATACCGAGTACCCGGTCGGTGGCGGTCAGTCCGGTTGCCCGGACCAGGTGGCCGATCATGTTGTTGATGATGGCCCCGATGATCAGCGTTCCGAAAAACAGAATAGCAAAAGCCGCAACCAGACGAACCATGGGAGTTTCCACAGTAGTCTCCAGCAGCGACTGCATCTGGGGGTGAAAGGTGCGGGCGATGATGAAGGCGCCGACCCAGGACACCAGCGACAGGGCTTCCTTGACGAACCCGCGCTTGAGGCTGATCAGCGTCGAAACGGCGATCAATGCGATGATGACCCAATCAATCCAGATCAACGCGTTCATGTGCAACCCGGCCACCAAAATGAAGCGCGAATTCTATCAGGAATCTCCACCGCACCAAACCGCAAAAACCGAAGCAGGGCAAGGTTATTCGCCGGCGGTCACCAGGCCGTTGAGACCAAAGCCCGCGTCCAGTTCACGCTTGGCTTTCTCCGCCGCTGCCTTGTCCACATAGGGGCCCACAAAGACCCGGGTGAAGGTGGTGCCGCCCTGCTCTACCCGCTGCAGGTGGGAGTCGTAACCCTTCTCGCGCACCTTGTCCCGCAGCCTGCGGGCGTTGTCGGCATTGCCGAAGCTGCCCAGCTGCACGACCCAGGCGCCCTCCAGGGAGCGGCTGAACTCCTCGGTTTCGGGCGCGGGCTCGGCAGCAGGCGCGGCAGGCTCCTGAGAGGCCTGGGTTTGAGTTTGAGTTTGAGTTTGGGCCGGGGTCTGGGTCTGAGACTGGGCCTGAGGCTGTGGTTCAGACTCCGGCGCCGCGGGTTCGGCTTCACCGGCGAGCTGTTCCGGCGCGGGCTGTGCCCGGTCGGGGCTGGCCGTGGGTTCGGAAGCCGGCGCCGAGGGCTCCTCAAGACGATAGCTGGGTGCCTCGGCATCGACCTTGGGGGGTGCCTGGACCTCCGGGAAAGGCGGCTCCTCGGGAATGTCGATCATGCGGGATGAGCGCTCGGTGTGGGGCTCGTCGAACAACATGGGCACAAAGATAACCGCCAGGGAAATCAGCACCAGCGCTCCGATTACCCTTTGTTTGAGTCCATCCACGTATTTTTCACTCCCCCGTCTGACTGTCTTGTGGCGCAAGCGTTGACGGCGCCAAACCGGATACTAACCGGGGCGACACCATAACTCAAAACCCCGTGGGAACCATGACCGATATTTAAGAACGGTCCGATGCCAGCAGATACTCACGGGCTTCCGCCACCGTATAGAAGGACCCGAAAACCACCACCAGGTCATCCTCGGCAGCCCGCGCCAGGGCCTCCTCCAGGGCTTCGGTGACGGTGCTGTGACAACTGGGAGGGCAGGATTGCAGCACCGGTGCCAGGCGCTGGTCCAGTTCGGTCACCGTGAGCCCCCTGGGCACCGCCAGACCCGCCAGGTACCAGTGGTCCACCACGCCGGTAAGGGCGTGAATGACCGCGCTGGCATCCTTGTCCGCCAGGCAGCCATAGACACCATGCACCCGGCGCTCCTTGAGGCTGGTCAGCTTGCCGGCAAGCCAGCGGGCGGCGTGGGGGTTGTGTCCCACATCCAGGTAGATGGCAGGGGCGTCGCCGAAACGCTCGAAGCGACCCGGCACGCGGACCCGCTCCAGGGCCCGATGGATGGTCTCGTCGCTCAGCGCCGGTTCCAGCCAGAGCGCACCACGGACCGCGGCTGCCACGCTGGTGAGCGGCAACGGCAGGGTCGGCAGCGGCACCACGCGCTGGAGCTCCGCGATGGCCACTGCCCTGCCCTGGTCCTGGAGCTGGTAGTCCTCTCCAAAGCGCCAGAGTCGGACATTCTGGGCCTGGGCCTGTTGCAGCACCGACCGGGGCGGGTCCTCATCGGCGTATATAGCCGCCACCGAGGGCCGCAGGATGCCCGCCTTCTCGAAGCCGATGCTCTCCCGGTCGCCACCCAGCCAGGCGACATGGTCTATGTCCACCGACGTGATGATGGCCAGGTCCGGATCCAGGGTATTGACGGCATCGAGGCGACCGCCCATCCCCACTTCCAGGACCCAGTCTTCCAGGCCCTTAGCGGCCATCACCAGAAACGCCGCCAGCGTACCGAACTCAAAATAGGTCAGTGACGTGTTGCCGCGAGCAGCCTCTATATGCTCGAAGGCCTCCACCAGGGTCTGATCAGACACTTCCTGGCCATTGATGCGGACACGCTCGTTGTAGCGGCTCAGGTGCGGTGAGGTGTAGGCACCTACCCGCCGGCCGGAGGCCATCAGCAGGGCTTCCAGGCAGGCCACGGTACTGCCCTTGCCGTTGGTTCCGGCCACGGTGATGATCCGGGCCCTAGGCCGGCCCGGCATGAGCTTACGTAACACCAGCAGGACCCGGTCAAGACCCAGGTCGATTTCAGAGGGGTGCAGGGCTTCAAGGTAGGTCAGCCACTGCTCGAGGGAAGCGGCGGTTCCGGGCCGGGCCGGAGCCGCCCGGGACTTACTGGGCTGCGACATCGTTTTCCGGCTTCTCGGAGACCTCGAACTCGATCGGCGCCTCCTGCTCTGGCTTGTCCATGCCGGTGAACTTGGCCAGCAGCGCAGCGATGCGCTCCCGCATCTTGTGGCGATGCAGGATCATGTCCACTGCCCCGTGCTCCAGCAGGAATTCACTGCGCTGGAAGCCTTCCGGCAGCTTTTCACGTACGGTCTGCTCGATAACCCGAGGGCCGGCAAAGCCGATCAGGGCATAGGGCTCGGCGATATTGAGATCCCCCAGCATGGCCAGACTGGCGGACACGCCGCCAAAGACCGGATCGGTCAGCACGGAAATATAGGGTATACCCTCCTGCTTGAGCCGCTCGAGGACGGCGGCGGTCTTGGCCATCTGCATCAGCGACAGGATCGCTTCCTGCATGCGGGCACCACCACTGGCGGAGAAACAGACCAAAGGGATACGCTCCTCCAAGGCCACATTGGCCGCCTGGACGAACTTTTCGCCCACCACCTGGCCCATGGAACCGCCGAGGAAGTTGAACTCGAAGGCACAGGCTACCAGGGGGACGCCCAGGGTGCGGCCGCGCATGGCCACGAGGGCATCCTTCTCACCGGTGGCCTTCTGGTTTGCCACCAACCGGTCCTTGTAGCGCTTGGTGTCCTTGAACTTGAGACGGTCCCAGGGTTCCAGGTCGGCACCGATCTCTTCCCGGCCGTCGGCATCGAGGAAGATATCAAGCCGGCGACGGGCGGTTACCCGCAGGTGATGCTGGCACTTGGGACAGACATCCAGGTTCTTGTCCAGCTCGGGCTTGTAGAGAAACGCGCCGCACTTGGGGCATTTTTTCCAGAGCCCCTCCGGCACACCGGTACGCTGCTTGGATTCCGAGCGGATTTTGCTCGGCATGATCTTGTCCAGCCAGTTGCTCATGGTGTCATCCTGTCCTTGAAGGCTTGCTGTTCCGGGCCGCTGGAGGTCCCCATCAGGAGGTCAGACCGTCCAGCGCCTCACGCATCGGGTGCAGCAGATCCGTCAGGGCACGCTTGAGCTGCCCGGAATCGGTCTGATTGTTGGCTATTGTATCCACCAGCACACTGCCAACAATTACACCATCGGATACCTTGCCCACAGCGGCGGCGGTGCTGGCGTCGCGGATGCCGAAACCCACCGCCACCGGCAGGGCCGTCAGCTTGTGGATATGCTCGACCCGACTGGCCACTTCTTCCACGTTGATGCCCTGGGCTCCGGTGATCCCCTTGAAGGAAACATAGTACACATAGCCGGAAGAGTGCTCACTGATTGACCGGATCCGGTCATCGGTGGTGGTGGGCGACAGCAGGAAGATGGCGTCCAGGCCCCGGGCGGTGAACAGGGGTGCAACTTCGTCGGCCTCTTCCGGTGGCAGGTCCACGGTCAGTACGCCGTCCACGCCGGCATCTTTGGCGGCATCGGCGAAGGCCTCGTAGCCCATACACTCCATCGGGTTGAGGTATCCCATCAGCACCACCGGGGTACGGCTGTCGCTTTCCCGAAAGGTCTTCACCATGCCAAGCACCTGGCGCAGGGAGGTGCCGTGCACCAGGGCCCGTTCACAGGCCAGCTGGATCACCGGGCCGTCCGCCATGGGATCGGAGAAGGGAACCCCAAGCTCGATAATATCGGCGCCGGCGTCGACGAGCGTGTGCATCAGTTCTACAGTCTGATCCGGCGCGGGATCGCCGGCGGTAATGTACGGGATAAGCGCCTTGCGCCCCTGCTCCTTCAATGCCTGCAGCACACCCTCAATGCGACTCATGCCCTCTCCTCTGTGCAAATTTAAAGGTCGATACCGTCCATCTTGGCGACGGTGTTGATGTCCTTGTCGCCGCGGCCGGAGACGTTGATGACTATCATCTTGTCCTTGTCCATCTCGCCGGCCAGCTTGATGGCGTAGGACACCGCATGGGCGGTCTCCAGCGCCGGCATGATGCCCTCGACACGGGTCAGTTGGTGGAAGCCTTCCATCGCCTCGTCATCCGTGACCGAAACGTACTTGGCGCGGCCTATGTCCTTCAACCAGCTGTGTTCGGGGCCAACGCCCGGGTAGTCCAGACCGGCGCTGACGGAGTGGGTACCGGCGATCTGGCCGTTCTCGTCTTCCATCAGGTAGGTGCGGTTGCCGTGCAGCACGCCCGGGCGCCCGGCGGACAGGGGTGCGGCATGCTTGCCGGTATCAATGCCAAGACCACCGGCCTCGACACCGTAGAGTTCCACACTTTCATCGGTGAGGAATGGATAGAACATGCCGATGGCGTTGGAGCCACCACCGACGCAGGCTACCAGGGCATCCGGCAGCTTGCCGGCCTGGCGCAGGGATTGTTCCCGGGTCTCGCGGCCAATGACCGACTGGAAGTCCCTCACCAGCAATGGATAGGGGTGCGGACCGGCGACGGTGCCGATAATGTAGAAGGTGTCGTCAACGTTGGTGACCCAGTCCCGCATGGCGTCGTTCATGGCGTCTTTCAGGGTGCGGGTGCCGCTGGTGACGGAATGCACCTGGGCTCCCAGCAGCTTCATGCGGTAGACGTTCAGGGACTGGCGCTGGACATCCTCCGCGCCCATGAAGATATGGCATTCCAGGCCCAGGCGGGCGCAGACGGTGGCGGTCGCCACGCCGTGCTGCCCGGCGCCGGTCTCGGCGATGATGCGTTTCTTGCCCAGGAAGCTGGCCAGCAGCGCCTGGCCAATGGTGTTGTTCACCTTGTGGGCGCCGGTGTGGTTCAGATCCTCCCGCTTCAGCCAGATCTGGGCGCCACCGGCTTTCCTGGTGAGGCGCTCGGCAAAATAGAGCGGGCTCGGGCGGCCGACGTAATCCGCCAGGTCCTTGTCGAACTGGGCCTGGAACTCCGGGTCCTTCTTGAGACGCAGGTACTCGCGCTCAAGGGTCATCAGGGAGTCCATCTGGGTTTCCGAGACAAAGCGACCGCCGTAGGCACCAAAATGGCCGCGAGTGTCCGGAAGCATGGCAAGCATATCGTCAGTCAGTTTAATCGACACGGTGAACCTCTCTCAGGAATTCGTTCATTCGGGACACGTCTTTGATGCCTTTTCTGGCGTCGGGTCCGGTCTGCTCGACCCCGCCGCTGACATCCACCGCCCAGGGCCTCACCTGCTCGATTGCGCGCGCTACGTTAGCAGAGTTCAGGCCACCGGCCAATATAAGCGGCAGCGGGCGGGTTGCGGGGATCAGCGACCAGTCGAAGCCCTGGCCGGTGCCACCGTAAAGCTGGGGATCGTAGGCATCCACCAGCAACCCAGACGCATTATGGTAAGCCCGGAAAGCCGCTTCAATGTCGGCCTGGCGCTGCACCCGCACCGCCTTGATCCAGCGCTGATGGAAGCTCTGGCAGAATTCCGGCGTCTCATCGCCGTGAAACTGCAGAAGATCCAGCGGAACCGCGGCCTGGACCTGCCGCACACGAGCTTCGGTGGGGTTCACGAACAGCCCCACCACACTCACAAAGGACGGTATGGCGCGGGCAATCCGGGCGGCCTGTTGCAGATCCACCGCCCGCGGGCTGGCCTCGTAGAACACCAGGCCGATGGCGTCAGCGCCTGCGGCAGCCGCGGCCTGGCCGTGCGCTTCGGTGGTAATGCCACAGATCTTGGTACGAGTGGTCATGGGTTTTTGCTCACTTTGCTGTCAGCCGCGCCGGCAATCGCCGGCTCAAACCAGGCCCGGGTAAATGCGGGGCCAGGCCGGCTCGGCGGCAGTCCATAGCCTTCCGGGTAGCCCACATCCACCAGATACAGACCAAAGGGTGGCGCGGTCACACCCGCCAGAGTCCGGTCACGGGCCTCCAGTATGTCACGAATCCAGGCTTCGGGTCGCTCGCCACTACCCACCGCCATCAGGGCTCCGGCCATATTCCGCACCATGTGGTGCAGGAACGCATTGGCCTGGACATCGATGACCACGTAATCACCGTGGCGAGATACCGTTATCCGGTGCAGGTTGCGGTTCGGGGTGCGGGACTGGCAGCCAGCGGCGCGAAAGGATGAGAAATCCTGCTCACCACAGAGCACCTGGGCGGCCCGGTGCATGCGCTGCGCATCCAGCGGTCGGTAGGTCCAGGACACCTGGTTGCGGAGAATGGCCGGCCGCACAGGGTGGTTGTAGAGGATGTAGCGGTAGCGGCGATAGCTGGCGCTGAAACGGGCGTGGAAGCTGTCGTCCACGTTGCCGGCCCAATGCACCGACACAGCACCGGACATGGCGGTATTGATCCCCATCACCCAGGAGCGCAGGTTGCGCACCGAGGGCGTGTCGAAGTGCACTACCTGGTAGCTGGCGTGAACCCCGGCATCGGTGCGGCCAGCGCACACCAGTTCCACCGGATGGTCAGCCACCCGTGCCACGGCCCGTGCCAGCATGGCTTCCACCGAGGGCACACCGGACTTCTGCAGCTGCCAGCCGTGAAAGGCGGCGCCGTCATACTCGAAGATCAGCGCGACACGGCCATTGCCGATGGCGTTGTCGGTGGTCAGTTCCTGCGGGGTTGCGAACACGGAAATTACCGGTCAGTAGTGCCAGACAAAGAAAAGCGCCGGTGTCCTGCTCGGACCACCGGCGCTGCTCTTACAGGGTTGGCAATTATACCCGATCAGGACAGATTTTTAAGCATGTCCCGGGCTTCGTTCTTCTGGGCCTCGTCGCCTTCCAGGGCTACTTCTTCCAGGATGTCCCGGGCACCGTCCGCGTCACCCATCTCGATGTAAGCGCGGGCCAGGTCCAGCTTGGTAGCGGCTTCATCGGTACCGGACAGGAAATCGAAGTCGTCTTCGTCACCCAGGTCGGACTCATCGATGTCGCGGCTTTCAGGCTTGCCGGCCTTGGGCGCTTCCGCTTCCGGTTCCTCGGACTTCTCGGGCTCGATCACCGGTGCCTCATCGGCCTCGGGCTCCTTATCCTTGGCTGGCTCCTCGCTTTCCTCGAGCGTGTCTTCCAGGTCCAGCTCCTCGTCGAGGGAAGGCTCTTCCTCCTCGCCGGGCTTGCCGGATTCGCGATCCGCCACTTCTTCCATCAGTGCCAGATCCTCGTCGGAAACATCCAGCTCCAGGTCTTCCAGGGTATTGTCGGCCAGGGTCTCGCCCTCGGCCTCATCCTCGCCGGCCACTTTCTCAAGCTCGGCATCCAGCTCATCGAGGAAGGACTCATCCAGGCTGCCGTCGTCGGAGGTCACCAGGGCCTCCTCCTCGTCCAGAGGGGTTTCCTTGCGGTCGACCTCGTCACCCGTCTCGACATTGTCGATGCCGGCCTCGTCCAGTTCCAGCGACGCGAATTCGTCCTCCAGGTCCAGTTCCTTCTCGGTGACCGCCTTCTCCTCAGGCGCCTCATCGGTCTCGGCCAGTTCGTCGGCTTCGTCCAGGGTGGTGTCGGTCTCGAAGTCGATGCTGTAGTCGTCTTCCCCGGAGTCCTTCTCCAGTTCCCGGCTCAGACTCTCGAGGTCTTCGTCGGACACCTCCTCGGCTTCCTCCACCTCGGATTCGTCCTTGGCATCGAGAACCGACAGGTCATAGTTGATGGCCTGGTCGTCCTTGCGCTCTTCGGTGTCTTCGCCCTCAAGCAGAGACTCTTCGTCCAGCTGCAGGTCGTCGAACTCGTCGGACCCTTCGTCCCGCTTTTCCTCGCCCTTCGGCTCGTCCTTGCTGGCTTCGGACTCCTCGAAGCCGGCGAAACCCTCACTCAGGAAGGCGTCTTCGCCCTCGAACCGATCCTCGGACTTCGCGGACTCCCGCTCGCTTTCCGCTTCAGGACTGCCCGAACGAAGCTGGGATTCCAGGTCGTCGATGCTGGGCATGGCCTCGGCTTCTTCCAGGCGCGCACGCAGGGCTTCCGCTTCGGCGGTGGCGTCGGCATCTTCCAGGGCTTCAAGCTCTCCCAACTGCTTTTCGAAGGCGTCCCGGTCCTGGCTGTCGGCATAGACGCCCAGCAGCTTCAGGCGCAGGTCGGTGCGGCTCGGCTCCCGGGAAATGGCGTTTTCCAGGGCCTGGGCGGCCTGATCAAGACGACCGTAGGCAATGTAGACGTCGGCATCCGCCAGCGGGTCAGCGCCCTCGGGGGTCTTGCCGGTGTCTTCCTCGTCCAGGGTCAGATCAAAATGATCGGTCTCACCTTCGGTCTCACTGTTGAGCTGCTCGTAGAAAGCTTTCTCCCGATTGGCGTTGCGACGGGCCAGCAAGAGCAACAACAGCAACAGCACGATCAGACCGCCACCGAGACCCACCTGATACAGGGGGTTGGACTTGATCTGATCGATCAGGTCACCCGGAAAACCCTTGGCCTTGGGCTCGGATTCTGCCGGGGCCGGAGCCTCCGCGGGCTTCTCTTCTGCCACTGGCGCAGCAGCTGCTTCCGGCTCCGCCCGTGCGTCAGTCATCGCCGGTGCATCTGCCTCGGGCGCTTCTGCCCCCTCGCCGGTCCCGGCCGGCGCGTCGGCTTCGGGCTGATCGGGTTGTACCGGTGCCTCTTCTCCGGGCGCCATCTCGGCCTGCTCGCCATCCATCGCCGGCTCGGGCTCTGCGGCGGGTTCCTGGGTGGCGGTGGCATCGGCGTCTACAGCGACCGGAACATCCTCAGCCGCGTCCGCAGCTTCCGGTGCCGGCGGGGCATCCTCGGCGGTAACCTGGGGCTCCTGGTCCACTCCGGCCTGCTGCATTTCGGCCAGTTGGCTGTTCTTCAGTTCAATCAGGCGCTGCAGGGTCTCCACCTGCTCCTGCATATCCTGGAGACGGGACGACAACTCCTCATTCTCGCGCCGGGCGCGATCGAGCTCTTCCAGCGCTACGGCCTGGCCGGCATCGGCCGTGCCGGCGCCGGTACCGGTACCACCGGCAGAAGCGCCGTCGTCGGTACCGAGGGGCTGAGCGTCGTCGGCGGCAATCAGGCGCAGCTCATCGCCGGCGGGTGCCGGTGCTGCCGCGCCAGCAGCGCCCTCGCCTGGCCTGGCTTCGGTAGCGTCCACCACCCGGCGCTGGTCCTGGATGGCCTGGTTCTGGGCCCTGACCTGACGGTTGGCTTCGGCCTGGCTGCGCTGCTGAATCTGGTCCAGGGACGGAATACGCAGGACTTCACCGCGCTTGAGGCGGTTGATGTTGTTGTCCAGGAAGGCGTCGGGGTTGAGGTCCTGGATGGCCAGCATCACCTGCTGGGTGCTGACATCCGCACTGGGCTTGACTGAGGACGCAATACCCCAGAGCGTGTCGGACGGCCCCGTCGGACCAAAGGTGTTGGCGGCACGGCCGGTGGTTACTGTCTGCCGGGTGGGCTGCTGTGTCCGCGTGGGCTGCTGGGTCCGGGCGGGTTCGGTGCGTGCGGCCGGGGCGGACGGGGCCTGAACCTGCTCTGCCAGGCCCGAGCGCTCGGCGTATACCGGCGGATCCAGCAGTACCGAGTACTCCCTCAGCAGCCGGCCGCTGGGCCAGGTCAGCTCAACCAGGAAGTTCAGGTAGGGTTCGCGCACCGGCTCGCGGGAGGTGACATTCACCACCAGCTGGCCGTTGGGCGCGCGCTCCACATTGAACCGGAGATTGGTAAGGAAAAAGGCCCGGGGAATACCGAGTCTTTCATAACTTTGCGGCGAAGCGAGTTCGACGATGATGTTTTCGGGATCGACGCCGTCTGTCTGCCGCAACGCAATGTCTGCGTCCAGCGGCTCGTTCAGAAACGACTGAATTTCAACTTCACCCAACCCCAACGCCTGAGCGACACCAGAGCCAAGCCCTCCCGCAAGAGCCAGGGCAACCGCAAGCTTGCGTACCTTCATGCTTTTTCCTTACCAGTCTCCGTTATTCGTTACTGCTTTTTCAAACAGAATCGGACGAGGTTGGATGACTTGTCATTGTTCATTTCATCGAAACGATTTTCTAGTTTTTATATGTAGGGTCGTGTTACCGACCCGAACCACCGCATTACAATCCCGCAAGTATTGTTGATAAATGCAGTTTTATCAATCAATCAGAATCACTCGTTGTACCAGTGGTTCACAAAGCCGCCGGAACTGTCTGTCGTTACTGGCCACCCTTGGCAGAGTCTAGTCCAAGGCTGACGGGAAGGTGAACAAATCGACCCGGTAAAATAACAGGGGCGGAGGCTGAAAACAGCCTCCGCCCCTGACCGCCTGGTAAAAACCGGACGCAGTTGGCAGTTCCTAGCGCTCCTGCAGGATGCGCAGCATCCGGCGCAGCGGCTCGGCGGCGCCCCACAGCAGCTGGTCGCCCACGGTGAACGCGGAGATGTACTCCGGACCCATGGCCAGCTTACGGATACGGCCGATGGGCACACTCAGGGTGCCGGTCACCTTGGTGGGGGTGAGCTCGTCCATGCTGGCCTGGCGTTCATTGGGAACCACTTTGACCCAATCGTTACCCTTGGCCAGGATGCCCTCGATTTCCTTGACCGACAGATCCTTGCGCAGCTTGATGGTCAGCGCCTGGCTGTGGCTGCGCATCGCGCCGATTCGGACGCAGATACCATCGATGGGAATGGGATTGCCGGTGCGACCCAGGATCTTGTTGGTCTCAACCCCGGCTTTCCACTCTTCCTTGCTCTGGCCACTGTCCAGCTGCTTGTCGATGAACGGTATCAGGCTGCCCGCCAGGGGCACGCCGAAATGTTCGGTGGGGAACTCCGGCGAGCGCATGGTCTCGGTCACCTGGCGATCGATCTGCAGGATCGCGGACGACGGGTCCGCCAGCAAATCGGCCACCTTGTTGTTGAGGGTTCCCATCTGGCTGAGCAGTTCGCGCATATTCTGCGCGCCGGAACCGGACGCCGCCTGGTAGGTCATCGGCGACACCCACTCGATCAGGTCCTGCTCCAGCAGGCCACCGAGGGCCAGCATCATCAGGCTGACGGTGCAATTGCCACCGATGTAGTCCTTGATGCCTTCATCCAGGGCCTTGTCGATAACCTTGCGGTTGACCGGATCCAGCACGATCACCGAGTGATCCGCCATACGCAGCGTGGATGCGGCGTCAATCCAGTAACCCTGCCAGCCGGCTTCCCGCAGTTTGCCGTAGACCTCACCGGTGTAGTCGCCGCCCTGACAGGTGACGATCACGTCCATTTCCTGGAGTGCTTCCAGGTCGAAGGCGTCCTTCAATGGAGGTACGTCCGCCTTGCCTACGTCCGGTGCGGCCTGGCCGGCCTGTGACGTGGAGAAAAACACCGGATTGATGTCGGCGAAATCGTTCTCTTCCTGCATGCGCTGCATGAGGACCGAGCCCACCATGCCGCGCCATCCAATTAGTCCAACTCGCTTCATGTGCGACCTTTGAACCTCGTTTTATGCCCGCCCTGAACCTATGTCGCCGGTTCCGGACAGGATGAGTGATCCCGCGGTGGCGGCATCGTGCCACCGTCGGGTCGAAAAAAGCGGATTGCCTTGCGTGTCGCGCTACGGCTCAGAGCGCCGCCAGCACCGCGTTACCCATCTCCTCGGTGCCAACCTTGCGGCCATCGGCCGACAGGATGTCGGCGGTACGCAGGCCCTGGTCCAGCACCTTGCTGACTGCCGCTTCGATGGCCTGGGCGGCGGCTTCCGCGTTCAGGCTGTAGCGCAGCATCATGGCGACCGACAGGATGGTCGCCAGCGGATTGGCGATGCCCTGGCCCGCTATATCCGGTGCGGAGCCATGGCAGGGCTCATACATTCCCTGCTTTTCCGCGTTCATGGACGCGGAAGGCAGCATGCCAATGGAGCCGGTCAGCATCGCCGCTTCGTCGGATAGAATATCACCAAACATGTTGCCGGTCACAATGACGTCGAACTGTTTCGGCGCCCGCACCAGCTGCATGGCGGCATTGTCCACGTACATGTGGCTGAGCTGGACGTCCGGGTACTCCTTGGCCAGGTCGCTCATGATTTCCCGCCACAGCACTGTCACTTCCAGCACGTTGGCCTTGTCCACGGAACAGAGTTTGCCATTGCGCTGCTGGGCGGCCTCGAAGGCCACACGGCCGATTCGGCGGATCTCCGACTCGCTGTAGACATAGGTGTTGAAGCCCTGGCGCTCACCACTGTCCAGGGTCCGGACACCGCGAGGCTGACCGAAGTAGATGCCGCCGGTCAGCTCACGGACGATGAGGATATCCAGGCCGGACACCACCTCGGGCTTGAGCGAAGAAGCCGAGGCCAGTTGCGGATAGAGAATCGCGGGGCGCAGGTTGGCGAACAGCTGCAGGCCGGAGCGCAGGCCCAGCAGGCCCTTTTCCGGGCGCAGCGCCATTTCCAGACCGTCCCATTTCGGACCGCCCACCGCACCCAGCAGGATGGCGTCGGCTTTCTGGGCCAGCTCCATGGTCTCCTCCGGCAGTGGTACGCCGGTGGTGTCGATGGCGGCACCACCCACCAGACCGTGCTCGAAGCTCAGATCCAGTTTGAAATCCTCATTGACCTTGCATAGGACCTTTTCGGCCTCGGTGACGATTTCCGGGCCAATTCCATCGCCCGGCAACAGCAATACTGATCGACTCATCGTATTTTCCTATCAAATGCTTGATTCATTGTAAGGGTATCCAGAAAGCAGCTGGGCAGGTCTTTCCAAAACCGTCCGGAGCCAGGGATGGCGTAGGCCGAGCGTACATGGACGTATTTACAGCGTGTTTTGGAAAGACCTGCCCAGCTGCTTGTGCACCTAAAGCTATGGGCTGGGTGCGTTAAACAGCCAGGGCGCGGCCTGGCGGCGCTTGGCCTCGTAGTCCTGGATGGCGTCGGCGTCTTCCAGGGTGACGCCGATATCATCGAGACCGTTCAGCAGACAGTGGCGGCGGAAATCGTCCACCTCGAAACTGAAGGACTCGCCGGAGGGCGTGGTCACGGTTTTGGCTTCCAGGTCCACCGCCAGCTTGTAACCCTCCTCACCCTCGCATTCCTGAAACAGGCGATCCACCACATCTTCAGGCAGAACAACGGGTAACAGGCCATTCTTGAAGCAGTTGTTGTAGAAGATATCGGCAAAACTGGGGGCTACGATCACCCGGAAACCGAAATCCTCAAGCGCCCAGGGGGCGTGCTCCCGGGAAGAACCACAGCCGAAGTTGCGGCGGGCCAGCAGCACGCTGGCGTTGCGGTAGCGGGCCTGGTTGAGCACGAAGTCCGGGTTCTCCGGACGCTGGCTGCAGTCCTGGTCCGGCTTGCCCTCGTCCAGGTAGCGCAACTCGTCGAACAGATTGGGGCCAAACCCGGTTCGCTTGATGGATTTCAGAAACTGCTTGGGGATGATCATGTCCGTGTCCACATTGGACCGGTCAAGAGGTGCCACCACCCCGGTGTGAGTCTGCAATGCTCTCATGATGCTCTCCTCAAGCCGCTCAGTGGCTCAGTTCGCTGATGTCGGTGAAGTGGCCGGCGATGGCGGCGGCCGCGGCCATGGCGGGGCTGACCAGGTGGGTACGGCCACCAAAGCCCTGCCGACCCTCGAAGTTGCGGTTGGAGGTGGAGGCGCAGTGCTCACCCTGCCCCAGCTTGTCGGCGTTCATGGCCAGGCACATGGAGCAGCCCGGGTCGCGCCATTCCAGGCCCGCCTCCAGGAAAATCTTGTCCAGGCCCTCCTGCTCGGCCTGGGCCTTCACAAGACCGGAGCCCGGGACCACCATCGCCTGCTTGAGAGTCGGGGAGACCTTCTTGCCCTTCACCACCGCTGCCGCCTGGCGCAGGTCCTCGATGCGGGAATTGGTACAGGAGCCGATGAACACCCGGTCCAGGCGGATCTGGGAAATCGGTGTATTGGGCGCCAGGCCCATGTATTTCAGGGCCCGCACGATGCCTTCGCGCTTGATGGGGTCGGCTTCCTGCTCCGGGTCCGGCACCTTGCCATCCACACCCACCACCATTTCCGGCGAGGTGCCCCAGGTCACCTGCGGCTTGATCTCCGCCGCGTCCAGTTCCACCACCTTGTCGAAAACCGCGTCGTCGTCACTGTGCAGGGTACGCCAGTAGGCCACCGCCTGGTCCCATTGCTCGCCCTTAGGGGCAAACGGGCGGCCGCGGACGTAGTCGATGGTGGTGTCGTCCACCGCCACCATGCCCACTCGAGCACCGGCCTCGATGGCCATGTTGCAAATGGTCATGCGGGCTTCCATGGACAGCTTGCGGATGGCCTCACCACCGAATTCGATGGCGCAGCCGGTGCCGCCGGCGGTGCCGATCTTGCCGATGATGGCCAGCACCACGTCCTTGCCGGTGACGCTGGGAGCCAGGGTGCCGTTCACCTTCACCAGCATATTCTTCATTTTCTTTTGCACCAGGCACTGGGTCGCCAGCACGTGCTCGACTTCCGAGGTGCCGATGCCGTGGGCCAGGGTTCCAAAGGCGCCGTGGGTGGAGGTATGGGAGTCACCGCAGACAATGGTCATGCCCGGCAGGGTGGCGCCCTGCTCCGGCCCGATGACGTGAACGATGCCCTGGCGCTGGTCCTTGATCTTGAACTCCAGGATGCCGAACTCGTCGCAGTTCTTGTCAAGGGTCTCGACCTGGATCCGGGACACCGGATCCACGATGCCCTCGATGCCCCGCGCCCGGTCGGTAGTCGGCACGTTATGGTCTGGCGTGGCCAGGTTGGCATCCAGCCGCCAGGGTTTACGGTTGGCCAGACGCAGCCCCTCGAACGCCTGCGGTGAGGTGACCTCGTGCAGCAGGTGCCGGTCGATGTAGATCAGGGCGGAACCGTCGTCCCGTTGCTTGACCAGATGGTCATCCCACAGTTTGTCGTACAGGGTCTTACCAGCCATGACAGCCTCCAGTGGCGCTCTCTCAGGTACTCTCTCGGTTATTACCTCAGGCACTCTCGCAGGGCTCCCTTACGCTCAAGCGTTCCTGTCCCCGGCGATGAGTCGAAGGAAGAATTCATTAGTCTATGGTAACGCGGCCCGACCCATAACCTCAATTCATGTTTATTATAAATACCATTCCATACTAGAATGCTGGCAATTATCCATTCATGCAGGTGCCGTCATGGAAACCCAGACCCTGGCCGCTTTTATCGCCGTGGTGGACGAAGGCTCCTTCTCCGCCGCCGCTGACGCCCTCAACCTGACCCAGCCGGCCATCAGCAAGCGCATTGCCACCCTGGAGCAGCAGTTCAACGCACCCATCATCGACCGCTCCCAGCGCAAACTGGCCCTGACCGACGCCGGTCAGCGGCTGCTTCCACACGCCCGCCGGATCCTGGACGAGTTCCACAACGCCCGTCTGGCGCTGTCGCCGGCCAATGATGAGGTCCAGGGCCAGCTGTCGCTCATTGCCAGCCACCACATCGGCCTCCATCACCTGCCGGCCTGGCTGCGCCGGCTCAACCGCGACTACCCGGACATCCACCTGGGGCTGCAGTTCATGGATTCCGAGAGCGCCTTCGACCGCATGCGCAAACGCAGCGCCGAGCTGGCCTTCGTCACCCTCAACGACGCCATGGACCACAGTTTCGAGGTTCATGCCCGCTGGGATGACCCCATGGCCTTCGTGGCCGGCCGGGATCATCCGCTGGCGCGACTGGAGCATCCCACCCTGGCGGACCTTGCGGGCTTCAGCGCCCTGCTGCCCGACCCTGGCACCGCCACCTACCGCGCCATCAGCCGGCTGTTCCTGGAGGCGGACCTGGCCCTGCGCCCGGAAATGCCCACCAACTACCTGGAAACCATCAAGATGATGACCAGCGTCGGGCTGGGCTGGAGTGTGCTGCCCCGAAGCATGCTGGATCAGTCCCTGACGGAACTGACCGTACCCGCACGGGTCAGCCGGGTGCTGGGGGCCGTGGGATTGCGCGGTAGAGCCCTGTCGCCGCCGGCACGGGCGCTGCTGGCCATCGTCAACGAAAGGCCGTGACAGAGAGACCCTAATCCTCCGGCTGGGGCGGCGGTCGCAGCCACAGCCAGGCCACCACGAAAGCCACGGCCATGGCGCCGGCCGAGGCCCAGAAGGCCGGCGAGGTGCCGGATGCATCCACGATGAACCCCGACATCCAGGCCCCGATGGCACCGCCCGCGCCGAACGTCAGGCCGCTGTAGAGCGCCTGACCCTGGCCGTGGTGGCGCTCGCCGAAATAGCCCTGGATGTAGTGCACGGAGATGGCGTGAAGGGCGCCGTAAGAGGCGGCGTGCAGGCACTGGGCGATGATCAGCAGCAGCAGGACATGGGACACCTCGGCAATCATCACCCAGCGCACCAGCGTCAGGAGTACCGCGGTGAGGGCAATCTGGCGGATGCTGAAACGCCGGAACACATGGTGCATCACCAGGAACAGCAGGATCTCCGCCAGTACCCCCAGGGACCACAACAGGCCGATGGCCAGCTTGTCGTAGCCCAGTTTCTCCAGGTGAATACTGAAAAAGGTGTAGTAGGCGCCGTGGGAGACCTGCAGCAGGATGTTCATGGCGAAGAAGGACAGCACCGCCGGGTCCTTCAGGATGGCCTGCAGACTGCCGCGGATATGGGGTTGGCGCTTGGGCGCACGCTCCGCCGGCACCAGCATGGACGAGGCCACAATGCCGGCAAACAGCGGCAGCAGCAGCCAGGGCAGCAGGTGGATGGGCAGCGTATCCAGCAGCCAGCCGATGACCGCCACCGACACGATAAAGCCCACCGAGCCCCAGAGGCGGACCTTGCCGTAACGGGTCCGGTCCCGTCCCAGGCCCTGCAGGGTGATGACCTCGTAGAGGGGCAGCACTGCGTTCCAGAAGAAGGTGAACGCCAGCATGACCAGCAGCAGGCCGTAGAAACCGGTGTCGAGGAAAACCCCGAGAAAACACACGGCGCCGGCGACAGCCCCGAAACGAACCAGCCTCACCCGCCGACCGGTTCGGTCCCCCAGCCAGCCCCAGAGATTGGGAGCCACCACCTTGGTGAGCTGGATGGTGGCCATCAGGGTGGCGATCTGCAGGTAACTGAAGCCCCGGTTCTCCAGGTACAGCGACCAGTAGGGCAGCAAGGCCCCCAGCAGGGCAAAGAACCAGAAATAGAGGTTGGACAGTCGCCAGTAGATAGCGGTTACCTGCAGGTCCGGTTAGCGGGAGCGTTTCTCGATGTCGGGCGTGGTCACAGTCACGTCGGCATTCTGGCCCCGGTGCCGCAGGTAATGATCCATCAGCACCAGCGCCATCATGGCCTCCGCGATGGGGGTGGCCCGGATACCCACACAGGGGTCATGGCGGCCGGTGGTGATCACCTCCACCGGTTCACCTTTGGAGTTGATGCTCCGGCCCGGCAGCCGCAGGCTGGAGGTGGGCTTCAGCGCGATGCTGGCCAGGATCGCCTGACCGGTGGAGATACCTCCCAGCACGCCCCCGGCGTGATTGGACAGGAACCCTTCCGGGGTCAGCTCATCCCGGTGCTCGGTGCCCTTCTGGGCGACGCAGTCAAAGCCCGCGCCTATCTCCACACCCTTGACCGCATTGATGCTCATCAGGGCGTGGGCCAGGTCGGCGTCGAGGCGGTCGAACACCGGCTCCCCCAGCCCCGGCGGCACGTTCTCCGCCACCACATTGATGCGGGCACCCACCGAATTGCCCTCCTTGCGCAGGGCGTCCATGTAGTCCTCCAGCTCCCTCACCTTGTCGGCGTCCGGGCAGAAGAAGGGGTTCTGATGCACCTGGGACCAGTCCAGTTTGTCCACCACCACCGGCCCCAGCTGCGCCAGGTACCCGCGAATCTCCACACCCAGCCGCTCCCGCAGGAACTTGCGGGCCACGGCGCCAGCGGCTACCCGCATGGCGGTCTCCCGGGCCGAGGAACGGCCGCCGCCGCGATAGTCCCGGAAACCGTACTTGTGCATGTAGGTGTAATCGGCGTGGGCCGGGCGGAACTGGTCTGCGATCTTGGAGTAGTCCTTGGAGCGCTGGTCGGTATTCTCGATCAGCAGGCCGATGGGGGTGCCGGTGGTCTTGCCCTCGAAGACCCCCGAGAGGATGCGCACCTCATCCGCTTCCCGGCGCTGGGTGGTATGGCGGGAGGTACCCGGCTTGCGGCGATCCAGATCCCCCTGCAGATCGGCCTCGGACAGCTCAAGCCCTGGCGGGCAACCGTCAATGATGCAGCCCAGAGCTGCGCCATGGCTCTCGCCGAAGGTGGTTACCGTGAAGAGCTTACCGAAGCTGTTTCCAGACATATCAATATCTTACTTTGGTTATTTAAGGTGAATAATCAGTTCTTCGAAGCCTGCCACCGGGTCAGGTCCTCGGCACTCAACAGGAAAACACCGTCGCCGCCCTGTTCAAATTCCAGCCAGATAAAAGGCAGATCCGGGTAGGCCGCCTCCAGCGCGGGCCAGCTGTTACCCACTTCGACAATCAGCAGGCCACCCGGGTTCAGGTGGTCGGCGGCACCGGCCAGTATCCGGTGGGCGATATCCAGGCCGTCGTCGCCGGCCGCCAGGCCCAGTACCGGCTCATGGCGGAACTCTTCCGGCATGGCCGCCAGATCGGCGGCATCCACATAGGGCGGATTGCTGAGGATGAGGTCGTAGCGGCCTTCGATGGCGTTGAAGACATCGGAAGCCACCGCCCTCACCCGGTTACCCAGCTCGTGCATGGCGATGTTGGCCTGCGCCACTGCCAGGGCATCGGTGGAGATGTCGGCCAGATCCACCTCGGCATCCTCGAACACGGTCGCGGCGGCAATACCGATACAGCCACTGCCGGTACACAGATCCAGAATCCGGTTGACCGGCTGGTCGCTGAGCCAGGGCTGGACGCCGGCCTCGAGTATCTCGGCAAAGGGCGAGCGCGGCACCAGCACGCGCTCGTCCACCATGAACGGCAGCCCCATGAACCAGGCCTCGCCCAGCAGGTAAGCCACTGGAATCCGGTCATTGATACGACGATCGATCCGCTCCAGGATCATCTTGCGCTCACCCCGGGTGAGCCGGGCATCCAGGAACAGAGTATTGTTCTCCAGTGGGAGATGCAGGCTGCGCATCACCAGTTGTACCGCCTCGTCCCAGACGTTGTCGGTGCCGTGACCGTAAAAGAGCTCGGAGCTGGCGAACCGCGAGGTGGCGTATCGCAGCAGGTCCCGAATGCTCAACAGATCGTCTATGGGCTGGCTCACGTCGCCGCTTCCTCTGGTGTTGCAAATGGATTCGTGACCCGTCAGAAGCCTGTGGCAGGCGGCCGCCCGGGTCCGGGTGCAGGATTATACGCCGAACCGGGGCGATTCTGCAGCCGTAGCGGCGAATGCGTGATACCGGCGGTGGTATTCAGGTGGCCAGGGGGCCGGAGCTGCTTTCGTCGCGCTCGTAGCGGTCCAGGGCCGCGGACATCCGGTCCCGCCCGAGCTGAATCAGCTCCGGCGCCTTGTGATAGTCGTAGGTGCGGCAGGCGTTCTTGGGCAGATTCACCAACAGATCCGGCGGATACCCGGCAATCTTGTACTGCACCAGGGCACTCTGCATGGTCTCGATGGTCAGGTTCATGATGTCGAACTTGCCGATGCCCAACCGGTCCCAGGCGATGGTTTCCGGCTCGTCGCTGCCCTCCTCCTGATCTTCCCTGGCAGCCTCCTTGTCGACCTGTTGCTTGCGGGCGGCAGCGGCAATCTTGTCCTGGGGCGCGACGCTGTCGGTATCTCCAGCCTCGCTGTCGCGGCGGCTGACGAACGACCTGACCATATCCCAGTCGAACCAGCGGGAGGCCTTGTCGCGCATCTTTTCCACCCATTCCTCCAGATCGGAGTCCGGCTCCTCTTCAAAGGCAGCGTCCGGCAGGCGGCTGCGGCGCTCGTCTTCGCCACTGAGGTTGACCGCCACGATAAGATCCGCATGGGAGGAAATGGTGGGGATGATCGGCAGAGGGTTCAGCAGCGCCCCGTCCACCAGCACCCGGCCGTTGAGCACGACCGGCGTGACCACGCCGGGAATGGCCACCGAGGCCCGGATGGCCTGGTGCAGCGGGCCCTCCTGGAACCAGATTTCCTTGTGGGCCAGCAGGTCCGTCGCCACGGCTGTGTAGGACAGGGGCAGGTCCTCGATACGGGTGTCCCCGAGCATGTCCCGCACCACGGAGAAGATCTTCTCACCGCGGATGGCACCGGGAGAGGACAGGGACACATCCAGCAGTTTGAGCACGTCGAACTGGCCGAGGCCGGTGACCCAGTCCTTGTAATCCTTCATCTTGCCGGCGGCAAACACACCGCCAATGAGAGCACCCATGGAGCATCCGGAAATGGCGGTGATCTCGTAACCCCGCTCCACCAGCACCTCGATGGCGCCGATGTGGGCATAACCCCGGGCGCCACCACTGCCCAGGGTCAGAGCGACGGTGGTCTTGTGGTCCTTGGGGGTCTTCCGAAGTGACGAGGCGGTCTCGGGCGCGCGGGTGGTCACAGGCTTGCCAGCGCCGGAGCGGGTTTCCAGGGGCGTACCCTCGGCTGTCTCGCTGTCCGCCGCCTGGCTCTCGTTATCGTTCTCGCCCTGGCTTTCGGTCTTGCTCTCGGTCTTGTTTTCGGTCTTGCTTTCGCCCTTGGGAGCGTCCGTGCCGCTGCCCTCGCGGTTCTTGTCCGGGTCTTTGCTCATGCGATGGCTCCTTGCGATGGTAAGGCTCTAAGGCGGATCAGGGCTGGCTGACGACCTTCACCTCAATCCGGTTGCCCTGGCGGGAGGGATCTTCAAATCGCACCGCCGGGCCGATGATCACCGGTACGATCTGCTCCCGGCTGACCCCGCTCTTGCCCAAAAGTGTGGCCAGGGAGTCGGCCGCCTGGCGGGCCCTGTCCATGGCATCGGCCAGGCTCTGGTCGTCGCCCAGCACCGTGTAACTGTTCAGCAGCACCTGGCTGCCGGGTTCCGCTGACCATTCCTGCAGCTGCCGGCGGGCAGCCGCATCGTAATCGAACTGGAAAGTCACGCCGCCACTCCAGGACACGATAACCGGGCCACGAATCCGGGCCGAACCCGTGCTGAAGCCGGGCACCACTGCATCCGGTCCGGTGGTGAGCTGCTCCACCCAGACGTACTCCCGCTGATTGCCGCGGGTGACGGTATACACCAGCACCAGATGCAAAACGCCGTCAGTGTCCTTGTAGGCCGCCGCCAGGTAATCCTGATTGATGTCACGGCCGTAGAGCCGGGCCTCGTTGAAGATCTGGTTGGCCCAGACATTACTGCGGCCACAGTCCCGGCCGGTGCAGCGGAACAGGATGACCGCATTGCGCTCGTCCAGCTGGTCCAGGTAATACTTGCGGGCGGCGGACCGGCTGGCGTCACGGTTCACCTGCAGCAGTTGCCCGACACCCTCTACCGCGGGGCGGATGATGGATTCGGAGCGGATTTCATCATTCACTTCCCGCACCGGACTGAGCAGAATGCGGTGGGATGAGGACTGGATCGGCCGCTCCAACTCGAGAGAAGCACGCTCATAGGGCTCAATGGGAGCGGCCATGGCTACCGTGGTGCCAATAACCAGCAGAAAAAGGGCCCCAAGAAAGCTCCGCCCATAGCGGGTCAGCTGATGCCTAGCCTTTGTCACTGAGAAACTCCCCTACCGCGTCGGCCACCGGGCGCGTATCGCCATCCAGGTGACAGTGATGAGAGCCGGCCACTGTTATCTCGGTGAGACGGTGAACGGCGTCCAGCCGGCGCTGCCAACGTTCCCGGGTGCCCAACAGACCGCCCTCCGCACGCACCAGCAGGGTCGGCGCCTGGACCCCCTCAAGAAAAGCCATGGCCTGGTCATCGTTGTACATCATCAGGGAGGGATGCCGCAGCCTTGGGTCGGTGCGCCATTGGTAGCCTTGTGCGGTTTCCCTCAGGTTGCGGCCTACCAGCTGG
This sequence comes from Marinobacter sp., assembly GCF_033722195.1. GTDB lineage: Bacteria > Pseudomonadota > Gammaproteobacteria > Pseudomonadales > Oleiphilaceae > Marinobacter. The sequence goes on from NZ_JAWVZL010000002.1 coordinate 57,828, forward strand.
GCCGCCGCTTCCGGCGACAGCGGGCTGAGGCCACCGGCGCGGGCGGTGGCGGCTTCTTCCCGGGTGCGATAACCGGCACTGCTGCCGGAGCCCGCCAGGCGCTTGATAATCCCCCGCCGGAGCTGACTGACGGCCTCGTTTGAGGCCTTGGTGATCGGCCCGAGGCTGTCGATGACCACCAGCTTGCGCACTTTCTCCGGGAAGGCCGCGGCGTACATCATGCAGACAATACCGCCGAGAGAATGCCCCACCAGATCCACTGGTCCCTCGAAGCCTGTTTCCAGCACTTCCGCCAGGTCCGCTACGTAATCCGCCAGCAGGTACCCCTGCCCGGCCGGCCGGTGGCCGGAATGACCGTGGCCTGCCATATCCAGGGCGTAAACGTCGGTGGCCTCAGCCAGTGCGGGCGCCAGGCGAGAGAATGAAAGGCAGTTATCAAGCCAGCCGTGGAGCATGACCACCGGGGGTCGTTGCGGCTCACGCTGCTCCGCCGGCCAGTGCACGCCAGCGATGGTCAGGTGACGAAGCGGCCAGCGCATTTCCTGGTAGCCGGTGTCCTCGGGGCTCACGGGGGATACTGCCAGGGAGTCGTTCATCAAACCGGTGGTGCCTTACATGGTGTGGGTGGGGCGATCGGAGCTGAGCGCGCCCGCCAGGTAGGACTCGATCTTGTGACGGGCAGATTCGTCATCGCCGGTGAACTGGACACCAATGCCCGCGGCCCGGTTGCCCTGGGCGCCCTTGGGGGTTATCCAGATCACCTTGCCCGCCACCGGCAGCTTTTCCGGCTCATCCATCAGGTTCAGCAGGAGGAAAACCTCATCGCCGAGCTGGTACTGCTTCTGGGTGGGAATGAACAGGCCACCCTGACGGATATAGGGCATGTAAGCGGCGTAGAGTACCGCCTTGTCCTTGATGGTCAGGGTCAGAATGCCACTGCGAGCGCCAAAGCCAGGCCCCATAGCCTTATCCTTACGTTAAACGGTTGCTGGTAACATGCTTCAATCATAGCAGGCGGTATCCCGCCCCGCCCAGACACTGGTGCCATAAAACTAACCGGCCCGGCGCTGCCGTCTGGGCATCAACGCCTGCCATTCGATCAGCAGTCGCTCCGCCTCCAGTTCCGGACTGGCGTTGTAGACCAGTGCTGACCGGCTCTCGCGGATGGAATCCAATAACTGGTGCGCCCGCCAGGGCGGGTTCGTCCGCGCCAGGAAAGCCAGCATCTCGGCGGCATCCTCATCTCTGGCGCTGCCGCCGGCACCCAGTCGGGCAAGGTCCGCGGCCCAGAGCTCCATCAGCCAGAGCGTGGGTTCCGCCCCCAGGGTCTTGAAGGGCTTGGCGGCCTCCCCGACGGTCACCTCGGATTTCATGAACCGGCGAAACAGGGACAGGGCCTCCTCCCGCATGGCCAGATAGTCACCTGCCAGGTAGTCCAGCGCCAGCCGTGGCGCAAAGCGTGCCATCGCCAGCGCTTTCCGGCAGCTGTCTTCGTCGGCTACGGCGCCGCCCTGGCTCTCAAGCTGGGCGGACAGCCACCGGGCCGCCTCATCAGGTCCGGGGGTGGCGATGGTGAGCGCCTGGCACCGGGAGCGCAGGGTTGGCAGGATCGGCCGGCCGGTCTCCTGAAGCAGGAGCAGCACCACATCGGCACTGGGCTCCTCCAGGGTCTTGAGCAGCGCGTTGGCGGCATTGATGTTGAGCTGGTCCGCCCGGTCAATCACGATCAGCTTGCGCCGGGCCACCTGGGGCGAAGCCACCGCGAAGGCGGACAGGGCTCGGACCTGGTCCACCTTGATCATCCGTGACTTCTCGGGGGCGTAGATGCGGATATCTGGATGGGTGCCCGCCTGTACCAGTTCGCACTGTTTGCAGCCGCCACAGGGCCGGTAATCCGGCGTGGTGGTCCGCTCGCACACCAGGCTATGAGCTAGCCGGTCGGCAAATGCCCGCTTGCCCACGCCCTGCTCGCCGCCGATCAGCAGCGCGTGGGGCAGCTGGCCCGCATCAAGGCGCCCGGCCACGAACGACCAGGGCCGCTCATGCCAGCTCATGGGCAGTAACTGCCGGGTGTCCTGGGCTTCGGGTTCGGATGTCGGCAAGTGCGTCTAACCTGTCTGTATGCGTGGGATGCGGCCGGCTTCCGGCCGCTTGCGGCCAAGTTCCCGGCGGGTCGCCTTCAGCAGGCGCCTCAGCAGGGAGATCTGTGGCCGGGCGGGCCGGGCCGACGGCTTATAGTAATGATTGTTGACCTGGGCGGCAAAAGCGAGCAACGGCTTTTCCGCCGCGGGGAACCGCATCATCGCCCGCCGTGCCGTCTGGTCCGGCGTCTGCCCCGGCTCAACCGGCACACCATGCCGGGCCAGCAGCCTCTGCCACTGCAGCAGCAGCCGCTGCACCGGATCGGCCGGGCGGTTTGCCCGCTGGCGCAGCAGGGTAATCAAACCCGCCAGCGCCAGTGCGGCCGACACCAGGCCGGCGGTGACATACCCCAGCTCCCTCATCGACAGGTCGCCCGGCAGGTTCGACATCAGGGACCGCTGGGTCTGGCCCTGGTAGCCCACGACCCAGCGGGTCCAGTGATAGTTGAGCTGGTCCAGGCGCAGGCTGGCCCACTGTACCAGCGCCAGGTCGCCGTAACGCTGCGGTGAGGTCCAGTCGTTCTCGAGGAACGAGCCCTCCTCCGCCACCGCTTCCCGCAGCCCGGACTCGATCCGCTGGGGCGCAATGGCTGCCGTGGGATCGATGCGCGCCCAGCCCCGTTCCGGCAGCCAGGCCTCGACCCAGGCGTGGGCGTCATACTGGCGCACGATCAGGTATTCGTCGTCCACACCGGCCTCGCCGCCCTGGTAACCCACCACCACCCGTGCCGGAATACCGGCGGAACGGAGCAGGAAGGTCATGGCGCCGGCATAGTGGGCACAGAAACCCCGGCGAACGTCGAACAGCAGGGCGTCGATGCCGTCCTCCAGCATCACCGGCGGGCGCAGGGTGTAGAAGTAGGCCTCCGTGCGCAGGCGGCCCAGGAAGGTCAGGACCAGCTCCTCCGGCCCGTTGCTCTGCTGGCGCAGTTCCCGGGCCAGGGCTCGGGTGCGGCGGTTGCCCTCGGCCGGCAGCTGCAGGTAGCGCTGACGCTCACGGTTCGACAGGCCGGCGGTGTCGTCGGCATTGTCGTTCGCCGTCAGGGCCAGGCGGTAGCGCACCGTGGTGTCCGCCGGCCGGCGGAACCGGAACAGACCGCCCTCCACCGCCTCCAGGTTGTCGGAAACCGCCTGTGAGTCGTCCAGGGCAAAAGCCCAGCGCTGGTTGGTGGGGTCCAGCAGCACTTCATATTGGTCAGGCAGGAGATCGCCGGCGCCACCGTCCAAGTTGATGCGCCCTGGCGGACGATACGGCAAGGGGTCGCCCTGGCGCCAGGTATCGCCGTCGTAACGATCGAGGATCAGGCCACGCCAGTAGCGCTCCCGCTGAGGCGGCATGATGCCGCCGAAGGTGACCCGGAAGGCGCGCTCGCTGCTCTGGGCCAGGTTGGAGATGGAGCCGGGACTCATGGTGTCGCTGATGCCGGTCTGGCCCTGGCCGCTGACCAGCGGTACGCTCCAGAGCGGCCCCATGCGTGGAAAGAACACGAACAGCAGCACCACGATGGGCAGGGTTTTCACCAGCATCAGCCCCAGGCGTCGCAAGCCGGACAAACCAGGGCTGCGCAGCTGAGGCGCGTTGAGCACCTGCAGGCCGATGAACAGCAGGGTGACGCCGGCCAGGTTCACCAGGGTCCAGCCGATGCCCTGCTGGAACAGGAAGTTCACCGTGGCCAGGTAGATCAGGATGAAAAACAGCACGTAGAAATCCCGGGAAGTGCGGGTTTCCAGCCATTTCAGCCCCACCGCCAGCACGAAGAAGGACGCTGCGGTATCCACCGAGAAGCGCGCATTCACCGTCAGCACGTAGATGCCCACCATGGTCAGCATGATGGTGGTGCGCAGCAGGCGCCCGGGCAGGCGCAGGCGTCCGCGCTGGGCGAGCCAGCGCCAGCCCGCCAGCAGCGCGCAGACCGCCATCAGCCAGACCGGCAGCCGGTCCCACTGGGGCAGCACCAGAATGCCGAAGGCCACGATCAGCCAGATCAGTGCCCGTTGCGGCAGGTCGTCCCGATGGCCGGTCATGCCGCCGCCTCCCGGGTCGCCGGCGCGGCGCGATCATCCGTCGAGTCCGGCCCCTGCAGCCCAAACAGCGCCAGCGCCCGCAGGCAGCGGCGAACATGGACGTCGCCCTGGTCCGGCTCGATCACCTGCCCCGGCAACCGCAGCCCGAACAGATGCCCGGCTTGCTGGCGCTCCAGCACCTGGGCACAGAGATAGCTCAGCCGCAGCTCGGTGTCGGCGCCGGCGAATGCCTGGTAGTCCAGCCATTGCGGACTGCCCTGCTCACCCTCCCAGTCCGCAATCACCATTTCGCCGGTGCGGGCATAGCGCTTCCACTGCACCCGCTGCACCAGGTCTCCCTCCCGCCAGGGCCGGATTTCGGCATGATCGTGGCCGTGGGGGTCGGCCTGCTGCGCCGATTCCTCGCCGGCGACCGTCGGAGCGGCCACCTGGGGCGGTGTCAGCGGGCGCGGGTAGACAATGGCACGGCCGGCAGGCCGCATCCAGGACCAGGCCATCAGCAGGCCAAAGGGAAAGCGGGTTTCCACCCGCAGCCGCTCGATCCCCTGCCAGCCCCGCCGGGGCGCCGGCACCAGCACCGTCAGGTCGGCGGTTTCACCTTTGTCCAGGCTCTGGGGCGGGAGATCACCGTGGGGCAGCGACAGCTCGATGGCCACGGCATCGTTGTCGGGACTGGCGGCCCGGAACACGAAGGCCACGGACTGGCCGGCAAAGCCCTCGCCGGGGCGCACCAGGGTCAGTTCGAAGCCGTTGAGGTTACGGTGAGTCTGGTGCATGGCCGCCACAAACACCGCCCCCAGCATGAATGTCAGCAGGAAAATCAGGCTGTTCTGGTAGTTGATGCCGGTGATCAGCATGATCAGCAGCAGTGCCCCGAACAGCACCCCGGCGCCGGCGGGCAGGATGAAGATATTACGCTGCTCGAAGCGCTGACGATCCGTGGGGGGAATGCGGCGATTCACCCAGTCCGCCCAGCGGCGTTTGAAGACTGCAAACATCAAGGGTTCCAGGGTCAGGCGGATCGGAACGGAAAATAACGGGCTGGCGGCCGAAGACGGTCACAAATCCACCAAAAGCAGCTTGAACTGTGGCCAGTCACACCAAATACTCTACCAGAGATCACTCTGTGCGTACCCTTATCCGATCGAGGTCTTTCATGATACGTCGCAACCGCCTTTTCGTCGCACTGGCCGGTACTCTTACCCTGCCGGCATACGCCGGGGTGCAGTCGCTGACCTCGGAGGAGATGGTGGACACCTACGTGCGGGACTCCGCCATCATCATCGTGCCCCGGGAGCAGCAGAAGCCGGCGGAGGAACGCCAGCGCATCATCCGATCCCTGACCATCTCCCCCGGTGAGCCGGTGGTGAAGGAGTCCGAGGAGCAGGCCTTCCTGGATGCCCTGCGGGATTCCGAAGAGGAAGGCCGGGAGCAGGCCCTGGAGGAAGCCCGGGAGGAGTTCGTCCGGCGCGCCATCCTGCTGCCGCAGGAGGAAGTGGCCCGGGCCCAGCCCACCGCAAGCTTTATCCCGACGGTGTCTCCCATCATCTTTGGCCAGCAGGCCGAAATCCCGGATGAGCCTTTCACCCAGACCTTTCTTAATGACCAGCTCAGCATCGGCTTTGACGGCCAGAACGTGAACTTCTCCATCGGCAACCCGCCGGGTATCGACCAGATCCAGGTCCCCAGGGGCATCAACGAAGGCCCGATCCAGCTGACACCACGAGCCGGCGGCGGCTTTGACCTGTCCATCGCGGTGCCGGAGCGCTGAACCGGATCGCCTGAAACCCAAACCCGAAGAGACCCGCCTAGGCGGGTCTTTTTTTGATATCGATTTTTCTGGCCACAAAAAAACGCCCCGCTGGGCGGGGCGTCTTCAACACTGGGATCGCGGGTCGATTAGTGACCGTAGATCTTCATGTTGGTCTGGGTGATGGCCAGGTTGTCCATGGAGATCACACCGATGGAAGTGCCACCGATCTCGGTTGCGCCGATGCTGATGTCAGCAATGAACTCGGGCACGCCGATTTCCAGGGCTTCGCCGGAAGCGGAGCCAGCTACACCAGTAGCTTTGCCGATGGTCAACTGGGCGTAGGCGAAACCAGCTGCGATGTATGGGCTACCACCCACACCGCCAGCATCCGCGTACGTTGCGCCGAAGGTGTTAGCGCCGGTAACGGTCAGGTCACGGATGCCAATACCCAGGAAGTCCACGTCCATGTCCATGTCAGTGATATTGAAGGCAAGATCAGTGATCATGGTGTCGGTTGCGGTATCGACGCGCAGCTTGATGTCAGCCAGCAGACCGGTGATGCCGATGTTGGAAGCCAGCAGGGTGCTTTCGCTGCCGTCAGCAGCTACCAGAGAAGCGGTCTCAACGCCTACTGCAAAATCTACCGGGCCACCGGATACGCTGTTAACGTCGATCACTGCGTCGCCGTCAGCTTCCACGTCGATGTCGATCTTCAGGTCGTCCAGCAGGCCACTAACGCCGCTCACGTTGCCGTCAGCGTCAGTCTCAATGGCGCCGCCACCGATATGGATACCAGACACTACGAAGTTACCTTCGTCAGTGTACGTGAAGCTCCCGATATCAACTTTGGTTTCCAGCTCGATGGTAACACCGGCCTGACCGGTGACGTTACCCATGGAGGTGTCGTCGAGGGCTTTCAGGTCCGCCTGGGCGGCGAAGGGTACGGCAGCAACCGCAGTTGCCAGAGCAAGTTTCTTCAGGCCTTTCATATTGTTCTCCTTAACGGAATTTGTTGTTTTCCAAGTGCGGCGTGTTTTGTTTTGTATCCGCACGGTTAAAGAGTAGGCGCTTGTGTAACCGGGTTCCGTGATTACCTTCACAGTACTTGATAATCCGTTTGTCCGACAACCTAAGAATCTTGTCGAGTGGTCCTTGGTTCCTGTTTCTTGAATACGAAGATTGAAGGCTTAGACTCGACGGCGACGGGCTTACCAACCTTTATCTTTCCATTATCAAGCGAGTATGGCGTTACCTGCGCCAGGGTTGGCCCAAAAATGTGCTCCATCTCAGCCACTACAACAAATTCGGCATTGGAATCCTTATCGGGATTCGGAGCCACATAAACCAGACAGGTGGCGCCAATCCCGCCGTTCTTCACCAGAACCCGAAGACTGCGGCGCATCACCTCGAGAGCAACATTGGGGGGAAAGGTTTCCACTTTATCAATTCTAACGACCCGGATTTCGCTCTTGCGGTCAGCCACTACCGCAAACGCTTTTATCGCCTCGCCATCCTCTAAACGCTCTGACGCATTCGCCATGGCCTTTCTGTACATTGCTTCAAATTGCTGCTGAGTAAACTCCCGGACACCCTCTTCCGTAAACTCCCCCCTCTCCTGTGCAACCGCGGTAGCGGCAAATATGACAACCAACAGCACGGCGAGAAGTGTCTGAACAGAGAAAAAGACGGACCTGCTATTCGTCATTGACATGCTTAGCTTCCTTTTATAAGTGCTCGCCTCCTCTGATGGGCGGCGTGACCTCAAATATCGCCGCTGTTTGGAGTATCATGACGGCAGTCTCACCACCGCCCGGTGCTCCCCAGCAACAGGTATCACGTGCAATCATCCCTGAAAGAATTTTCCGTTTCTGCCGAACATCTGGCACTTTGGCTTGACCATCTGGCCCTGGAGCCGGGCTTCTGCCTGCTGCATCGCCCGGATGGCTCGGTGGTGGTCACCGCCTGGCCGCAGCGGCAGTGGCGGATTCCTGCCGCACCCGACCCCAGGCTATGGGACCAACTGGTGGCGGAGTGGGAGGCTGCGGAGCGCCTGCTGAGGGAGAGTCACCGGAAGTCGGTCGATGCCGGCCTGTTCAGCGCCGGTCTGGTGGGCGCAATGGATTACGAGGCGGGCATCCATACCGTACCGGGGTTTCGCAGCAACCGAATGCTGGCTTCAGACCAGGCCCTGGGCTGGGTTGGCCTGTTCTGGTGGGGGCTGACCATTGGATCCGACGGTCGCGGTGCTCATGGCGTCATCCACCCCCACTGCCCGCGGGCAACCCTGGACCGGCTGGCGCCCATGCTGCGCGGTGAGGCCCCCGTTGCCCTGCCCGGCCAGCCATTCCGCATGGAGCAGGCCTTCCAGCCGGGCCAGAGTCCCACCGATTACGCCGACGGCGTCGAACAGGTGCTGGCCTACATCAACGCCGGCGATTGCTACCAGGTCAACCTGTCACAACGCTTTGATGGTCGCTTCTCGGGCCGGCCCTTTGATGCCTTCAAGGCTTTGCACGCGGCCATCCCCGTGCCCCACGCCGCCTTTATCAACGCCGGCGATCACCAGATCCTGTCCATCTCACCGGAACGCCTGATGCGCATTCGCGACAATGAGGTGGAGAGCAAGCCCATCAAGGGCACCCGCCCCCGCGGTGTCACCGCTGCAGAGGATGCCGCCCTGAGGCAGGACCTGGAGACCAGCGCCAAGGACCGGGCCGAGAACCTGATGATCGTGGACCTGATCCGCAACGACCTGTCCCGGGTCTGCCAGCCCCACACCGTGGCGGTGCCGAAGCTCTTCGAGATTGAGAGCTACCAGAACGTGCACCAGTTGGTGAGCACCGTCACCGGTCAGCTCAGGCCCGATGTGGCGGCAATGATCGCACTGCTGTCCACATTTCCCGGGGGCTCCATCACCGGCGCCCCGAAGCGGCGGGCCATGGAGATCATCGACGAGCTGGAGCCCCATCTCCGGGGCCCCTATTGTGGCAGCGTGTTCTACCTGCAGTCGGACGGCACCCTGGACAGCAACATCGCCATCCGCACCCTGGTGACAGAAGCAGACGGCAGGATTTCCTGCTGGGGCGGCTGCGGCATCGTGGCCGATTCCGATCCCAGGGCGGAGTATGAGGAATCCATCACCAAAGTGGGACGGCTGATGCGGACTCTGGAGGAGCTTTGACTCGGGGTGAGACGAACACGGGGTCAGAAAAAGACTGTCTCCTGACCCCGTTTTCAGACGCCGCTCTGTGTCAGAAGCGGTTGCTGAGTTCCAGGAACTTGGCTTTCAGATCATCGAAGGTGTGCACGGCGGGGAACTGGGGGAATTCGTCGATCACGTTCTGGGGCGCATGGAACAGAATGCCCGCCTCGGCCTGCTTGAGCATGGTGGTGTCGTTGTAGGAGTCGCCGGCGGCGATCACCCGGTAGTTCAGCAGCTGGAAAGCCCGCACGGACTGGCGTTTGGGGTCCTTCTGGCGGATCAGGTAGTCGGTGATGCGGCCCTGGTCGTTGACTTCCAGCTTGTGGCACAGCAGCGTCGGATGGCCCAGCTTGGCCATCAGGGGCATGGCGAACTCATAGAAGGTGTCCGACAGGATCACCACCTGGAACCGCTCCCGAAGCCAGTCCAGGAATTCGGCGGCACCCGGCAGCGGATTCAGCTCGCCGATGACTTCCTGGATCGCCGGCAGGCCATAGCCGTGCTCGTCCAGTAGCCGCAGGCGCTGCTGCATCAGCACGTCGTAGTCGGGGATGTCGCGGGTGGTGGCCTTCAGTGCCTCAATACCGGTTTTCTCCGCAAATGCGATCCAGATTTCCGGGATCAGTACTCCTTCAAGATCGAGGCAAGCGAGTTCCACGGACGTCTCCTAATTCTGGGTTGGATGGGGGCCGGCAGTCTTACTGCCACTGGGCCCAGTCGAAAGACCGCCTATGATATGAAAAAGCGCCGCAAAATGCATCGCGGACCGATCCTGCCCTTATGACGCGCCTCCGGCATAACGATATGCGCGCATCGTTCTTCAGAGTCGGCCGCCACAATGGTAGATTTGTGCCCAAATTCCCGATGAATCCGGACCCTTATGAACGACATCCAGCAGTTGCAGCAGGACCTGGAGGGCCAGTCGCCCCGGGCCATCATCAAGGCCGCCCTGGCCCGCTACGATAACATCGCCATCTCCTTCAGCGGTGCCGAGGATGTGGCGCTGATCGAGCTGGCCCACAAGCTGACCGATAATCTTCAGGTATTCACCCTGGACACCGGCCGCCTGCATGCGGAGACCTACGATTTCATCGAGCGTGTCCGCAAGCACTACGGCATCCGGATCCAGGTGATGGCGCCGGACGCCGGCGAGTTGGAAGCGCTGGTGTCAGAGAAAGGCCTGTTCAGCTTCTACGAGGACGGTCACTCCGAGTGCTGCGGCATCCGCAAGGTCAACCCCCTGCGTCGCAAACTGGCCAGCGTGGATGCGTGGATCACCGGCCAGCGCAAGGACCAGAGCCCGGGCACCCGCAACGAGGTGCCGGTGGTGCAGCGGGACGATGCCTTCTCCACTGACGAGCGCACCCTGGTCAAATTCAACCCGCTGGCCAACTGGACCTCAAAGGAAGTCTGGGACTACATCCGCATGACCGAGGCGCCCTACAACCAGCTCCACGAAAAGGGTTTTGTCAGCATCGGCTGCCAGCCCTGCACCCGGCCGGTGCTGCCCGGCCAGCATGAGCGCGAAGGCCGCTGGTGGTGGGAGGAAGCCACCCAGAAGGAATGCGGCCTGCATGCCGGCAATGTGATCGCCAAGGTCTGAAGGGGGGAACTCGCCCCCTCTCCCCAACCCCTCTCCCGCCAGGGGAGAGGGGCTAAGCCAGGGCGCGAGTCATTAAGGTTTTGGCCTCCCCTCTCCCCTCGTGGGAGAGGGGCCGGGGGAGAGGGGGTTCAGTAGGTCGGCAGTTCCACATCCTCGAACAGCTGCTCGATCTCGCTGCGGCTGCCCTGGTGCGCCACCGCCTCGTCCACCCGGTCCCGGGTCAGATGGGGCGCGAAGCGCTTGATGAAGTCATACATGTAACCCCGCAGGAAGGTGCCCTTGCGGAAGCCGATGCGGGTGATGCTGGGGCGGAAGAGCTTGCGGGCGTCCAACGCCACGAGGTCGTGATCGGTGGTGGGGTCGAAGGCCATGCTGGCGATAATGCCCACGCCGAGCCCTAAGCGAACATAGGTCTTGATGACGTCCGCATCGGCGGCGGTGAACACCACCTTGGGGGTCAGGCCCTGGGACTGGAAGGCTTCATCCAGCTTGGAGCGGCCGGTAAAGCCGAAGACGTAAGTCACCAGCGGGTATTCCGCCAGGATCGGCAGGGTCAGCTCGTCCACCGACGCCAGCGGGTGGTTCCTGGGCACGATGACACTGCGGTTCCAGCGGTAGCACGGCATCATGATCAGGTCATGGAACAGTTCCATGGCCTCGGTGGCGATGCAGAAATCCACCGCGCCGTTGGCGGCCATCTCGGCAATCTGCATGGGGGTGCCCTGGTGCATGTGCAGGGACACGTCCGGGTAGGATTCGATAAAGCCCTGTATCACCGGCGGCAGTGCGTAGCGGGCCTGGGTGTGGGTGGTGGCGATGCTGAGATCACCCTTGCGCTGGTTGCTGAACTCCTGGGCAATCTTCTTGATGCCCTCTACCCGGCGCAGGATCTCGCCGGCCTCCCGGATAATGGTCTCGCCGCCGGGGGTGATGCGGGTCAGATGCTTGCCGCTGCGGGCGAAAACCTCGATCCCGAGCTCGTCCTCCAATAGCCGGATCTGCTTGGAAATGCCGGGCTGGGAGGTAAACAGGCTTTGGGCGGTGGCCGAGACATTGAGATCGTGGTGCGCGACTTCCCAGATGTAGCGCAGCTGCTGTAATTTCATCGCCCCGAGTGCTCCCTTCTTTCCGCTTGTTGTTTTTCCAGATCGTATAAAAATACACCTGATCATTCATTTATAGAATAGCGGGTGCCTGATATTCCAGTGTAGACCAAAACCCCGACAATCAAGTGACAGCGCTTGACTTCAGCGCCTCAAAGCACACAATCCCAGATCTGAGGGCCCGAACATCACCCACAGCGCCCGTCAGTCGGGCCCGGGATGTCCGATTAGATCCGCTGCCTGCCCCAGCTGCTACGCTGGTGAAGGGCAACGGCCATTTTGCCATTGCAACCCAGTCCGCCCATGCTCCTGACCACCAAGTTTCTCCGCCCAGCGCCCGACCCCCGCTCCATCGAACGGGACCGGCTGTTGCGTATTCTGGCACCGCGGCCGGCCAAGCGGCTGAATCTGGTGGTGGCCCCGGCGGGCTTCGGTAAGACCACGCTGGTGAACCAGTGGTGTGAACAGGAGGCACAGCGCAGTGACGGCCGCAGCTGCGCCTGGCTCGCCCTGGACGAGCACGACGACGAGCCGCGCCGGTTCTGGCAGTACCTGGCAGGCGCCTTTGCCCACGCCGGACTCGGTGGCCTGGAGGAGTGCCGGAACCTGCTCAACAACGTGTCGGTTCAGGAACTGGAAGGCGCCACCACCGCCCTGATCAACGCCCTGGTGGCCGAAGGCCGGCCCCGGGCCCTGGTGCTGGACGACTACCACCTGATCCGGGACCCCCGGATTCACCGTCAGCTCAGCTTTTTCATCGATTACCTGCCCCCCAACCTGGTGGTGTTCATTGCCTCCCGGGTGGAGCCCGAGCTGCCGGTCGCCCGCTGGCGGGTGCGGCAATGGCTGGACGAGATTCACCCCCAGCTGCTGGCCTTCTCCGAAAAGGAGTGCCAGCGCTTTTTCGAGGAAACCATGGCGCTGCCCCTCTCGCCCGAGGAGGCCCACCGTATCTGGCAGACCACCGAGGGCTGGGTGGCGGCCATGCAGCTGGCGGCGCTGTCCGGACAGAAGGACGGCGAGGCAGTGGCGCGCAATCAGCCGCCCATCGCCGTCAGCAATCGCCAGATCAACGATTACGTGTTGAGCGAAATACTGGACAAACAGACCCCGGAGATTCGCGAGTTCCTGCTGGATACCGCCGGCGTTACCCGGCTCTGCGCCTCCCTGGCCAATGCCATGCGGGAGCGGGACGACTCCCAGGCCCTGCTGGAGAACCTGACCCGCCATAACCTGTTTCTGATTCCGCTGGACACCCGCCAGGACTGGTTCCGCTACCACGACCTGTTCCGGGACGCCCTCCTCCAGCGCGCCCGGCAGTCCGACCCGCAGCGGCTGGAAGACCTGCAGAACCGCGCCATCGACTGGCTGCTGGCCCATGACCACATCCAGGAGGCCATTGCCCAGATCGTCCAGCACCAGGACTGGCCGCGGCTGTCCCGGGTGCTGGAGCTGCACGGCAACAACCTCATTCACGGCGGCTTCCACCTGCCGGTGCTGGACTGGCTGGAGACCCTGCCGGTGGGTGAGATCGAAGACAATCCCCGGCTCCAGATGCTGCGGGTGTGGGCACTGTTCTTTGCCAACCGGGTCAGCCAGATCGAGGCCCAGCTCAGCCACCTGGAGGATGTGCTGGATCAGCGCGTCGCCGACTCCCATCCGGACGCCGACGGGGCTTTGGGTCTGCAGAGCGAAATCGCCCTGATGCGCTCCTACCTGGCGCGCTCACGCAGCGATTACGACAGCGCCCAGAACCTAACCAACCAGGTACTGCGGGACATCGACCACACCCGCATCCCGTTGAAATCGGTGACCTACTACGGCCTGGGCCTGGACGACTATGGCCGGGGCGAGCTGGGCGCCGCCGAGAGTGCCCTGCAGTCCGCCGTCAGCCACGGCCAGCGGGAACACAAGCCGTCCACGGTACTGTCCAGCGGCGGCCTGCTGGCCTGGATCCAGTTCAACCGGGGCGACATCGAGCTGGCCCTGCGCACCTGCACCGAGGTCCGGGACTGGATCGACCAGCATTACAACGACCCCACCCAGCCACGCCTGATCTCATGCTGGCAGAACGCCACCCTGGTGGAGATCCACCGGGAGCGTAACCAGCCGGAGCTGGCGGAATCCTACCTGACCCCGCTGCTGAGCCACGTCGAGAAAGGCACCGAGCCGGGCCAGCACGTGATCATCCAGTACGTCCGGGCCCACCTCGCCTTCAGCCAGGGTGACCATCAGCTCGCCTTGGCCGCCCTGGAGGACGCCGAAGCGGTCGCCCGTCAACGCCGCGAGGACATCGTCTTCGAGCCCCCCAGTTGCGCTGCCCTGCGGGCCCGCTGCTACCTGGCCATGGGTGAGCTGGAGCGCGCCCGGCAGTGGCTGGCCACCGAACAGGCCGGCGAATTCCGAAATCCCCTCAACCGGGAACAGACCAGCATCAGCGCGGCCCGGGTCCATCTGGCCTCGGGCGAGCCGGAGGCCGCCATCCGACTGCTTGAACCCATGCGCATCAGCACGGAACGGGACCAGCACTACCGTCATCTGATTGAAGTTCAGGTGCTCTACGCCGAGGCTCTGGACCGGCGTGGCGCGACCCGGGAAGCCACCAGCCAGATGGTCACCGCTCTCAAGCGTGCCGCCAGGGCCGGGTTCCTGAGGATGTTTGCGGAGGAAAGCCCGCGGGTGCAGGCCCTGATCCTCGCGCTCGCCAATCCGGACCTGCCCCAGCAGTGGTTTGGCCGGCTGCGGACCATGCTGGCGGCAAGCAAGCCGGTCACGCCGGAAAGGGCCACCACGGTGGCGCCACATCCGGGGTCGGCGCTGGTCGAGCCCCTGAGTCAGCGTGAACAGGAGGTGCTGGCGCTGATCAACGAAGGCCTGTCCAACAAGGACATTGCCCGGCGCATGGACGTCGCCGCCACCACCGTGAAGGCCCACATCCGCAACCTCTATGGCAAACTGGACGTCAGCCGCCGCACCGAGGCCCTGGCGCGGGCCCGGCAGCTGAAATTGCTCTAGAAACCTGCATATTTTTGAGAGCCGGGTCACATTTTCTGTGACTTTTTTGACGTCACTACGCCCTTTGGACGATCCGGATACGCCCCCTACTCCCCTAAGATGGTTTCAACGATGAGGCAACCGCCTTGTCAGGAATTTGAAACTTCAGGCCTTCAGATTCCATGTTGCGTTCTCAGCGCCAGGGTTCCTCCAAGTCGAGACCCTGTTTGAAAGGTGCCACTGCTCAGGTTGGCGCCTTTTTTTTCGCCCGCAGAAAACCGGGAGGTCAGGCGGCGAGTGCTTCAGCGCTCGATGATGCGCCGGAAGGGTGGCAGGGAATCCAGCAGCAACTGACCGTAGCGGCGGCTGACGATACGGCGGTCCAGTATGGTGACCCGGCCGGTATCCTGCTCGGTGCGCAGCAATCGACCTACCGCCTGCACCAGCTTAATGGAGGCGTCCGGAACCGCGATCTCCATGAAGGGGTTGCCGCCGCGGCTGGTCACCCACTCCGCCAGGCTGGCGTCGATTGGGTCGTCAGGCACCGAGAACGGCAGCCGGGTGATCACCACGTGGTCCAGGTAACGACCCGGCAGGTCGATACCCTCGGCAAAACTGGCCACACCGAACAGCACACTGGGCCGGCCGGCGTCGATCCGCTCGCAGTGCTGGCGAAGTACTTCGCCCTTGGCCATGTCGTCCTGGGTCAGGATCAGGTCCGGGTAGTCCGGCGCCAGCCGGTCCCGAACCGCATTCATCTGGCGGCGGGCGGTGAACAGCACCAGGGTCGCCTTGTCACTGGCCCAGAGATCCGGCAGGCGTTTCACCAGGGCCTCGGTAAAGGCCTCGCTGTCGGTGGGCAGGGCTGCCATGCCCGGCACCTCGATGGTGGCCATATCGGCGTAGCGGAAGGAACTGGGCACCACCAGGAAACGGCTGGCGTCCGGCAGTCCGGCGCGGGACTGCAGGCGGTCAAAGCGGCCCAGGGCGGTCAGGGTGGCACTCGTGAGGATGGCGCCGTAAACCCGCGACCAGAGCCGGGTGTAAAGCAGATTGTCCGCCAGCACCGGGCTACTGAACAGGGTGATGTCCTCGGCGTGGTCCCAGCGCTGCCGCACCGCCCAGCGGGCCGGCGGCGGCCCCCACTGTTTGCGGCCCTCGCCCTCCTCCGGCAGCCGCTTCTCGGACCAGGCGACCCACAGCCGCAGCTGGTCCTCGGCTCGGGCATGGAAACTGCCCATGACCGGGAACCAGGCCTCGGCGGTGGGCCGGTCCACGTCGTTCTCCCGTTTGTCGTCAAAGGCCTTCTGCAACTCGTCCACCAGCACACCCAGCTGGCGTACCAGGGCCGCGGTAGCCAGCTGTGCGGCCCCGGCCAGCTCCGCCAGTGCCTCCGGAAGCTCGCCCTCGGGATAGCGCCACTGGGCGGAACGGCGCTCATCGCTGAACTCCCAGTCGGTGTTCTGCTCGGCCTCGTCATAGACCTGGTCCAGCACCCCGTCCAGCTCCCGGGCGCAGGCACTGATCTTGTCCACGGTCTTGGCGGCGATGGTGCCTGGCGTGAGGAACGGCGGAATCTTGCTCAGCGCCTGGGACAGCTGCTTGAGCCACTGCCGGGTGCTGTTCAGTGGCACCGAGGCGGCGAAGTGATTGAGGGCCTTGTCCGGCAGGTGATGGGCCTCGTCGAAGATGAACAGGGCGTTCTCCGGCTCCGGCAGGATGGCGCCGCCACCGAGGGCCAGGTCCGCCAACACCAGATCGTGGTTGGCCACGATCACGTCGGCATCTTCCAGGCCCTTGCGGGCATCAAAGAAGGCGCAGCTGTCGAAGTAGGCACAGTGTCGGTTGGTGCACTGGCGGTGGTCGGTGGTGACCTGGCGCCAGATGTCGTCGGGTATCTGGCTGGGCCAGTGGTCCCGGTCGCCATCCCATTCCTGGCTGCCGTAGCGGCCCAGCATGTCCTCGAAGAATTCCCGGGTGCCGGGCTCTTCGTCCCGGGGCTCGTCCAGGATGAACAGCGGCATGCTCTCGCTGTCACCGGCGCCCTCGTCCTGCAACCGGCCCTCCAGCCGGGACAGGCAGAGGTAACGGCCGCGACCCTTGGCCAGGGTCCAGCTGAAATCCAGATTGCTGTGCTTTCTCAGATCCGGCAGGTCCTTGTGCACGATCTGGTCCTGCAGTGCCACGGTGGCGGTGGAAATCACCAGCTTCTTGCCCAGGGCCCTGGCCACGGGAATGGCGGCAATCAGATAGGCCAGGGTCTTGCCGGTCCCGGTGCCCGCCTCCACCACGCAGGCGGCCGGGGGTGAGGTTCGCTCGCCGTCATTGGCGGTGATATCGCCCATGTATCGGGCGATCTCGGCAATCATCAGACGCTGGCCATAGCGGGCACGTACGCCCTTGCCCGCCAGTACGTCCCGGTAGGCCTGCTGAATGGCCTGCTTGACGTCCTCGGTCAGGGCCATCAGCGGGGGCTTATCCAGTTGCGCACCACGCCCACCCGGAACCGCTGGCCGTCCAGGCTCAACACCACACCGTCCACCGTGATCTGCTCCACCAGGATGCCGGCAAAGCGCTCACCCGGACGCAGGTAATTGTCGTTGATCATCACCCGGCGCGCGGACGGATCCGAAGCGTAAACGTGGCTGCTGAAGATCAGCGTCGGTATGCGGCGCTGGAAGCTCATCGGCATTTCCACCAGGTGCGGCACCCGGCCCTCGCCAAAACCCGCCTCGGGTTCGGTGACAGGCGTGGCAGTACCGGCGGATTTCCAGGACGGCACAATGACGGTGGGCTTCTCGGGCGCGACCTCCGGAGCGGGCACCTCGGCTTCACCGCTGGCCGCTACTGCGGATTCCGTGGGTTCGGGTTCGCTCGTGACAGGCGTAGCCGGCGCGACCGGAGCCGCAGCGGGTGCCACAGGCACCGGCTCGACCGCCGGCGTAACGGCAGCCGCGGTGCTGGCCGAAGAAGCCGGCTGGGAGGTCTCGGGCCAGCCCTGCCAGAACACCAGGGCCACGACCACGGCATTGAGAATCAGCCCCAGCCCCACCCATCCCATGACGGGAATGCCACGGGAGCGGGGTTTGTGAATCAGCTGCACCTGCTGGCCCAGGTCCGGGACCCGGCCCTGGTTGCGCTCGCTCTCGGACTTTCTCAGGGCATCGAGAATGTAGGACATCAGTTCTGCCCTCCGCGACTGAGCAGGTCGGGCACACCGGGGTTCAGGTCATCGTTGAGTTGGATCAGCGTCATGGCGCCGGCAATGCCGTCCACTGTCAGGCCCTTGCGCTCCTGGTACCAGCGCACCTGGTCCGCCAGGGAGAGTGCCTCCACACGGCTGCGCTCCTCCGGATCCCGGGCGTGCAGGCCGATCGCCTGCATCAGCTGGGCGCTGAGCCAGACGGCCTCGGTATCGGAGGCGCCGCTGCCGGACCCGGGCGCCAGGTAGGGCGGCAGGCGCCAGAGAATGGAATAGTCCCCGAGCCAGAAACGCTCGATGTCATCCTTGCGGACCTGGCGCTCACCGGCGGCTGTAGCCAGGGTTACGATCTCCCCGTCCACACCCAGCAGGGTGACGTGACGGTTTTCGCCGCTCAGTTCCCTCAGCTCCAGGATGGCGGGCCTGTTCAGACGCTCCATACTGCGCCAGCTGCCCTGGCGGTGCAGGCATCGCAGGCCCTGCTGATCGGCAAAATCGCAGGCGATGGGCTGCCGCGCGGCACTGTAATCCAGGCCCCAGGCGGCAAACAGCGCGCGGTAGGCGTCACCGGAGTTCAGGGCGGAGCTGGCGGGATCAAAGGCCGGCAGGGCGTCGAACGGGTTTTCCGGGCTGATAGCCGGCTGCGTCAGGGCAACCTCTGCCGTCACCGTCGGCGGTGTGGGCAAAGGCTCCGGCTCAGCGACCGGCACTGGCGATGGCGTCGGTTCCGGGGCGGCGGTCGGGGCGGCTGCGCGCTCCACCTCCCCGGACAGGGGTACGTCCAGGGTGCCGGCGTCCACCTTCAGCGGTGAGTGTTCAAGCCAGCTCCAGGTCAGCACAATGGCCACCAATACGGAGGCAGCCAGGCTGGCGTAACGCTGGAACGGCGTCAGCGCAGGCCGCTTGCCGCCACCGAAGGGTCCGCGCACCTCTTTCGCCGCGGTTCTGATGTGTCTGGCCTCAACGCGATGCTCGCCGGCGGCATAGGCGCCCAGCAGGGCACGGTCGCTGATCAGATTGATCAGCCGGGGCACACCACCGCTGAGCCTGTGCAGGCTGCGCACGGCATTCGGGCTGAACAGGTCCGCGCGCTGGCCTGCCACGCTCAGGCGATACCTGAGATAGGCTGGGAGCTCGCTGCGCTCAATAGCGTCCAGGTGATAGCGCGCCGTCACCCGCTGTGCGAGCTGGCGCAGCTCCGGACGGGCCAGGATGTCCTGGAGCTCGGGCTGACCCAGCAGCACAATCTGAAGCAGTTTCTTCTCGGCGGTTTCCAGGTTGGTTAGCAGGCGCAGTTGCTCCAGTACCTCTGCCGACAGGTTCTGGGCTTCGTCGATCATCAACACCTTGTGGCGGCCGGCGGCGTGGGCCGCGAGCAGATCGGCGTTGATCAGGTCGATCAGGCGCTTGATGCTGGAGCCGGCGGGGTGCCGGATGCCCAGCTCGTCGCAGATGCTGGAAAGCAGCTCCCGGGCCGACAGCTTGGGGTTGAGAATCAGCGCGATATCAACATGGGCCGGGACATTCTCGATGAAACAGCGGCTGACGGTGGTCTTGCCGGTGCCCACCTCACCGGTAATCACGATGAAGCCGCCCTGGCCCTGGATGCCGTACATCAGATGGGCCAGGGCTTCCTTATGGCGCTCACTCAGGTAAAGGTAGCGGGGATCGGGCGCGATCGAGAACGGCGGCTCTCGAAAGCCGAAAAAGTCGTAATACATGGGAGTCCAGTCAGGTGCCAGCCGGGGACCACAATCATACCGCCCGGGTCTTGTGACTGTCACCACCGGATCCGGTCGGATTATGGCCTGTCCCCGGGAGGCTAGAAATCTTCCAGCATCAGCTCGTCGTTGTTGTCGTCGGCGAAGGGGTCGTAAGTGGTTTCGCCGTCGTTGACCAGGTACTCGCGGCGCTGGAGATAGGCATTGCGGACAAAGGTGTAGCTGTCGCCGGAAATGAAACTCTCCGCCGGAATCAGATCGGCGCGGCGGTCCACCACCTGCAGGGCCCGGGCGTAATACACCTCGGGGCTCTCCGCCAGGTCCCACAGTGACGGCAGCACCGCCATGTCCACCCCCATCCCGCCGGCGTCCCGGATGGTGGAAGGGCCCAGGAAGGGCAGCATCAGGTAGGGGCCGGTGCCGCTGCCCCAGTAACCCAGGGTCTGGCCGAAATCCTCGGGCCGTTCCGGCAGGCCGAAGTAGCTGCCCACGTCGATCAGCCCTCCCAGTCCGAACACCGTGTTGTAGGTGAACCGGCCAGCCGCCACCACCGCCGACTCTCCCTTCAGCTGGAACAGGCTGTTGTTGAAATTATTTAGTTCGGAAAGGTTGTTGAAGAAGTTGGTGATAGCGTGGTCCGCCAGGTCCGGCACCACCGCGCGGTAGCCCTGGGCCACCGGCTTCAGGAACCAGGTGTCAACGAACTGGTTGAAACTGAAAACCTTCCGGTTCCAGTCTTCCCAGGGGTCGACCTTCTCGCTGTAGGTGGGGCCATCGGCCGCCGCCTTGTACTCCTGTGGCCCGCTCTGGGTGAACTGGGCCATGGCATGCTGCGGCAGCAGGGCAAGCAGGACGATGGCCAGGGCCAGCGACCGTGGGAAAGACTGTAATTGAGTCATATCAGAGCCTGGTTTTGACTTCATCGTTCATTCGTCGACAATAGCGGCCTGCTTTTTCCTGTTCTTGTTATCGGCCGGCCGGCCGGAGGAATCCACTATGTCTGAATTCGGTAACCTGGTGCACACACTATCCGTTCCCCTGCGCTGGGGCGATATGGATGCTTACGGACACGCCAACAATACGGTCTACTTCCGTTTTTTCGAGGAGGCCCGCATCACCTGGCTGGCCTCGCTGTCGCTGGGCGCCGAGGGTGAACCCACCGGCCCGGTCATTATCAAGACCAGCGCCACCTTTCTCAAGGAGCTCAACCACCCGGCCACCGTCGAGGTGAGAACATACGCCGGTAAAGCGGGAAAAACCAGTCTGGAGACATGGCATACCATTACCGATGAGAAAACCGGTGCGCTATACGCGGAGGGCTACGCCAAGATTGTGTGGTTTGACCGAAAGGAAAGAACGTCCGCTCCCCTGCCCCAGACCCTGCGTGATCTCGCCGCCGAGTAGGCATCAGGCAGAAGCAAGGGCCGCCGCAGTTGCGGCCGGCCCTTTTGTGTCCGCTATCAGCGGCGGCGAATCACCACGCTGCCGATGGAGTAGCCGGCGCCGAACGAGCAGATGACGCCCAGATCCCCGGACGTGAAATCGTCCTTGTATTTGTGGAAGGCGATGATGGAGCCGGCCGAGCTGGTGTTGGCGTACTCGTCCAGGATTACCGGCGCCTCTTCCCGGGTGGCATCGCGACCGAGAACACGGCGGGCAATCAGCTCGTTCATGTTCAGGTTGGCCTGGTGCAGCCACATGCGCTTGAGGTGCTCCGGCGCCAGCTCGAGGCTGGCCAGGTGGCCCTGGATGGTTTCGGCCACCAGCGGCGACACTTCCTTGAACACCTTACGGCCTTCCTGCACGAACAGCTTGTCGCGCTTGCCCTCGCCGGATTCATCGGCGCGGTTGAGGAAGCCGAAATTGTTGCGGATGTTGTTTGAGAA
This sequence comes from Marinobacter sp., assembly GCF_033722195.1. GTDB lineage: Bacteria > Pseudomonadota > Gammaproteobacteria > Pseudomonadales > Oleiphilaceae > Marinobacter. The sequence continues at coordinate 79,458 of NZ_JAWVZL010000002.1, forward strand.
CTGGGTCTTCAGCCGGGTGCCGAGGATGTCGAAACCCTGGCCATCGGCCACGTCCGAGTCTCTTTGCACCAGGATGGCGGTGCAGGCATCGCCGAAGATGAAATGGCTGTCCCGGTCGGTGAAGTTCAGGTGGCCCGAGCAGATCTCCGGGCTGATCACCAGCACGCCCCTGGCGGTGCCGTTCTCCACCGCGTTGGCGGCGGCCTGCAGGCCAAAGGTGGCGGAGCTGCAGGCCACGTTCATGTCGTAGGCGAAGCCGTCCAGACCCAGGGCCTGCTGAACCTCGATACTGATGGCCGGGTATGGCCGCTGCAGGTTGGAGCAGGCCACGATCACCGCATCCACATGGTCCCGGCCGGCGCCGGCCTGCTCCATCGCCTCGCGGGCGGCGGCCACCGACATGTCGCACTGCACCGAGGGTTCCTCGTTGCTGCGCTCGGGGATGTAGGGTTTCATCCGCTCAGGGTTGAGAATGCCCTCCCGGTCGATCACGTGGCGGCGCTTGATGCCGGATGCCTTCTCGATGAAGGCCGATGAAGACGGCTGCAAAGGTTCCACCATGCCGCGGGCGATGTCGTCCGCATGACGGGCATTGTACTGCTCAACGTAGGCGTTGAAGGCGTTGACCAGTTCGTCGTTGTCGATGGTGGCGGGCGGTGTGTACAGACCGGTTCCGCTGATGACGGCTTTAATCACTCGAGACCTCATAATTATTCTGATTGATGCCGGGGCCTGCTGATGCCCCTTGCGACACCGGCCCTGGCGGCCGACACCACATCCCCCAATAACCGGATACTAGCACACAACGACATCGACCCGGATGACCACAATGACCGCTTTTAGTAGCAGATCGTAACCCACTAGACCCGCACCTGCTGCCACTGCCGGTCCAGCCGCTTGACCGACACCGGCACCTCGGTGCCCAGCTGCTGGGCGAAGAAGGACACCCGGAACTCCTCCAGCATCCAGCGGTAGCGGATCAGCTCCGGGTCCCGCACGCCCTGGCGCTGCTGCTCCTCGCGTTTTTTCACGTAGCGGGCCCAGAGCGGCTCGATGGTGTGGAGGAACTCCCGCTCCCGGCCCATTTCCCGGGGCATCTTTTCCAGGCGCATGGCCGCCGCCTCGAAATAGCGGGGGAAATGCCGGAACCACTCCGCCGGTGTGTTGATCAGGAAGCCCGGATACACCAGATTCTCGAGCTGGAACTTCAGGTCCGCCATGCTGTTGGCCATGGCCAGGGAGATCTTGCCCTTGAGCTGCTTCATCACGCCGTGATAGCCCTTCAAGGCCTGGTGCAGCTGCTGGTCAGCGGTCTCCAGGGCAGGCAGGAAGTCCGCCCGCCCGGCCTCGAAGCACTCGTTCAACGCCGCCTCCGACCGTGGCGGCGGGCCGGCGATAAAGTGATCCATGGCGGTGGCCAGCAACAGGTCGTCCAGCAGCCCCGAGGCCTTGCCCACCGGCGCGAACAGCAGCGCCGAGGCCTTGAAGTTGGGCAACCGGGCATCGATATTGGCCAGCGTGTTGCCCTGGCGCTGCAGCAGCAGGCGGGCCACCGCCCGGCGGGTGGCGTCCTCCGCGGTCAGCGGGTCCAGGTAGCGGGTCTGGCGCACTGTCTCGCCACAGTCCTCCAGGGCCGGGTAGACCGTCACCTGCATGCCACCCTTCTCGGTCTGCACCGACTCCGGCAGCTCACCGAAAGCCCAGTGCCGGGACTCCGGGGCCGGCTCCGCCCTGCTCTCGCTGCTGGCGGCCTCGTTCAGGGCCGCTTCCGCCTTCTGCTCGAGCCGCGCCTGCACCGCCTGGATATCGCGACCCTCCGCCAGCACCTTGCCGTTATCCGCCACCACTTTCAGGTTCATCCGAAGATGCCGCGGCAGCTCATCGGTCTGCCAGGCGTCCGGATCGATCTGGACCCCGGTCATACGGCGAAGCTCGGCCCCCAGCTTCAAAGTCAGCGGTTCGTTGCAGGGGGTGAGGTTGGCGAGGGCGGCATCGACAAAATCCGGCACCGGCACGAAGTTCCGGCGCAGCGCTTTTGGCAGGCTCTTCACCAGGGCAATGCATTTTTCCCGCAACAGGCCGGGCACCAGCCATTCCAGGCGGTAGCCGGGCAGCTGCTTGAGGGCCATCAGGGGTACCTGCAGGGTGACGCCGTCATCCGTGCCGGTGGGCTCGAACTGGTAACTGAGGGGGTAGCGGATGCCCTCCCACTCCAGCTGATCGGGGAACTGCACCTCGGTGCTCTCATCAAGCGGGCGCTGCAGAACGTCCGATTCCGACAGTTCCAGGTGTTTCAGGCCGCGCTCGTCCAGCGCCTTCCACCAGGTCTCGAAATGCCGGCCGCTGACCACCGTCTCCGGAACCCGGTCGTGGTAGAAATCCACCAGCACCTGTTCGTCCACCAGCAGGTCCCGGCGCCGGGTCTTGCGCTCCAGGTTCTCCACGGTGTCCAGCAGCGCCTGGTTGTTGGCGATGAACGGCGCCTTGGTGTCGAAGTCTCCCTCCACCAGGGCGCGGCGGATGAACAGGTTGCGGGACTCCACCGGATCCACCCTGGCGTAGGCGATGCGGCGCTTGGGAATGATGTCCAGCCCGTAGAGGCTGACTTTTTCATAGCCCATCACCTGGGCCCGCTTGCGCTCCCAGTGAGGCTCGAAGTAATGGTGCTTGACCACGTGGGGTGCGAGGGGCTCGATCCACTCCGGCTCGATGCGGGCCACGGTGCGGGCGAAGACCCGGCTGGTCTCCACGATCTCCGCCGCCACGATCCACTTGGGCGCCGACTTGGCCACCTTGGAGCCGGGGAAAATGCTGATCTTGCGATTGCGGGTGGCCAGGTACTCGCGCTTTTCCAGCTTGGTGGCCACCTGCCCCAGCAGGCCCGCCAGAATGGCCTTGTGGAGCGAGTCATAGCTGGCCGGCTCGCGGTTCAGGGTGAGCTTCTGTTCCCGGCAGATGAGCGTGAGCTGGCGATGCACATCCCGCCATTCCCGCATCCGCATCCAGGACAGGAAGGTTTTCTGGCACAGGCGCTTGAGTTGGTTCTGGGACTGCTCCTGGCGCTGTTCTTCGTAGAAGCGCCAGATGTTCAGCAGGGTGACGAAGTCCGAGTCCTTGTCGTTGAACGGGGCATGGGCCTGGTCGGCGGCCTGCTGCTTGTCCTGGGGCCGGTCCCGGGGGTCCTGGATACTGAGACCGGCGATCACCACCAGGGTCTCGGCGAGACTGCCCTGCTCGGCACTGGTCACCAGCATTCGGGCCAGTCGCGGGTCCACCGGCAATCTGGCCATGGTGCGGCCAAGCTGGGACAGCTGGCGTTTGTCGTCCACCGCCCCGAGCTCCTCCAGCAGCTTGTAGCCGTCATTGATCAGGCGGTTATCCGGTGCCTCCAGGAACGGAAAGCGGCGGATGTCCCCCAGACCGGAACTGGCCATCTGCAGAATAACCGAGGCCAGGTTGGTCCGCAGGATCTCCGGATCGGTGTACTCAGGCCGGTTGAGGAAATCGGTTTCGTCGTAGAGTCGGAAGCAGATGCCCGGCGCCACCCGGCCGCAGCGACCGGCGCGCTGGTTGGCGCTGGCCTGGGAGATGGGCTCGATGGGCAGGCGCTGGATCTTGGATCGCACGCTGTAGCGGCTGATCCTCGCCACCCCGGTATCCACCACGTAGCGGATCCCCGGGACCGTCAGTGAGGTTTCGGCCACGTTGGTGGACAGCACGATGCGCCGGCCGCGGTGGGGCTGGAACACCTTGTTCTGCTCGGCGTTGCTGAGCCTGGAGTACAGGGGCACCACCTCGGTATGGCGAAGCTCGGCATGACGGAGGTTCTTGCTGAGGCTGCGGATTTCCCGCTCACCGGGCAGGAACACCAGCACATCCCCCGGGGGCTGGCCCTGGCTGCGCTCATGGGCCTCGATCTCGTCCAGGGCCGCCAGCACCGAATCGCTCCAGCCCTGGTCCCGGTCCTCGTCGTCGCCGGTCATGGGACGATAGCGCACTTCCACCGGATAGGTGCGGCCGGATACCTCGATCACCGGCGCCTGTCCGAAGAACTCGCTGAAGCGCTCCACCTCAATGGTGGCGGAGGTGATGATCACCTTCAGGTCAGGGCGCTTGGGCAGCAGCTGTTTCAGGTAGCCCAGCAGAAAATCGATGTTGAGGCTGCGTTCGTGGGCCTCGTCAATGATCAGGGTGTCGTAGCGATCCAGGAACCGATCATGCTGAATTTCCGCCAGCAGGATACCGTCGGTCATGACCTTGATGCGGGATTGCTCGGAGGTGGTATCGGTGAAGCGCACCTGATAGCCCACCTGCTCGCCCGGCGCCTCGCCCATTTCCTCGGCGATGCGGCTGGCGACACTGCGCGCGGCGATACGCCGGGGCTGGGTATGGCCGATCAGGCCCCGCACCCCACGGCCGGCATTGAGGCAGAGCTTGGGAATCTGGGTGGTCTTGCCGGAACCGGTTTCACCGGCGACGATCACCACCTGATGCTTTTCCAGAGCCGCCCGGATGTCGTCCACGCGGTCGGTCACCGGCAGGCCGGCGGGATGGCTCACCGGCCGATGCCGGTCCTTGCGCTCCTGAACCCGGGCCAGGCCCTGCTCCAGCCAACGGCCAATCTTTTCCAGCTCGGCCTCGCTGGGGCGCCCCTTGCGACGGGCCACCAGTTTGCGAATACGGGCGGCATCCTGCTGGAAACAGGCATCCAGCTGGGCCATCACCGCATTGAGGGGGCTGTTCTGGCCCGTGGCTGGGCTGGTCTGGGGTGTCTGGGCGCCGGTCTTGGTCATCGGGTCCTTTATCTAACGTTTCAGCTGCTGATGCGATAACGAAAAAACCCTGCCTGAGCAGGGTTTCCGGTCACCGCTTGCCTTGCCCCGGGCGGTGGGCCCGGGGTAAGGGTCCGCCGTTACTTGCTGTTTTTCTTGACGTCTTCGTCGCGAAGCTCACGGCGCAGGATCTTGCCCACGTTGGTCTTGGGCAGTTCGTCCCGGAACTCGAACTTCTTGGGTACCTTGTAGGCGGTCAGGCGCTCACGGCAGAATTCCTTGAGCTCGCCCTCGGTCAGATCCGATGACGACGCCACCAGGAAAACCTTCACCGCTTCGCCACTCTTCTCATCGGGGACGCCGACGGCGGCGCATTCGATGACTTTCGGGTGGCTGGTGACCACTTCCTCGATTTCATTCGGGAATACGTTGAAACCGGACACGATGATCATGTCTTTCTTACGGTCCACGATGCGAATGTAACCGTCTTCCTGGATCAGGGCAATGTCGCCGGTGCGCAGGTAGCCGCCATCGGTGAAGGACTTCTGGGTCTCCTCCGGACGCTGCCAGTAGCCACGCATGACCTGGGGTCCCTTGACACAGAGCTCGCCGGGCTCACCCAGGGGCTGCTCCTTGTTGTCGTCGTCCAGGATCATGAGCTTGGTGTTGCAGATTGGCAGACCAATGGTACCCAGCTGGATGGCGCTGTGGGGGTTGAAGGTCACCACCGGCGAGGTCTCGGTCATGCCGTAGCCTTCGCTGATCTGGCAGCCGGTCACCCGCTCCCACATCTTGGCGGTGTCGCTGGTCAGGGCCATGCCGCCGGAGGAAGTCAGCTTCAGGGCGCTGAAGTCCAGGTTGCGGAACTCTTCATTGTTGCACAGTGCCACGAACAGGGTGTTCAGCCCCAGGAAACCGGTGAACTTGTGGTTCTTAAGCTCCTTGACGAAGCCCGGAATGTCGCGGGGGTTCGGAATCAGCACGTTGTGGGCGCCGGCTTCCAGCATGATGCCGCAGTTCAGGGTGAAGGAGTAGATGTGATACAGCGGCAGGGGCGCGATGATCACTTCCTTACCCTCTTCGATGATGTCTTCCATCATCGGACGGGTCTGCAGCAGGTTGGCCACCAGGTTGCCGTGGGTCAGCATGGCGCCCTTGGCCACACCGGTGGTGCCGCCGGTGTACTGCAGCACTGCGATGTCGTCCTGCTTGGCGGGCACCGGAGTGAACTTCTCCTTGGCGCCGGCGGCCAGAACCGCGGGCAGACGATGGGCCTGGGGCAGGTTGAACTTGGGCACCATCTTCTTGACGTACTTGATCACCGCATTCATCAGCGTGCGCTTGATGGGCGAGTGCATGTCGGCGATCTCGGTCACGATGACGTGCTCGATGCCGGTGTGGGGCAGCACTTTCTCGGCGTTGTCCGCCATGTTGGCCAGCACCACCAGGGCCTTGGCACCGGAATCGTTGAACTGGTGTTCCATTTCCCGCGTGGTGTAGAGCGGGTTGGTGTTGACCACGATCAGTCCGGCCCGCATGGCGCCGAATACCACCACCGGGTACTGGGTCACGTTGGGCATCTGCACGGCGATGCGATCGCCGGGCTTGAGGTCGGTCTTGTTCTGCAGCCAGGCCGCAAACTGGCGGCTCAGGACATCCAGGTCACGGTATGTCAGGGTGACGCCGACGGCAGTAAAGGCCGGGCGGTCAGCAAATTTCCGGGTCGCCTGTTCGAAGACTTCAACCATGCTCTGGTATTTGTTCAGATCCACTTCCGCAGGCACGCCGGGTGGATACTTGTCCTGATAGAACTGCTCGAAATTCATCCTTCCATCTCCTGTAAATCGCTTGTGCTTATAGTCATCGACAGGTTGCGGCCAGGTCACCCGATGATGGCGCCTGGCTTCTGTTGTACTTGGTCCGCCCCGGCTCCCTCCCGTCCAGCTAATCCGGACAAGACTTCCGGAATTTCAACTCGACCAAAGTATCAGACCCAGAAAAGAGCCGAGAGAATAGCAGTTTTGTGAACGATGAGGTAGTTTTCAGCGAGAGACAATCAATCATCAACGGCAGGATCTGCACCATGGACCAGGCACTGGATACGCTGGAGAACATCACCTACGACGAGCTGCAGGAAGGTGACACCGCGAGCTTCTCCCGCACCCTCACCGAAGACGAGCTGGTGCTCTTCGCGGCGGTATCCGGGGACGTCAATCCGGTCCACCTGGACCCGGATTTCGCCGCCGATTCCATGTTCAAGGAGCGCATTGCCCACGGTATGTGGAGTGGCTCCCTGATCTCCGCGGCCCTGGCCACCGTGTTGCCGGGGCCGGGCACGGTCTACCTGGAGCAAAGCCTGAATTTCCGGCGCCCGGTGAAACTGGACGATACCCTTACCGTCACCCTGACGGTACTCAGCAAGATGCCCAAGCAGCGGGTGCTGATGGGCTGCAAGGTCCGGAATCAGGCCGGCGAGGAAGTGGTCAACGGCGAGGCCAAGGTGATTGCGCCGAAGGAGAAGCTGTCCCTGCCCAAGCCGGTGCTGCCGAAAATCACCATCGAGTACTGATGGCACGCACCCCGTCTGGTCAGTGACCCAACCAGACGGAACGCTAGCTGGGTAGAAAGTCGATCGGATAGCGCACGGTGCGGGTCTCCACGTTGGCCGCGCCAAAATTGAACAGCCTCACACGGTTGGCAATGCGCGTCTCCAGGGCCGGACTCTCCAGCTCCGAGCTCACCACCTGGCAGCGTGACACCGAGCCGTCCGGTTCGATCACCAGCTCCAGCAGCACCTTCCCCTCCAGGGTCGGATCCATGCGCAGTTCACGATTGTAGATGGCGTAGAGTGCCGTCTTGTTGCTGGCGAATACCTTGCGGATGTTGCTCATGGCCCGCTGGGCCGGGCCCGGATCCGCTGCCGGTGGTGCCTTGGCGGCAGCAGGCTCCGCCGGCGCAGACACTTTCTTGACCTGGTGTTGGGCCAGGGTCACTGCCTGCTCCGGCGTATCGGCATCAGCGACACCGCCGCTTCCGGCGAGCGCCTGTTTCGCCGCATTCTCGATGTCAGGCGACGGGGATTCGGTGGTGGTATTGGCGGACAGTGTCTCGACCCGGGATTCGTCAGCCGCCCGCATGGCGGCAAGCTGATCCTGCATGGCCATGAGACCGGAACGGGCGGCCACGCCGCGCGCCTGCTCCACGGTCTGCGTCTTGGTCTTGGGCTCTGGCCGGGGCTCGGGCTCTGCCGCCACTTCCTGCTCCGGCTCCGGTGTCGGCGTTGGCTCCGGTTGCGGTGTGGGTTCCGGCTCCGGTTCCGGCTTTGGCTCAGGCTCAGGCTCGGGCGGGATAACCGGCTCGGGCTCGAGGTCGGGCTCGTCCAGCAGCGCTATCTCACGCTCCACCAGGCGGGCAAGTTGTGGTGGGACCTGTTCGGCCTCACTGCGCTCGGGCTCCGGCAGTTCGATCGAAGGAATGATCAACGCCGCTGGCAGGAACACCACCAGCATAAGCCCCAGGGCCAGGCCGAATCGCAGGCGCTCACCCGGCTCCGCGGACCAGGGCAGCGACCGGTATCCATTGGACCGATCAGCCATTGGCCACCTCCATCGGCTTGTGCTCCACCGCCAGATGGACACGGCGGTAGTCCTCGTCGACACAGGTCTGCATCACCTGGCGCAGTAACCGGTACTGGGTGTCACGACCGGCCATCACGGTCACTTCCAGGCCTTCCGCCGGAACCTGGCGCTGCCGATTACGCTGGTAGGCCAGCTCTTGGGCCAGCCCCGCCAGGTCCGGATCCCCGGTATCCAGGCGCGCCACTTCCCGGCCCTGCACCAGAATGGCGTTGGGGGTCACCTCCACCACCAGGGTGTCCCGCGCCTGGCTGTCGGCCGTGGACTCCGGCAACGGCAGTGCGGAGGCGTTTTGCATCACCTTGACGTCGGACGAGTTCACCATCAGGAAGAACACCAGAATGGTGAAGATATCCATCAGCGATACCAGGTTCAGGCCCCCGGCTCGGTGCATACGACCATAGTGCCGTTGCCTGCGGCGGGCACGACGGGACAGTTTCATCGCTGGTGACCCTCCGTGACCAGGGCCAGGGTGCGGTCATCCGGCGCATTGGCCAAGGCCACATCCGGGAACAGTTCGGCGTCCACCACGCTGGCAGCCACGACGGCCGGATAGGAGCGCACCGTGTCCATGGTGTGGATCAGGGTCTGGTAATCCATCTCGGCAGCCACCTCCAGCACCACATCGGTCTTGTCCGGCAGCCGGGCCTTGATGCTCCGCAGCGTCTGCCGCAGACCCTCGTAGTCCTGGCCATCGGCCAGTCGCGGCAGCCGGCGGATCACGCCGCGCTCGCTGTCGCGGACCTCCAGCCCGTCCGGCAGCAGGGTTACCACCAGTTGCAGGCTCTCGGCAGTCAGCGGCTCAGCGTCGCTGTCGCCCGGGAAGTCCAGGTCGATCATGCGGATCTGGCTGAACACCATGCCCAGCAGCAATACCGGTACCAGCACGATCATCAGGTTCATGAACGCGGTGATATCCAGGTCGGCGTTGGCCGGCAGCCGGCGATGACGGCGTCTCATAGGCTCAGGCTTCCCTTCAGGCCGCGGCTTGCCGGGGCTCGTCGGCTCCGGACTGATCGGAGACGATGTTCAGCAGCTTCACGCCGGCCATCTCGAAACTGTCGACGATCTCGTTGGTTCGGGTCTGCAGCAGGGCATGGAACATCAGCAGCGGGATGGCCGACATGAGACCGAAGGCGGTGGTGTTCATGGCGATGGAGATGCTCTCCGACAGCAGGCTGGCCTTCTGGGAGGGGTCGGCGCTGGCAACGGCGGTAAAGGCCGCGATCAGACCAATGATGGTGCCGAGAAGGCCAAGAAGAGTGGCGATATTGGCCAGGGTGGCCAGGTACTGGGTGCGCTTTTCCAGCCGAGGCAGGACTTCCATCAGCCCTTCTTCCATGGCGTATTCGATGTCTTCCCGACGGCTGTTGTTGAGCAGCCGGGCAATGCCCGCGCCCATCACCGAGGCAATGGCGCTGTTGGAGCTGGTGGCCGCCTGCATCGCCCGGCGATAGTCCCGCTTGCGCAGCAGCGGCAGTATGCCCTGCTCAAACGCCCGGCGGTTGCGTCGGCGCACAGCCCCCAAATAGAGGAAGCGTTCCAGCGTGATGGCCAGGCCCACCACCAGCACCAGGGCGATGGGGTACATGAAGGGACCACCCTCCTGGAAAAAACGGATCACGGTTTCAAGCATCTTCAGGCTCCTGACGTTCAATAGGGGGAAAGTGTGGAATCCAGCTCCGGATCCAGGGTCTGCCGGAAGCGCCGGTGGCGCTCCAGCGTCATGGGGTCCATGGGCGCCAGCAACTGCGGCGCCTCCGATGGCAGTTCGGTTTTCGGCCGCTTCGGCAGCGTTGGTGGCTGCCAGGGCAGAATGGTCAGCACCCGGGGGTCCTCATCGTTGGAGCGCTCGGCGATACCGCCGACCGCCATGCCCTCCGCCACCGCGGCCTCAGGCGCCCTGGTTTCGGGCTCAGCGGCGAGGGCCGGAACAACAAGGGCCAGGGCTAGCAGACCCGGCAGCCAGAGCCGTGGGATCATTTCAGCCTCCTTTCCAGATCCGCGATCCAGCCGTTGACCTCACTGCCGGCTTCACCGGCGCTGCGCTGGTAGGCACGGTAATGGGTCAGGGCTGTTTCCAGGTCCAGCAGATAGAGTTCCGACAGCACCGCCAGATTGAAATGCAGCTGCGGCGCCTCGAGGCCACGTTCGATACCCTCCTGCAGCAGCTCACGGGCGGCGTGGAATTCGCCGTTCTCCTGCAGCAGCAAGGCCAGATTATTGAGCGCCATGAGGTTGTCCGGCTCATTGGCCAGGGCATCCCGATAGAGTCGCCGGGCCGATTCCACCTCCCCCTGTTGCTGACGGACCCACCCCAGCCGGGCTTTCAGATCCGGCTGGTCAGGACGGGCGGCCACCAGCGCCGCCAGGGTGTTGCCCGCCCTTTCCCATTCGCCGCCGGCACTGGCTTCCTCGGCGCTGGCCAGCAGGGCCTGCTGCTCCGATGACAGGGGCTGGGCCGGCGCCTCGGCCACGACCGCCGCGGTATCAGCGCCACTGCTTGTGGTGGCCTGCCCGGCGCAGCCGGAGAGGACCAATAACAGCACCAGCATCACCATGCCGGTCAGACGGCTGCGAAAATCAGGCATCATCACTGGGCTCCTGCTGCAGGGATATCCACTGGGGCTTGCGGGCGTAGCGACCCGGGAACAGCGCGGCCAGTGCCTCGATGCTCTGGCGCACCCACGTATCGTAGATTCCCTCGGACACCAGCTGGTGATTGGCGGCATGCAGCTCTATGGCCTTGTCCTCGAACGGATAGGCCTGCTCGTCCAGCAGCAACCGATACTGGGCCGCTTCCAGCTCTGTCAGGCCATCCGGCAGGCTCGACTCGCGGATATCCGCCGCCAGCACCCGGTAAAGTTCGGCCCGGTGGTAGAGAGATCGGGATCGGACCCGTTCACCACCCAGGGTTTCAGCCTGGCGATAGCGCTCCCTTGCCTCCTCCAGGGTTCGCTGCTTGCGGCTCAGTGAAGCGCTCAGTGGCAGCGTCAGACGCACCTCGCGGAACTGGTCGCCGGCTTGCCCGGCAAGCACCAGGGCTGCCTCGGCGGCCCAGCCCAGGCTCTGCTCGGAGTGCCAGCCACTGGCAAGCTCCGCGGTTACCAGGGCCTGACGCAGCCGGTCCGCGTCGACACCGGATTCCAGCAGCCGCTGGCGCATCTGCTGCTGACTCAGGTGGCTGGACTTGTCGGCGGGCGCGGAGGCCTGGGCCAGGTAGTCACGGTAAATGGCGTTGCGGCTGTCCGTCTGCGCCGCCGCGTGGTAAAGCTCGGCTGCCCGCAACCGGTGGGACCAGGGGTCCTTGGCGCCGGCACTGGCGGCCATGAGTTCATCCGCGGCGCGGACCGGCTGACCGGAGGCCTCATAGGCATAGACCAGCTTGTCGGCGATTCCCGGGGTCAGCTCGTGGTCAGGATGGTCCGAGCGGAACCGCTGCAGCTCGTTGATGGCTGCCTGCCAGCGGTCGGCCTGTAGCAGTGTGGTGGCGGCGTCGTAGCGGCCCTTGAGGGCGATCGTGGAACCGGGGTCGACCGAGCTGATGCGCTGAAAGTGCGCCACTGCCTGGTCCACGTTGCCCGAATCCCGGGCCGCTTCCGCCTGACGGTAGATCGTGGTGGCGAGCTGGGTGAGTACCGCATCTGCATCCATGCCCGACGCCTGCCGCTGGCCATCGGCGCCGGCCAGGGCCAGGGCCTCACGCCAGGCCTGCTCGGCGGCACCGTAACGCCTGGCCGCAAGATCCACCCGGGCTTTGACCAGCCAGGCACTGTAGGCATCGGCCGGCTGAACGCGGTCATTGACCACCGCCCGGCTGGCGTAGCGCGCGGCCTGCTCATTCCGACCGGCGGCCAGCAGGCGGTTGGCCAGGTCGGCCTCCAGGGCCGGCAGGCGCTGATCCTGGGGAAACACCGTGGCGAACCGGTCAGCGGTATGGCTCAGTTCGTCCAGGTCGATACCTGCAATGCTGCCATCTGTCAGGTTGTCCACCCGCAGTTTCACCGCCGCCCAGGCCGCATCGGCGGCGCCCTCGAACGCGGGGTCCTCGAATCCGGCCTGCTCGAACATGGCCAGGGCGGCGCTCGCTTGTCCGGCCTGGAGCCAGGCGTCACCGGCCAGGCGGTGAATCGGCCCGGGTTGCCGGTGTCGCTGCGCAAGGCTCTGGTAGTAGCCGGCGGCGGTGGCAAAGGCTTCGGTATCGGGCGGCGTGGCCTGGCCGGCACGGTGGTAATGGTAGTCCGCCAGGGTACGGGCGTAAGTCAGCCAGCGGTCGAGATCCTCGGGTGCCAGCTCCCGACCACCGGGCGGATAGGCCGCCACGTAGTCCGCACGGGCATGGCGGGCCCGGCTGTTATCCCCTGCCCGTTCCCAGACCGCGACGATCTGCGCCATCAAAGCCGGTGCACTGGGGTGCTGAGGCGAACGCGCCAGGAATGCCTCGGCCACCGCGACACTTCGCTGATAATTTCCCCGGGCGGCGTAGTAGTCCGCCAGGGTGTCGTAGAGCAGAAAATCGTATGTGCGCTCCCCTGCCCGGTCCAGCAGGTCCGCGAGTGCGGTCTCGCCGCCGCCGTTGGCCGCCAGGATGCCGACGATGCGGAAAGTATCGCGGATCACCTCCGCCGACGCGGTAGGAAGGTAGTCAAAGCCGCCGGACTGCTCGGAATACTCATCCAGCACCGACAGGAAGGTTTCACCGGCCCGGTCCCGGGCGCCCTGTTTGAACTGGGCCCAGCCCAGCATATAGCGGGCGTGGCTCTTGAGACGGGCATCCGCGCTGGCCGCCAGGACCTGACGGTAACCCGCTTCGGCCTCGGTGAAACTGCCGTCGCTGTAGGCGGCTTCGGCAATGCGGAAACGGGCCTCCGGCGCCAGCTCCGACGACGGGTAAAGGCCCACCAGTTGCTTCAGCCGCGCCACCGATTCGGCCTCGCGTCCGATGTAGGCATAGGCCTTGGCGGACTGATAGAGCAGCTCGTCCAGGCGGCCCTTGAAAGAGCCGCTGCTGACGATCATCTCGTAGCTGTCGATGGCCTCACGGTAAATGCTGGCCTCCTGCTCAGCGCTGAGGGTCAGCAGGTCTCCCGCCTCCGCCTGCAGGTTGGCGAGCCGGTTGAGGGCATCGATCCGGACCTCCGGCTCGTCGGATTCGTCGAACAGGCGCTGGTAACGCCGTGCCACTTCCTTCGGGGAAATGCGGGGCATGGCCTCGGCGCTGAACTTGAGGAACACCGGGCGCATATCGCCGATGGTGTCGCCGTCCTCGGCCAGGTTGACCTGGAAAGCTTCCTGGGCGGCCAACGGCGCCGGCCAGAGCAAGACCGCCAGCAGTCCAAAGATGACAGGCCGCAGTCGCGGTCCAGCCATGGAGGTAAACCCGGCGGGCATGGTTAGGGCTCTAGTCATTCTGCCCTCCCCGCGCCAGTTCGGTCAGGGCCAGATGCTCGTAAAGGTGGGCAATCTGCTGTTCGGCCCGATCGAGGCTGTGGGCCACCTGCTCCCGCTCCGCGCTCAGATAGGCCAGTGCTCGCTGGTCGAGAGCCTGCTCGGCCCGCACCAGCAGAGCCGCCAGACGTTGCTGCAACACCGTCACCTCGGCGCGGGCTTGCCGGGCCCGGGCCACCAGGCCGGCAAGTTGCTCCGGAGCTTGCTGTAACCGCGACGGGAAAGCTGCCCGGCGCCGGTTGAGATCGTTCAGGGTCTGGCGCAGAGCAGCCAGTTCCGCAACCTTGGCTTTCTCCTCGCCAGCCCGCGCCGACAGAGCTTTCCATCGTGCCGCCAGGTCCGCTATGGCGGCATCCAGCGCTGCCAGGGTACTCTCACGGCTGCTGGCGCCTACCCCCAGGCGAAGATCCTCGGCCCGTTGCGCCAGGCTGTCGATGAACACGCTCAGGTCCTGCCGCCGGCGCTCCAGTTCCCTCGCCATCCGGGACAGCTCCGCCACCCGAAGTGCCGCCCGCTGGGATTCCGGCTCGGCCATGAAGTGCAGCAGGTAGGCGATCCTGGGCTGGGTCAGGGTGCGACTGTCCGCCAGGAACCACTCCACGTCGTCGCGGCCTGCGGCCTTGATCAGCGCTTCGTAGGCGCCCTGCTTGCGGACCGCCTCCGACAGGGTGTCGATACTGACCTGCTCACTCTCGAACGCGGCTATGGCGGCCAGATAGGCCTCACCGGCCTGGCCCAGGTAGCCGGACTCGTCGTAGCCCCGGCCCATGCCAAGCCAGGCGTCGGCGGCGCCGGGGAAAGCCAGTGGGAATTTGCGGGCCCGGTGCCAGGACTGCATGGCGGCGCGGTAGTTGCCGTTAGCGGCCTGGGCCAGGCCGTGGAAGTAGAGCGCCTGGGGTGCCAGGTAGCTATCCAGCGCCACCTTGTTGAGAAAGCCGATGGCCTTGTCGTAATCACCCCGGCGATGGGACAGCACACCGGCCTTCACCAGAATGCGGGTACTGAGGTCGCCCATTCGGCTCTGGTCGGCATCTTCCGCCGCCATTGCCAGAGCCACCCTCAGGGCCACCAGGGCCCGGGCCGGGTCCCGATCAAGACTGGCGTAGTCCAGGGCGAGGTTGGTGTAGCCCAGTGCTGCCCAGTAGCCCGGCTCCATCCGGGCCAGGGTCTTGCCGGCCTGGTCAAAATTCTCTTCGCGCCGGGCCAGTTCAGCCATCAGGTATTGCGCCTGGGCGCGCTCATCGCCGCCGCTCTTGGCCATGGCGACTGCCAGCCAGCGCCCGGCAGCTTCAGGATTACCGTCCGCGATGGCCAGCTTGGCCAGGGTCAGGCTGGCGGAGCCGCGCACATGATTGCCCTGCTCCGCCAGTTGCCTCAGCAACGGCCCGGCCTGCGTCTTGCTGCCGGTTTCAAGCCAGGCCCGCGCCTTCATAAGCTGCGCCTGCTCGCCTTCTTCCTGGGCCACCCAGTTCAGAGCACGGGCCGGGGAGCCGGCCGCCAGTTCAAACAGCGCCAGCCTGGCCCGTTCGCCGTCTTCTGCGGCCAGGGCGTTGGGCCCGGCACCTGACAGGAGGGCCAACAAAGAAAGTCGCGCGATCGGCAGAATCCATTGCCTCATGACCATAGCCCCACCGGTTATTGCCATTCCCTGAGGGTAAATACCGGCTGGAATTCCGGTGCGCGCGCCTCCAGCACAAGCTGTACCCGGGTCTCGCCGGTGCCCTTGCGAACGGTAAAACTCGCCTCCCGGCGCACATAACGGTCGTTGGCGGCCTGGCCATTGAACGTGGCACTCAGAGTGTGTTCGCCACTGGCCAGATTGCCCAGGTAGAGGCGCTGCAGGCCACCCTGGGCCAGCGCCTGACGCTCACGGTCCGTATACAGGTGGGACACCGCGGGCCGGCCGTCCACCGCCAGTTCCACCGAATCCAGCACAAACGCCTGGGCGTCGGCCAGGGAGAGATAGACCGCAAACTGGGTGTCCGCCGGGTGGAGGATGGACTCCTCCAGTTCGAACAGGCTCTGGCTGAGGCTGGCCACCTCGGCCTTGAGCTGGTCTATATCCGCGTCGAGGGCTTCGTCCGCGCTGGTGGAGCCGGCACCCACTGCAAGGGAGAGAACCAGCATAAGGCCGTATCGGTGGGCGGTGAGTCTGATCACCTGGAAAAGGGATGACAGGCGGCTGGACATGGCGGACAGGACCCCGGAAACGTTCTGTAACAAATGTACAGAAAGGGTAACACCCGGTTTCACGCAAGAACGGTATCCAGATCACCAAATGAAAAACTGACCTGTCGGAAAGCTTTACATAATGGCGAGTCCGGGAGCGGATCCATTCGTGAAGCGAGCCGGATCGACGCCGGGAAGCCAGGTGGGACGGTCGATTGAAAGATGTGGCTCAGGTCTTGCTTTGCAGACTTGGCGGGAACGCAGCAGTGTCAGTACCGCTTGATATGCCGAGCTTTGCCGATGCCCTCAACCGCATCGGCTTTTTTTTGTTTTGCCCCCCTCTCCCCAACCCCTCTCCCGCAAGGGGAGAGGGGCTAAATCGGGAGTAGTTCATAGCAACGTCTTCTCCTGGCCGTTGCGTTCGCGACCGGACACCCTGGTCAGAGGCAACATGTCTTTGCTCCCCTCGCCCCTGGCGGGAGAGGGGCTGGGGGAGAGGGGGCGAGGGCCTACTTACTGAGCTGCTTCATCGCCGACTCCAGGCCTTCGATGCTGAGGGGGTACATGTGGTGGTTCACCAGTTGCTGGGTCATGGCCAACGAGCCGCCGCCACCCCAGTAGCTCTCGGGCAGCGGATTGAGCCACACCACCTTGCGGAAATGGTCGGTGATGCGCTGGAACCAGGTGGCCCCGGCCTCCTCGTTCCAGTGCTCTATGGAGCCGCCGGGCTGGGCGATTTCATAGGGCGCCATGGTGGCGTCCCCCACAAAGATCACCTTGTAGTCCGGCGTATACTTGTGAAGGATGTCCCAGGTGCTGGTGGTCTCGTTCATGCGCCGGATGTTGTCCTTCCACACACTCTCGTAGATGAAATTGTGGAAGTAGAAATACTCCATGTGCTTGAACTCCACCCGGGCGGCGGAGAAGAGCTCCTCACAGACCCTCACATGGGGGTCCATGGAGCCGCCCACGTCGAAGAAAATCAAAACCTTCACCGCGTTGTGGCGCTCCGGCACCATCTTCAGGTCCAGATAGCCGGCATTGCGGGCGGTGGAGCGGATGGTGTCATCCATGTCCAGCTGGTCGGCGTTCCCCTGTCGGGCAAATTTACGCAGACGGCGCAGCGCCACCTTGATGTTACGGATGCCCAGGGTGATGCTGTCGTCCAGATCGCGATAATCCCGCTTTTCCCAGACCTTCACCGCGCGGCCCTGGCGACCGTCCTTCTGGCCGATGCGGAAACCTTCCGGGTTATAGCCATTGGCGCCGAAGGGTGAGGTGCCGCCGGTGCCGATCCACTTGTTGCCGCCGGCGTGGCGCTCCTTCTGCTCTTCCATGCGCTTCTTGAAGGTTTCGATCAGCTCTTCAAGACCGCCCAGGGACTCGATCTTGGCCTTCTCCTCGTCGCTGAGGTGCTTCTCGAACTCGGCCCGCAGCCAGTCGTCGGGAATCAGGTCCTTGATCAGGGCGTCCAGATTTTCGATGCCCTTGAAATAGGCGTCGAAGGCGCGGTCGAACTTGTCGTAGTGACGCTCGTCCTTGACCAGGCAGAGCCGGGCCAGGTAGTAGAACTCCTCCATGTCCGCGAACGCCAGGCGGTTCTTCAGGGCCTCCAGCAGGTCCAGGAACTCACGCAGGCTGGCCGGTACCCGGGCCCGGCGCACTTCCATGAAAAAATCGATCAGCATAGGCTTCTCCCGCCAAAAGGAGGATGGACTCAGGCTCGGCGGCGGGCCATGAAAGCCAGCTTCTGCAGCAGGTGCACGTCCTGCTCGTTCTTCACCAGGGCACCATAGAGCGGCGGTAGTGCCGAGGCTCCATCCTTGTCATGCAGCAGCTTGGCGGTGAGTTCGTCCGCCATCAGCAGTTTCAGCCAGTCGATCAGCTCGGAGGTGGAAGGCTTCTTCTTCAGACCGGGCACCTTGCGCACGTCGAAGAAGATCTCCAGCGCATCCCGCACCACGTTCTGTTGCAGCTTGGGGAAATGCACGTCCACGATGCTCTGCATGGTGGCGTGGTCCGGGAAGGCGATGTAGTGGAAGAAGCAGCGGCGCAGGAAGGCGTCCGGCAGTTCTTTCTCGTTGTTACTGGTGATCACCACGATGGGACGATGCTTCGCCTTGACCAGTTGCTTGGTCTCGTAGACGAAGAATTCCATGCGATCGAGTTCCAGCAGCAGGTCGTTGGGAAACTCGATGTCGGCCTTGTCGATCTCGTCGATCAGCAGCACCACCCGCTCCTCGGACTCGAAGGCCTCCCAGAGCTTGCCTTTCTTGATGTAGTTGGAAATATCGTGGACCTTTTCGTCTCCCAGCTGGGAGTCGCGCAGCCGCGATACCGCGTCGTACTCGTACAAACCCTGTTGGGCCTTGGTGGTGGACTTGATATGCCAGGAGATCAGCGGCATATCCAGGGCCGCAGCGACCTCTTCCGCCAGCAGGGTCTTGCCGGTACCCGGCTCGCCCTTGATCAGCAGCGGGCGCTGCAGGGTCACGGCTGCGTTGACC
>NZ_JAWVZL010000003.1:0-93012 GCF_033722195.1 Marinobacter sp.
CAAAGCCTTCCTCACCGACGAGGGCTTCAACAACAGCAACATCGGCCTGCAGGTGCTGGGTGGCTCCGGCTTCACCACCGACTGGCCACTGGAGCAGCTGGTTCGTGACGGCCGCATCGCGCGCATCTACGAGGGCACCAACGGCATCCAGGCCATGGATCTGGTGGGCCGCAAGCTCAGCCTCAAGGGCGGGCAGCTGGTGCGGGGCCTGTTCGGTGTCCTCAGCGGCTTCCTCAAGGAAAACCCGCAAGCGCCCCATGGCGAAGAACTCAAAGGCGCCATCAGGGCCCTGGAGCAGGCCACAGTCTGGCTGGCCACCAACGCGCCGAAAGACCCGGAACAGGCCGGCGCCGCCGCCACTCCCTATCTGAGGCTGATGGCACTGACCGTGATCGGCTACCTCTGGTCCCGCATGGCCCAGGTGGCCACCGCGAAGCTGGCGGCAGGCGAGGGCAACAAGGTCCTGCTGGAAGGCAAGCAGGTGTCGGCGCGCTTCTACTTTGAGAAGATCCTGCCGGAGATCGAGCAGCTGACCCGGGACATCACCACCGGCAAGGACAGCCTGATGGCGTTCAGCGACGACCACTGGGCGGCCTGATATCGCGCCCAGGCATTGTGGCCGGAAATGACCGGTGGCTGGCAGCTTATGACATGGTGGCGCCAGCCGCCGGCGCTATAATCTCAGATGTTGATTAGTGTCTCTGAACTAGTCTTGTCCGGCTCTCCGCAGGGTCGGGCTCCTTGCTTGCCTGCCACGCCTATGCGTGGCTTTTTTGTTTGGGGCTCCGGCCGGTCTGCAGCCGCTGCTGCCTTGCGCTACAATGGCCGCTCCTTGGACACTCGGGCAACCACAGGCAGATGATCCAGATCGACGACTACAGCCTCAGGTTCGGCGGTATCGAGCGGCTCTACGGCCGCCAGGCCCTGGCCGCGTTCCGCGCCAGCCACGTTGCGGTGGTGGGTCTTGGTGGCGTCGGCTCCTGGGCGGCCGAGGCCCTGGCACGCACCGGTATCGGCACCATCACACTGATCGACATGGACGATGTCTGCGTCTCCAACACCAACCGCCAGCTCCACGCCCTGGCCGGCCAGTACGGCCGCACCAAGACCGACGCCATGGCCGAGCGGTTGCGGGCTATCAATCCGGAGGCGGACATCCGGGTGCATTTCGGTTTTGCCACGCCGAAGAACGTGGCAGAGCTGTTCACCCGGGAATTCCATGGGGTGGTGGACGCCATCGACAGCGTTCGCCCCAAGGCCGCACTGATTGCCCACTGCCAGCGCCAGAAGATCCCGCTGGTGTGCGCAGGCGGCGCCGGCGGCCAGATGGATCCGACCCAGATCCTGGTGGGCGACCTCAGCCGCACCACCCAGGACCCCCTGCTGGCGAAGGTGCGCAACATGCTTCGCCGAGAGTATGGTTTCTCCCGCAACCCCAAGCGCCGTTTTGGGATCGAGGCGGTGTACTCGCTGGAGCAGCTCACCTATCCTGCCGGTGACGGCGAGGTCTGCCTGCAGAAACCGGACACTGACGGTCCGGTGCGTCTGGACTGCGCCTCCGGCTTTGGCGCCGCCACACCGGTCACCGCCAGCTTCGGCCTGATTGCGGCCGCCCGACTGATCAACCGGATCGCCAAGCGCGCCAGGGCATCCTGAACCGGCCCGGCACGGGCCCAAACCAGCTACGGACTACGATGTCATTATGCAAGTCAGCACCGTTCTACTGCTCGCCAGCATTGGCCTGATCTCCCTGTTCTGCCAGTGGCTGGCCTGGCGCCTGCGGGTACCGGCCATCCTGTTCCTGCTGGCCGGCGGTATCGCCGCAGG
The DNA here is from genome assembly GCF_033722195.1 of Marinobacter sp. GTDB lineage: Bacteria > Pseudomonadota > Gammaproteobacteria > Pseudomonadales > Oleiphilaceae > Marinobacter. The sequence goes on from NZ_JAWVZL010000003.1 coordinate 1,828, forward strand.
CCCCATGTTCGGCCTGCTGGACCCGGAAGCCATCTTTGGTGACCTGCTGTTCCCGCTGATCTCCCTGTCGGTGGCGGTGATCCTGTTCGAGGGCAGCCTCACGCTGAAATTCCGGGAGATCAAGGGCCACGGCAAGATGGTGCGCAACCTAATTCCCGTGGGCTCCATCGTTACCCTGACGGTGGGTACCCTGGCGGCACGCTGGGCCCTGGACCTGTCCTGGGAGATCGCCCTGCTGTTCGGTGCCATCGCCACCGTCACCGGCCCCACCGTGATCGCGCCTCTGCTGCGCTCGGTGCGCCCGGTGGCCAAGCTGGCCAATATCCTGCGCTGGGAGGGCATCATCATCGACCCGGTGGGCGCCCTGCTGGCGGTTCTGGTGTTCGAGGGCATCGTGTCCTGGGGCCAGGGCAACGTGTTCGAGCATTCGCTGTATATCTTCGCCACCACCATCCTCACCGGGCTGGTGCTGGGCGCGGCGGCCGGCTGGCTCAACGGCATCGCCCTGCGCAAGCACCTGATTCCCCAATACCTGCACAACGCCGGCACCCTCACCTTCATGCTGGGGGTCTACGCCCTGTCCAACGAGCTGGCCCACGAATCCGGCCTGCTCACTGTCACCGTCATGGGCATCTGGATGGCCAACATGAAGCAGGTGCCGGTGGAGCAGATTCTGGAATTCAAGGAATCCCTCAGCGTACTGCTGATTTCGGCCCTGTTCATCATCCTGGCCGCGCGGGTGGAGTTCGCCGCTATTGCCGAGCTGGGTTGGGGCCTGGCGGTGGTACTGGGGGCGCTGATCCTGATTGCGCGACCGGCGAGTATCTTCCTGTCCGCCATCGGCACCCGTCTGACCTGGCGTGACAAGCTGTTCCTGAGCTGGGTGGCGCCGCGGGGCATTGTGGCGGCGGCGGTGTCGGCCCTGTTCGCCTTCCAGCTGCAGCGGGTGGGCTACGACGGGGCGGCCGCCCTGGTGCCACTGGTGTTCATGGTGATCATCACCACCGTGACCCTGCAGAGCCTGACCGCCCGGCCCATCGCCCGGCTGCTGAAGGTGGATGAGCCCGCCGATTACGGTTTCCTGATTCTGGGGGCCAACCAGGTGGCGCGGCAGATCGGCCTGGTGCTGAAAAAACTGGAGGTGCCGGTGGTGCTGTGCGATACCAACTGGGAAAACGTCCGCATGGCACGGATGGACAACCTCAACGTGTATTTTGGCAACCCGGTGTCCGAGCACGCCTCCACCCACCTTGACCTGACCGGCATCGGCAACCTGCTGGTAATTTCCCCCTACAAGCAGCTCAATTCCCTGGCCACCTACCACTTCCTGGACTGGTTCGGTAACGGCAGCGTCTACAGTTTGTCGGAGGGGGATCAGGATCAGAAGGCCCGCCACCAGACCGCGGAGAAGATCCAGCAGACCCGGGGCCTGTTCGGTGAGGTCAGCTATGCCAAGCTGGCCAGCATGGCCAGCAAGGGCTACACGGTGAAAACCACCCAGTTCGGTGACAACTTCACCTTCACCGACTTCAAGCAGCGCTACCAGCAGGCACTGCCGCTGTTCACCATCGACCCCAAGGACCGCATCCAGGCGGTAACCAGCCAGCCGCCGGAAAAACTGGACAAGGGCTGGACCCTGGTCAGCCTGGTGCCGCCCCAGCCGCCGAAGGATCGCAAGGAAAAGGACACAGACGAGCCCGGCACGGCGCCCCAGGCCTCACCCGCCTGACGGCCCCGGACCGGTCAGCCCCGGCAGTCGAGGATCAGTTTGCCCCGGACGTGGCCCTGCTCCAGCAGTTTGTGGGCCGCTACCGCCTCTTCCAGGGGGAAGGTCCGGTCGAGATGGACGTGGACATCGCCATCCTCGATCAGCTCGGCAATCTCATCCAGGTGGAAGACATCGGGCCGCACCGTCATGCCGTGGGCCCTCAGACCCCGGCGCTCGGCCTCGGTGATGATGTCGTCGGCGGTGACGGTGGGGATGGTCACCAGGACGCCGCCCTCGCCCAGGGTATGCAGTGAGCGCTTGCCGGTTTCACCACCAATCAGGTCGATGACCGCGTCCAGGCCGTAACACTCCTCGACAATGTCGGTGGTGTGATAATCGATCACCTCGTGCACCCCCAGCGCCGCCAGGAAATCCCGGTTGGCGGCCGAGGCGGTGGCCAGCACATGGGCACCCCGCACCAGCGCGAACTGCACCGCAAAGTGCCCGACACCACCGGCGCCGGCGTGCACCAGGACCTTGTCACCGGGGCCCACATGAGCCACCTCGAACAGGGCCTGCCAGGCGGTCAGCGCCGCCAGCGGAAGGCCGCCGGCGGTCACCAGGTCCAGCTCCTCCGGCACGATGATCAGCTCGTCTGCCCGGGCTACGGCATACTCGGCGTAGGCCCCGCCCCTGTCGGGAAACCCGATCATTCCCATCACCCGGTCGCCCACCGACAGGGTATCCACGCCCTCGCCCACTTCGGCGACGGTGCCGGCGGCGTCGTAACCCGGGGTCCAGGGCAGACGGTTCTCGATCTGACGGGCCGCGAAACCCAGGCCCTTGCGGGTTTTCCAGTCGATGGGATTGAGGCCCGCGCCGGCGACCCGGATCAGGACCTCGCCGGCGGCCACCGCCGGCGGTTCTCCCTGGTCCAGGCGCAGGACCTCGGCGTCACCAAAACGGTCATAGGTGATTCGGCGCATGTCGGTCTCCAAGAGTCGTTCCGCAATTGAGGGGGTGGCGTTCCAAGAGCCTAGCAGAAAACCCGCCCGGCGGCGGCTTCAGTCCAGCATGGGTTTGCCGCCGGACACCGAGGCTCCGGCAAGGATGTCGGCGTATTGCGGCGGTACCCGGGTTGGACGCTGGCTGCGCAGGCTGACACAGGCATGGGTGGAGACCGCGCGTACCAGGGTCCGGCCATCGGCGGGCCGGACCAGCTGGAACTGGCGGGAAGAGCGCAGGCGGCCGTCGAAGCCGGTCAGCCAGGTGGCCAGCAGCAGCCGGTCGCCGGCATTGGCGGCCGCCAGGTAGTCGATCTCGGTGCGGGTGATGGCCATGGCCTTGCCGGTGGCCTCGTGCAGTTCCCAGGTCATACCCAGGCTTTCAATATGGGCCCAGCTGATGTCCTCAAGCCAGCGCACGTAGACCACGTTGTTGGCGTGGCCTAGGCGGTCGGTATCTGCCTCGGTGACCTCGATGGCCAGGATGAAGGGGTCCGGCAGGTCCCAGTCACGGTAGTCCGGGGTCTTGTCGGCGCCGTGGCCGGGGATGTGATCGGGCGTGTGCGTGTCACGGGTCATGGCGTGTCATCCTCCAGACCGGGCACCGCCGCCATGGGGAGGCGGCCAATGCGGTCATTGTGCAGTGAGCCGAAATACAGCATGCCCTGGTGGGGATTCACCGAGGTGATCTCCTGCAGGTGGCTGCCGTCGGTGTCGTGCAGACTGGCCAGGATCTCGCCGTCGGCGTTCATCGCCACCGCCAGGCCATATTCCTGAACCGCCGGCTGCAGACTCTCCGGCAGTTTGGCCACCAGGTCCTTGAGCCAGGGCGTCGGGTGAAGCTCATCGATCTGGCTGTTGCGCAGGGTCGGGAAGGCCACCCAGACCCGGCCGGCATCGTCCATGGCCAGGTTGTCGGGGAAGCCCGGCAGGTTGCTGGCGAAGACGTCGGTCTGGCCCTGCCTGGGACCCTCGAGCCAGTGCTTTTTGATACGGTATTTCCAGGTTTCGTTCACCAGCACATAGTCACCGGCGGGAGACACCGCCACGCCATTGGCGAAAAACAGGTTGCCCACCAGGGTCTCGGTGGCGCCGGTGGCCGGGTCGTAGCGCAGCAGGCGGCCGTGGGGACGCAGTTCCAGCAGGTCGAGGCGGTAATCGGGCTGGTTGAAACGTGCGCTGGCATCGCTGAAGTAGATGCGGCCGTCCGGGGCAATGTCCACATCGTCGGTGAAACCGAAGGGGATGCCGTCAGCCTCGGTGGTCAGCACCTCGATGGCGGCGTCCGCATCGATAGCCAGCAGGCCTTTCCAGGCATCAGCCACAATCAGACGGCCGGCGTCGTCAAACACCATGCCCAGGGGCCGGCCACCGGTCTCCACCCAGCTCTCCACCCGGCCATCGGGCCAGACCCTGACAATCCAGCCATCCTGGGTACCGGTGTAGACCCGGCCCTGATCGTCCACGGTGGTGTCCTCGGGCCCGTAGACCTGGCCTTTCGCCAGCAGCTCAGCCTGCTCCAGCGCCTCATTGGGGGCCAGCTCGCCGGTCAGCTCCGGCGCCGGCGGCGGCGTCCAGGCCTGACTGTCCACCGGTGACGGCAGCCACCAGAAAGCCGCCGCCAACAACACCAGCACCACCAGAACCAGACCAAGCCATCTCATAGCATTTCCCTGTTTTTATCGTGATTTCGCCGAACTTTATCGGGTTTCCGCTTTCTTCGCCCAGCCCCTTCGGGCCAGGAAGGCAGCCTTGCCGGACCCGGGGAGCTCCGGTATGATCGCCGCTCAATTTTTGGTCGACCCGGCAGCAGCCCGGATCGCAAAGCCACTTCTGCCGGAGCAGCGCCATGCTGTACGAACTCTCCTCCCCGCTTTTCACTGTCTCCGCCCTCCTGGTTCTAGGCGGCATCGTCTACAGCGCAAAGAGCTTCTTCGACCGCAGGATGACCGCCCTCTCAGGTACCGACACCGACAACGGCGAACTGGAGCAGGCCGAGGCCTGAGTCAGCGGCCGTCGTCCTGGCCGGACAGGAAACGCCGGCAAAGGGTGGCAAAGGTGTCCGCCTTCTCGGCATGCAGCCAGTGGCCAGCGCCCTGGATGATGCGCAGCCGGGCATGGGGGAACAGCCTGGCCACGGCGTCCCTGTGCTTGTCCTGGATATAGGCGGATTCGGAGCCCTTGATGAACAGGGTCGGCCCGTCGAAGGGGCCCTCGGCGGATGGCGCTCTGGCCAGGTTGTCGTAACAGGCCTTGATGGCGGTCAGATTCAGCCGCCAGCGGAAGCGGGCGCCGTTGCCGGCATCCTCATCCGCACCGACCCGAATCAGGTTCTTCAGCAGAAACTGGCGCACCGGCAGCTCCTCGACGTGAGCCCTGAGCACTTCGTCCGCCTGCTGGCGGCTCTCCAGTGCGGCCAGATCAATGGCGTCCAGCCCCGCCAGTACATTGTCATGGCGGGGCCGGTAGGTAACCGGGGCAATGTCCGCCACGATCAGCCGGTCAACCCGCTCCGGGTGAGACAGCGCCAGCTCCATGGCGACCTTGCCGCCCATGGAGTGCCCCAGCAACGAGGCCTGCCCCAGGCCCTGGCGATCCATGTAGGCCAGCACATCCGCCGCCATGGCCGGGTAGTCCATGGTGTCGGCGTGGGGTGAGCGGCCGTGGTTTCGCTGGTCCAGGGCATGGATCTGCCAGCCATCCTGCAGCCGCTGGCTGACGCCTCCGAGGTTCTCCAGGGAGCCGAACAGGCCGTGGAGCAGGATCAGCGGTTCGCCTTCGCCGGTCACCCGGTAATTCAGTTCAACACTCATTGCATTCTCCTCGATGCCTTGGTCACAGCCAGGCCCGCAGCTCACCCAGCGCCGTCGAATTCAGCAAATAGGACACCCGGTGGGCGGCGGCCTGCTGCTGGATCTCACGGGCCAGTGCCGGCAGGTCGCTCGTCTGGGGACTGATCCGGGAATGCTCGGACACATAGCCCCACATGTGCTGCAGGGCATTGCGAATGCCGCCGGCAAGGGGCGCCACGCGGCTGGCGCTCACCATGCTCAGCCAGAGTTCGTTGAGCGGAATACTTCGCGCCGCCACTCGCTGGCCGAAGCTCTGATAGGCGCGATAGTTCCGGGCCAGCACACTGTATTTATAGCTGGCCCAGAGTTCGTGATCATTCCTGGGCAGGCGAATGCGGCCGACCCGGCCCTGACCCGCCCGCTCCCGGACCATGGCCAGCTGGGCCTCCAGACCGTCGGCCTGGGGGATGGGCCAGATCACCGATTCCGGCGTTACCGGAACCCGGCCGGGAACCGCGCCACCGCGCAGGGCGGACTCCTCCTGCACCTGGTTCAGCCGCAGCGCCAGCGCATCCTCGTGCCCCTGCCAGCCGGCGGGCACCTGGGTTTGCGCGCCCAGGTCCCGGCCGGCCCCCACCAGGCCCACCAGAAAGCGCATCTGGCTGGCCAGCAACTCGTCGTCCAGCAGGCCAGCGTCGATGTCGAAAACCTGTGTTCCCTTGCTACTCACCTCAATTCCCCTGACCCAGTGCACATATTTGTGCCGTTTCACTGCAGGATATCAACGCTGCAGGTTACATTAAGATGCCTCTGAATGCCGCCCGGTGCCGGAACATTGACCGGCGTCGCCAAGGCGGTCACATTACCCCGGTACGGGCATCGATAAAACCCAGAACATCAAGGATCTCCATCACCCATGGTCGCAAAGCAACCCCATGAGCGCCGTCAGCTCCGCCGACTTCCTGCCGCCGAACTCAAAGTCCAGTGGCGGCCCCGCAAAGGCCTGTTCGGACGTTTCCGGCCAGCGGATGGCCAGGATTTCACCCGGGCTGGCCTGTCCCTGTACCTGGACGGCGACGACCGGCTCGAGGTGGGGGATGCCATTGAACTGCGCATCGAGCTGCACATGGAAGCCGGCACCTTGGGGCTGGACAAGGTGGCGGCGGTAGTCCGTAATATCCGGGAGGTGGATGACGGCAAGCCCCTGTACGGGCTCGAATTCGACTACAACGCCAACCGCACCATGAAATCCGAACAGACCAGGGCCCAACTGGGCCGAATCGAGGGGATTCTTGAACGCAGCGAGAAACTCCGGCTCCGGATCCAGCCGCTCCAGGACATCGAAGGACTCCGCAACAAGGGCTAGACCGCCGGGAGCCGCCGCACCGTGACCGACATTCCGCTGCTGCTGCCGGCCCTGGCCATCGTCTACAGCCTGGCGATTTTCTGCGTCTACCGGGTGCTGCTGAGCTATCGTACTGCCCAGGGCGCCATCGCCTGGATCGCCGCCCTGCTGGGCTTCCCCTTCCTGGCGCTGCCGCTGTTCGTGCTGTTCGGCCGCAACCGCTTCTCCGGCTACGTCAAGGCCAGGCGGCTGGGAGATCAGTCCCTGAATCACCTGCTGGCGGACTTCGAACAGCAGGCCGCCGCCATCCCCAAGACCGACCGGGAAGGCTTCAGCGACGAGCTACGGGTACTCACCGCCCTGGCCAAGCAGCCCTTCACCACCGGCAACCGCTGCGACCTGCTCAAGGACGGCAAGGACATCTTCGACGCCCTGTTCGACGCCATGGAGGATGCCCGGGAGTATATCCTGCTGGAATTCTACATCGTCCGCTCTGACCGGGTCGGCCAGCGCATCAAGAGCATCCTCAAGCGCAAACTCGCCGACGGCGTGCAGGTCTACTTCCTTTACGACGACATCGGCAGTTTCCAGCTGCCGCGGCGATACCTCACCGAGCTGGCCCAGGCCGGCGCCCAGGTGTCCTCCTTCGGAAACGGCAACGTACGCCGTCGGCGCCTGCAGATGAACTTCCGCAATCACCGCAAGCTGCTGGTGTGTGACGGCCGGGTGGGTTTTGTCGGTGGCATCAACCTCGGCGACGAATATCTGGGCACCGACATCGACCAGGGGCCCTGGCGGGACACCCACTGCCGTGTCACCGGGCCGGCGGTGTTGGGCCTGCAGCTGGCCTGGCTGGAAGACTGGAACTGGGCCAACGACACCCTGCCCAGCCTCAACTGGCAGGCGCCGGAGGAGGACGCCGGCGACCAGGACGTGCTAATCCTGCCGACCGGACCGGCCGATCCCTTCGAGACCTGCACGCTGTTCTTCCTGAACTGCATCAATAACGCCCGCAAGCGGATCTGGATCACCTCGCCCTACTTCGTGCCGGACTTTCAGGTGGTGAACGCCCTGCAGCTGGCGGCCCTGCGGGGTGTGGACGTACGCATCATCATCCCGGAGAAATCCGACCACCGGCTGATCCGGCTGGCGGCCTACTCCTACCTGGTGCAGGCCAGCCGCGCCGGCATCGGCATCTACCGCTACCAGCCCGGCTTCATGCACCAGAAGCTGGTGCTGGTGGACGACCGCTACGCCGCGGTAGGCACCGCCAACCTGGACAACCGCTCCATGCGCCTGAACTTCGAGATCACCGCGCTGTCCACCGGCAGCCGTTTCGTCCAGCAGGTCCACGTCATGCTCAGCGAAGACCTCAAGGCCTGCCGCCAGATGACAGAGCGCGACTACCGGGACCGCTCCCTGGCGTTCCGCCTGACCTGCCGTGCGGTCAGGCTGCTGGCCCCGCTGCTCTAGTTCCGGACGTTTTCCACCGGCGCCGAATGTGAGAGGATTAGCCAACTCCGAATCGAAGCAGTAAGCCGATGACCACCTTCAAACCCCGTGAAACCCTGACCGAGCAGGTCGCCCGACACATCGAAAACCTGATTGCCTTCGGCCAGTTCAGCTCTGGCCAGCGCATCTACGAGGCGGCCATGGCCCGGCAGCTGGATGTCAGCCACGGTTCCATCCGGGAAGGCCTGCTGCTGCTGGAAAAACGTCACCTGGTAAAGAACGTGCCGCGCCGTGGCGCCTTTGTCACGGAACTGGACGAGTTCTTCGTCCGCAGCCTGTACGAGGTGCTGGAACTCTACCTCTGCCACACCGGCCGCAAGCTCTGCCGGCACTGGCAGCCGGAAGACATGGAAAAGCTGGAGTCACTCTACGAGCGCATGAACGAGTGCTACCAGAAGCGCGACCTGATGGCATTTCTGGAGCTGGGGATCGAGTACACCCAGGCTTCGCTGGCCTACGCCGACAACTACTTCATCGTGTCCGCCATCGACGACCTCTGGCCCTCCGCCAAGCGCTGCGCCTTTGTGGCCTTCCAGCACGCCAGCCATCGAGTCCTGGAGGACAATCTGAGCCATATGCGGGAGTCCATCGATGCCATCCGTGACCGGGACGAAGACCGGCTCACCGAAATTCTGCAGCGCTATGCCGGCCAGCAGTGCGGCCAAGTGCTGGCCAGCCTGGGCCAGCAAACCAAGGGCCACCATGCCGCGACCTGATGGCCGCGCCGGTGCCGCCAGCCGGCTGGGGGTCGTCCTGGCCTGCGTCCTGATCGGCGCCTGCGCCTCCCGTCCGGCGCCGGAGACCGGCCAGCCGGGGCCGATCGAACCACCACCGGCAAACCTGGAAGAACCGGCCCCGGGCACCGAGCCGACGCCTGTGCCTGAAGCCCGGCCGGCACCCGAACCGCAATCCCAACCCGGCTCCCTGCCCTGTGCCTGGAGCCGGACCCGGGGCATAGCCACCCTGCTGGCCATCGCCGAATCGCAGCGCCAGGGCACCTGGCAGTTCTTTCCCGGTGATGATCTGGTGTTTCACCCGGCGCCAGAGTCGGCCAGCGCCGGTGACGAGTTCAAGGCATTGCTGCGCCGTCCCATGAGCGGCAACTGCGAGGAGCCCGAACTGGTGCTGTTCGGGCCGGTGTAGCGGTTCCGGTCAGTTCTGCTTGTCTTCGGCCAGGGACAGGTGGGATACATCCGGCACCATGGGCGGCGGCAGGTCCCGCTTTTCTCCCAGGTCGCTGCCGGCGGGCGCCAGGGTCCATTCGTCCAGATGCTGGAACATCGGCGGGGTCACTTCCTCCGGCTCCGCCAGGGTCACCCCCACCGGGTCCAGCGAGAGGCCGGAACCGGCCAGGATACTGTCCACTTTCTCGCCCGCCACCGGCAGGCGGTCGCCCGGCTCCACTTTCGGCCCTGCGCCCTGGGGCGGCCGCCGGGCCGGAGCACTGGCGGACTCCGTGGGGCGCTGCGGCTGCGGCGCCGGTTCTGACGCCGCGGGCCGGGTTTGCGAGGGCTGACCGGGAGCCGCCGGCGCCGGCTGGCTGCCGGGCATGGCCTGGACATGGGCCACCATGCCGTGTTTGAGGAGCACCTGGCGGTATTTTTCCGCCTGAGCCTGATCGAGCTTGTTACGGATCACCACCGCCTGGCCGCTGAACATGCGGTCGACCTGATCGAGGCTGGCCTTGAACAGGGCCTGCGCGTTGGCGCGAGCGGTTTTCAGGTCGGTACCCTGGGCACATTCGCCCCTGAATACGAGTTGGTACATGGTAAGAGTCTCCCGCCCGTTTCTGCGTTTGCCGGCGCCGACCGGCCAGAGGGGCGGCGGAGGCGTTGGTTCCATGATAGTTGATCCCGGCGGGTGCGGAAACCTGGCCCGAATCGGTCAAATTATGATCATCTGCAAAAGATTGAAAAATCTCTGGCTCGGGAGCGATGCAAAGTGACGAAACTCTGCGATAATCTCCAGTAACGCAATTTAACATTTCGTTACAGGGGCGCCCCGATGCGCATTCCACAGCTCACTGCCGTCTGCATCTGCCTGACCCTGGCCACCAGCGCCCGGGCTGAGAACCTCGATGTCCTGATGAGCGGCCTGTTCGCCCAGAACCAGCCCACCTACATCGGCTTCGACAGTGTCGAGCGCCAGGACATCCCGGTGTCCGCCGCAGTGGACCGCAAGTACCTGATCGTGGACTTCCGCTTCACCACGCCCCCGGCAAACGAACAGTTGCAGGCCAGCGTCCACAAGATCTGCATGACCCTGATCCGCGACCGGGAGCTGATCCAGACCCTGTCCGACAGCGGCTACGACATGGTGTCCGTCGCCTTCGACCGCCAGTCCCAGTACGACTGCCTGTAGTATCTGGCCGTCTCCCGGCGCCTAGTCCCGGGCGCTGACGGTTTCCCCGAGCAACCTTGGAAAAGCCTCCAGCGACTGGTTGATGGCATCCAGATTGAAGGTTTCCACGTCTTCCAGCAGTTTGCGGCCATACAGGGCCACCCGGTCGGAACGATAGCGCAGGCCCCAGTCCCGCACCCGCTCGGCGAATTCCCGCATCTGCTCCGGATCTCCGCTCTCGCGCACCTGACGCCACTCATCACCGAAATCCCGGGACAGCTGATGGCGCAGCCAGCCGCGTTCCTGCCGATCCAGTTCGTCCGCCAGCTTCGGCTCCGCCGGTGCCGGCGCCTGCTCCGTGTCGGTTTCCGGCAGCGTGGCCTCGACACCCGGCAGGCGTACCGTGAACGTGGAGCCCTGGCCGGGAGCGCTGCGAACCGACAGTTCGCCGCCCATCATCCGCGCCAGCTTCCGGCTGATGGCCAGGCCCAGGCCGGTGCCACCGTACTTGCGGTTGCTCTGGCCCTCCTGCTGCTCGAAGGCGTCGAAGATCCGCTCCTGCTGGTCGCGGGGAATGCCGATGCCGGTGTCGTTGACCGTGACGATCAGCTCATGACGTTGGGCTTCGCCGGGCTGGCGGGGCTGGGCACGGGCGGCGGCGTAGACATCAACCCGGCCCTCGTGGGTGAACTTGATGGCGTTGCCCACCAGGTTGAACAGCACCTGACGCAGCCGTGCCTCATCCAGCACCATGGCCCGGGGCACGGAGGCGTCCACCGTGACCCTGAGCTCGATGCCCTGCTCCCGCGCCCGCAGATCGAAGATGTGGCGGACGTCATCCAGCAGGCGCTTGACCTCCAGGGGCGCGAATTCCAGCCGCATCTTGCCGGCCTCGATCCGGGACAGGTCCAGTATGTCGTTGATCAGCATCAGCAGGCTGCGGCTGCCGGCGCGGATGGCGTCCAGGTACTGCCGCAACTGGGGGTCGGTGACCCGCTCGCTGAGCAGGTCGCTGTAGCCGATCACCGCGTTCATGGGCGTGCGGATTTCGTGGGACATATTGGCCAGGAACTCGCTCTTGGCGCGGTTGGCGGTTTCCGCCTCCCGGGCCAGCCGCTCGGCTTCCAGCTTGGCGGCGCGCAGGTCGTCCTCGCTGCGGCGCAAGGCGTTTTCCGAGCGGATCCGCTCATCCACCTCCCGGGACAGCTTACGGTTCCAGTACAGGAAAATCAGCACCACCACGATGGCAATCAGCACCACCCGCTTGAGCACCGTGTAGTCGGGCTCCTGCTCCACGTCCAGATGGATCCAGCGGTTGTACATGGGCTCGGTGTCGCCAGCCTCCAGACTGGTGAGGGACTTGTTGATGATGCGCAGCAGCTCCGGGCGCTCCTTGCTCACCGCCAGCTGCAACTCATACTGGTAGGGCGTGATGCTGGTTATGCGCAGGTTCGACAGCCCCAACCGGGCGACCGTGTAGCTGACGCCGGGAATGTGGGTCACCATCACCTCCAGGTCACCGTTGGACAGCGCCAGCAACCCCTCTTCCACCGAATCCATCGGAAAGATGTTGATATCGGGGTGATTGATCAGCAGGTAGTCGTGGCTGGCCTGCTGGCGCACCACCCCCACCCGCTCGTCCCGCAGCTCCCGCAGGTCCCCGATAAACCGGCCGTCATCGCGGATCGCCAGGGCTATGGGCAGTGACAGATAGGTCCGGCTGAGGAGGAATTTGTCCTCCCGACGCGGTGACCTGGGCAGGGCCGCCAGGATATCCACCTCGCCATCCAGCAGGGCCTGTTCCGCCGCACTCCAGTCGGTGGTGGTCTCGCGGCTGAAGCTGACGCCAAGACTGTCTTCGATACGGCCCACCAGGTCCGGCACCAGTCCGCGAAGCTCACCGTCCTGGGTAAACTCGAACGGCGGCCAGTTGGAGCGGAACATCACCCGCAGGTTGGGATTGCGCTTGAGCCACTCCTGCTCGATCTGGGTCAGCTGGATACTGGCCTCCGAGGCTGCCCTGGGCACGGTAAAGGGCACCCAGGCCTCGCGGATGGCCTGGTGCTCACTGCGGTTGAAGGAGTTCACGGTGCGGTTGAGGACCCGCAGCAGGGTCCGACGCTCCTCGGACACCGCCAGCACCACATGGGTGGCCTGGCCGTCCAGCAGTGACGCCAGACCGATACCGTTGATCAGGGCAGCCTGCAGATAATCCGACACCACCGGCATGGGCCCGAGAAAAGCATCCGCCTGGCCCGACAGCACCTTGCTCACAGCCTCCCCCACGTTACTCACCGGCACCGGCCGGAACGACTCCACCGGCTCCAGCAGACGGTACTGGTTGCTGTCGTCGCCGATCAGCGCCAGTCGCCGTCCCTCAAGGTCTGAAAGACTCTGGATGCTGGCATCCCCGGCGTCAACGAACAGGCCGTAGGTCAGGCTCATCAGCGGCGCGGTCACCGCCAGCCCGGCCGGCACCGGCTGCCCTGGCGCGTGGGTTCGCAGCATGGCATCCAGCTCGCCCCGGGCCAGCATGGCCTCGGAGTCCGCGGCGCTGGCCGCCACCAGGTCCACCCGAGTGTCCAGTTTGGTACCGATGCGATTCAGATAGTCGATGTAGGTGCCCGCCAGTTCCCCTTCGGCGGTCACAAACGCCAACGGAATCTGCCCCGGCCGGACGCCGATATTGAGCTCCCCCTGTTGCGCCAGCCAGTTGAGATCGGCCCGGTCCAGCACCGGCAGGGGCGAGGTCACCGGGGGGTCGGCGCGGCCCATCTGCGGCATCAGTACCAGCAGCGACAGCAAAAGGCAGACTGGCAAGCACCAGCGGCGGGCGCACGTCATTGGATAATCCATGTCAGTTGGCTACAGTGAACATAAGAGCCAGCGCGCTGGCTGGGTTACCGGTACACAATTGATTAAACGGGAGATAGCGCATCATGGATACCACGATTCATACCATGCCCCGCCTCTTCGAGCAGCTCGGGCTGCCCTCCGATGAGGCCGCCATCCGCAAATTCATCCAGGACCATGCGCCGCTGCCGGCGGACATGCCGCTGCACAAGGCGCCGTTCTGGAACGAAAGCCAGTCCCGCTTCCTCTACGAGGGCATCGAGGAGAACGCCGACTGGGCAGAAGTCATCGATGATCTGGACGCCCAGCTCCGTCACTGAGCCGGGGCCACCAGGACCTGATTGCGACCTGCGGCCTTGGCCTGATACAGGGCGCGATCGGCCTGGTCGAACACCGCATCCAGCGCCACCCCCTCCCGGAACGGTGCCAGGCCGGCCGAGAAGGTAATGGACACCGGCTCACCCTGGAAGTGGAACGGCAGCTCCCGGATGTGGGACCGCAATTTGTTGATCACCTCCAGCGCCGTGTCCACGCCGGTTTCCGGCAGCAGCACCACGAATTCCTCGCCACCGTAACGGGCCACGAAGTCGGTCGCCCGCAGACGATCCCGCAACACCTTGGCCATCAACTGTATCACCCGGTCGCCGGCCTTGTGACCATAGCTGTCGTTGACCGCCTTGAAATGATCGATATCCAGTACGCACAGGGTGACCGGATTGTGGTAGCGCTGCCAGCGCTCATATTCAAAGGCCAGGCGCTCCTGCCACGCCTCCCGGTTGGGTAACTGGGTGAGCACGTCGGTCAGGGCCCGGCTGCGCTCCTGGCGCAGTTGCTCCTTGGTGTGTTCCGAGTGCGCCTCCAGTGTGGCCAGCTTTTCCTGCAGCACCGCCAGTTGCTCCTGGGCCAGGGCCTCCCGCGCCGATTCCTGTTCGCGGTAATGCCGCACCGAATGCGCAATCGACTCCAGGTGCTTGCTGACGGAAGCCTTGAGCTGGGCCATGTCATCGCTCTGCTCCAGGTTGTCGGTGAGCGCCTGCAGGTCCCGGTTCAGGCTTGTCTCCAGCTGTTCGGACGCGCTCTGGCGGTGCTCGCTCTGCGCCGACTGCTCCAGTAGATGGGTCTGCAGGGCCAACAGGCGCTCGTCAAGGCGCTTGAGGAAGCTCTCGAATTCCAGCTGGCCGCGACTGACTGCGGCAATGATCAGCTCGGCGGTTTCGTTGAGGGCATCACGCAACTCCTGCCAGTCGTCGCTCTCGGCCAGGCGGCTACGGATGCTGAGGGCCCGGGCATGGGCCGCCGGTGCCAGGGTGACCTGACTGAGCATGTGCTCCAACACCTCGGCCACCCGCCGGGCAAAACGGGCACGCTGCGCGTGGCTGGCCTTGAGGGCGGCTTGAAAGGGCTCGCAGGGGTCGGTGGCGTCCAATGCAGACGCCGGTACCTCCATGGTGACCGGCGGCTCCGGACTCGGCGCCGGCCGGCCACCAAACAGCCGGCCCAGCAGGCCATTTCCGGATTTGGCGGCAGACCCGCCCTGCAGCGCCTGAACTTCCAGTTCCGCCAGCCGCAACAGCCATTCCGGCAACGCCCGCTGCAGGGTATCCGGTTCGCTGAGCTGGCGCCCCAGCTGCTTCAGCTGATCGCCGTGACCCTGGAAAAGCTCGTGGTGGCGTAGCGCCGAGATCAACTGCTGGAGGCTGTCCCGGAGACGGGAGCCGATGCCGGAACTGTCGCTCTCCAGCGCCACCAGGCGCTGATCCAGCTGCTCCTGCAGCCGCCGCAACCCACCCGGATCTGCACCCTTGCGGCGCAAGTGCTCACGCACCCCCTCCAGGAGCCTGTCCAGTTGATCGTCCTGACCTTCCGCGGCAAAGCTGGTGCGTACCAGCAAGCGCTCGAGGGTGTGGCGCTCGGACTGCCACTGCTGCTCGCGCGCCTTGCTGCTGTCCAATTCCTGAAGGTACTGCTGCTTCCAGGACTGTTCCGATGCCATGCCTGTCTCCCGGTGGCATTGTGGTGTGAATGTCTTGGCCCGGGTCAGGTGTCGCCGGCCGTGTCCTGCGCCTTCGGGCGGCGCCTGGCTCTGGGATGGCTCTGGTCATACACCCGTGCCAGATGCTGGAAATCCAGGTGCGTGTAGATCTGGGTGGTGGCGATATCCGCATGCCCCAGCAGTTCCTGCACCGCCCTCAGATCGCCGCTGGACTCCAGCAGGTGACTGGCAAAGGAGTGTCGCAGCAGATGCGGATACAGGCGCTGGTCCGCGCCCTTGAGCAGGCCCCAGCGCTGCAGCCTAAGCTGCACACTGCGGGGGCTGATGCGGTCACCGCGGCGGCTGACAAACAGCGCCCGCTGGCTCTCTGGTGCCAGACCCGGGCGCACATTGAGCCAGTCCTGCAGCGCCAGCAGGGCCTTGCGGCCCACCGGCACCAGCCGCTCCTTGCCGCCCTTGCCCAGCACCCGGACTTCGCCGCTGCGGCCATCCACGGCCCCCAGATCCAGGCCGACCAGCTCCGCCAGCCGCAAGCCGGACGAGTAGAACAATTCGAACATGGCGCGATCCCGGATCTCCAGCGGTTCCTCGGCCCCGCCGTCCAGCAGCTGGTTGACCTGGTCCACGTCCACCACCCCCGGCAGCTTGCGACCGGACTTCGGCGCCCGGACATCCAGGGCCGGATTGTCCCGGACCTGGCGTTCCCGCAACAGGAAATCGTAGAAACGCCTTATCGAGGAGAGGTGGCGGGCGATGCTGCGACCGGCCAGACCGGCCCTGCTGAGCTGGGCCACATAACGTCGCAGGCCGGCCTGGTCCAGGCCGGACCACTGGTGCTGACGGGTTTGCTGCAGGTGGGCGCCCAGCCGCAGCAGGTCGCGCTGGTAGTGCCGGCAGGTCAGGGTCGCCTGGCGGCGCTCGGAGGACAGGTGGTCAATGAATCGCGCCAAAGGTTCCGCGAGCGAGGCTACAAGAGCGCTGTCGCCTTCGCCGCCGGCATCGTCTGCCCCGTGCGCAGAAGGCGCCATGGTCAGCGGGACTCGGCCACGGAGTCGGGCACCGCTCCCAGGCTGGCATGCCGGTGCAGCATGGGCGGCAACAGCCGGCTCAGGGTGTCGCTGATGTAGGTCAGGAACAGCGCGCCCATGCTCTGGTCGAAATAGCCCGGTTGACAGCTGCCGACGGCGAAGACACCAATCAGGCCGTTATGACGCAGGGGGACCAGCGCCACCGAAGCCACTGGCTGCTCCCGGTCGGGAAACAGGAAATCGCGCTGGCCTTCGCGGAACTGGCCACAGACCGCCCGTTCACCTTCCAGCAGGCTGCCCAGATGGCGCTCCGCCTCGGCCGGTGACACGACCTGCAGGGCACCCTCAGCGCTGGTGGCCAGGGGCTGGTCTGAAAACAGGATCACCGACGCCGCGTCCAGGCCAAAGTCACCGCGGATACTGTCGTCCACCGCGGCGGCCATGTCGTTGAGGCTGGTGGCCTCGATCACCTGCATCAGCAGGCGCTTGCTTTTCTCGAACAGACGATCGTTCTGGCGGGCGATGGACACCAGTTCCACCAGCTCGTGGCGGAGGGTGTCGCGCTGCTCCCGGAACAGGTGCACCTGGCGCTCCACCAGGGAAATCGCCCGGCCGCTGTCGTGGGGCAACGTCAGACTGCGAAGCAGCTCATCCTGGGCGACGAAGAAATCGGGGTTGGCACGGAGGTAATCCGCCACCTGTTCCGCGGTCAGGGCGTCGGCCTTCTGTCGGGCCGTTGGTTCTGTCATGCAATTCTCCTTTGATCACTGCCGGCCCCTGCCGCCACGTTCGCTCCGGCGGGAGCGACGGGGGGCCGCCTCCGCAGGCAGCCTGAGCTGGCCGTCAAAGACCCGCGCCGTCGGCCCTTCCATCATAACAGGGGCCCCCTCGCCCTGCCATTCGATGACCAGTGGACCACCGGGAAGTGTGACCTCTACCCGCTTGCCCAGCAGGCCCCGCAGCTGACCGGCTACCACCGCGGCACAGGCACCGGTGCCGCAGGCCAGGGTTTCGCCGGCGCCACGCTCGAACACGCGCAGGCGGGCATGACCGGTGTCCACCACCTGCAGGAAGCCGATATTGGCCCGGGCCGGGAAGCGGGGATGGCGCTCCAGGCGTGGCCCCAGGGTCGCCACTGGTGCGGTGTCCACGTCCTCCACCACCAGTACACCGTGGGGATTGCCCATGGAGACCGCACTGATCTCCAGGGTCTGGCCGTCCACTTCCATGGTGTACACCCGCTGGCGGTGGTCGGCCGCAAAGGGAATGGCCGGCGGGTTCAGCTCCGGCACTCCCATGTTGACGCTCACCCAGCCGTCCTTGCCCACCCGCAGCTCGATCACGCCGCCGCTGGTCTGGACCCGGAGCACTTTCTTGTTGGTGAGACGCTGGTCCCGGACAAAGCGGGCGAAACAGCGGGCGCCGTTGCCACACTGCTCCACCTCGCTGCCGTCGGAGTTGAAGATGCGGTAGCGGAAGTCCACGTCTGGCAGTCCCGGGGGTTCCACCACCAGGAGCTGGTCAAAGCCGATGCCGAAATGCCGGTCCGCCAGGGTACGGATCATCTCCGGCTGCAGCCAGAAAGGCTGGCTGATGGCGTCCACCACCATGAAGTCGTTGCCCAGGCCGTGCATCTTGGTGAACTCCAGCAGAGGACCCTGGCCGCGGCGCTCGGTCATGATGACTCCGTTGCCGAATCCGGCAGCCGGCTCTCCAGCCGAAGCTGGTCTTCCAGGGTCTCGCGCTGGCGCACCACGTGGACCTGATCGCCGTCCACCATCAGCTCTGGCGGGCGGTTGCGGGTGTTGTAGTTGGAACTCATGACAAAACCGTAGGCACCCGCGGAGCGCACTGCCAGCAAATCACCCGGTTGCAGCCGCAGCTTGCGTTCCTTGGCCAGGAAGTCACCGGTTTCGCAGACCGGGCCCACAAGGTCCCAGACTTTCTCGTCGCCGGTGTCGCGGGGGCTCACCGGTACCACCGCCTGCCAGGCGCCGTAGAGGGCGGGCCGGATCAGGTCGTTCATGGCAGCATCGATGACCGCGAAGTTGCGATGTTCGGTGCACTTGAGGAATTCGACACGGGTCAGCAGGATGCCGGCGTTGGCGGCAATGGAGCGACCGGGCTCCAGGATCAGCTCCAGGTCGCGTCCGGCCAGGCGTTCACAGAGCCTGGCCACGTAATCGGCAGGCTGCGGCGGGGTTTCCCTGTCGTAGGTCACCCCCAGACCGCCACCCATGTCCAGGTGCCGGATCATGATGCCCTGACCCGCCAGCTGGTCGACCAGCGCCAGCACCCGGTCCAGGGCGTCCAGGAAGGGTGCCACCGAGGTGAGCTGGGAGCCGATGTGGCAGTCCACGCCGATCACATCCAGGTTCGGCATCGCCGCGGCGCGGGCATAGACCGCCGGCGCCTCGTTGATGTCGATACCGAACTTGTTTTCCTTCAGGCCGGTGGAGATGTAGGGGTGGGTGCCGGCGTCCACGTCCGGGTTGACCCGCAGGGACACCGGCGCCTTCATGCCCAGTTCGCCGGCCACCGCGTTGAGACGGTCGAGCTCGGTGTCGGACTCCACATTGAAGCAGCGTACCCCGACGGTCAGGGCCCGGCGCATCTCCCAGGGCTGCTTGCCAACCCCGGAAAACACCACCCGGGAGGGATCACCGCCGGCCCGCAGCACCCGCTCCAGCTCACCGGCGGAGACGATATCGAAACCGGCGCCGAGGCGGGCCAGAACGTTCAGCACCGCCAGGTTGCTGTTGGCCTTGACGGCGTAGCACACCAGGTGGGGACGGCCCGCGAGGGCGTCGTCGTAAGCCCGGTAATGGCGTTCCAGCGTGGCGCGGGAATAGACATAGGCCGGCGTGCCGTGGGCGGCGGCAATATCGGCCAGCGCCACGTCCTCGGCAAAGAGGTGGCCGTCACGGTAATTGAAGTGGTCCATCGGTTGTCCTGTCACTGGTGGTACAGCGGTGCCCTAGCGCTCGCCGGAATCGTCACGCTCGGAGCCGGTGCCGGCCGTCTCGGCCTCGGAGGCCGGGGCCGCCTCCGGCGCCGGCCGGTAGAGCGGCCCTTTCTGGCCACAACCGGCGATCAACATGACCGTGACCAGAACCGCAAAGAGTGGAGAGAGCGTCCGCATTGCCTGCCGTACCCATGATTCGTTTGCCGGCAGTATACCTGACAGCAGTGATCAGGGCATATCCCCGGCCAGGGCCTGGTTCAGCGCCTGTTCCAGCTCACGGCGGTAGTAGAGGTACTGGGTGGTCTGCAGGTCCTGCTGGTAGACCTGGGGGTCCAGGTCGTGAGGCAGGTGAATGTCGGTCAGATAGACCGGGTAGGACTCCCCGGCCCGACGCCGGGAACGGATGTAGTGGGCGACGGCGGGAATCAGCTGGTCGCCGTACTCCAGCAGGGTGAACTCCTGGTCGCCACAGTAGATATCGAACCGCAGGTGGCTCTCGCCTTCCTGCACCCCCACCGCCTGCACTTCCAGCCCCCCCAGGGGCAGTTCCTCGCCGCTGACCGGGCGCCGCTCGGTGTGCCACTGGCCATCCCGCATCACCAGCTCGTAACAAAGGCAATCGGTCAGAGCGCCGGTCAGACCCTGGCTCTGGCGCAGCTGACGCCGCTCCAGCAGGTTCTCGAGGAATTTGAACAGCGGCGCCAGCAGGTGGCGCCGGCTGCTGAAGACCTGCTGCCAGCCGCAGACCGAGCCAAGCTCATCCACCACCCAGATCCGCGCCCGCTCGCCCTGCTGCTGGTAGAACACCTGCACACTTTCCGGCTGACTGGCCTGGCACACCGCCCGCAGCGCCGGGTCCTCCAGCAGGGCGTAACGGTCGAACAATACCGGGGAGTAGGTCTGCTGGGATTTGCGCAGGTAATCCATCAGCGCCTCCCGACTGTCCAGCCCGACGAAACCCGGCTCATTGCCCTGGAACTGCAGCACGAAATAGCGCCGGTCCATCTCGATCACGTAGCGCAGGGCATGGGGCCCCGTCCCACCGGCGAAGAAATAGCGCTGCACGTCGGCAAACAGCTCCTGCACCCGCCGGGCGATGGCGCCGCCATGGCCGCCAAAACTGTGCACCGCCAGGACCGGCAGATGGCGGGGGCTCTCCGCCACGCTGGCAAGGTAGTTCTTGAGGCACTGGATGAGGGTGTCACCGGCGGCATAGTGCTGCAGGCTGACCTCGTGCCAACTGCTCAGGGTCACCTGGTCGATGGTGTGAACCAGGTTCTCCCGGCCGCCGCTGAACCCCAGCGAATCGTGGCGGCCGCTGAGCTTATGCAGACCACGCTCGGTGAGACGGGCCTGGGGGTCCAGCGCCACGTTCACCAGCAGCAGCGTGGTCAGGGGCCGGGCCGGGGCCAGCAGGGCGTCACGGCTGGCCGGCGCCAGCGGCACCGGCAGGTGCTGGCTGAGGGTCTCCAGCAGTTCCCGCAGCTCCGCCACGCTCAATACGCTGCTGCCAGCCCGCACGTTGAGCCGGGTGGCCCGGGTCAGCAGGCCGTTGCAGTAGCTCCACACCAGCAGTTCGGTGAGGTTGCTGGCCCGTCGTATCACCGGCTGCCAGAAGGCGTCGGCGGGATTCTCCAGGTCCCGGTACAGCAGCCAGCCCTCACCACTGGCTTCCAGGCCTTGGGTGGACTGGTGATGGAAGGCCAGGTTCTCCTCCGCCAGCGATGGCGCGATGTTGGGGTTGATCAGCTCGATCTTGCCGGCCTTGCGCTGGAAGGCCGCGTAGAGCTTGCGGCCCAGCAGACCCATGTCGGTCTGGCTGATGGCCGCCTTGAGGGCATGGGTGCGGGCCAGCCGGGACAGCAACCGATAGCTGTGGCTGAGTTCATTGACCATGGCCCGGCGCAGGGTGATCACCTGCTCGGCGCGCCAGAGCTGTCGGTTGTCCAGATCCCGCAGGGTCTCCGGCCCCCAGCCCCAGGCCGTTACCAGTTGTTGCAGGAGCTGCCCCCGCCAGCGCTCCCCCGCTACCTCGGCCCGGCTCAGAGGCAATCCGGCCTTGAAATAGAGGGCGCGGCGCACCAGATCGAGCCGGCTGTCGGCATCCAGCTCCACCAGCCAGCGCTCCAGGCGCTGGTAAAGCAAGGCGTAAGGATCCAGCCGGTCGGGATCGGTCTCGCCGCCATAGATGGCGGCCTTGAAAGCCAGCGACAGCAGACCGCCGGCCGGGTCACGGGCGTAACATTCAATCAGCAGCAGCTTGAGCAGGGATTTCCAGGGCGAGTCGATGCCCTTGTAGAGCTGCCAGACCCCGGCCCCCAGGAACTCCTCCTCGGGGATGGCCGGCACGGCACCGAAGTCGATGTAGTCACTGGCCTTGATAAAGCGGCACTCGATCAGCTGCCGGGCGCGCTCCTCGTAGTTGCCTTCATCCGCCACCGGCACCAGCCACCAGAGCGGAAAACAGCCGGCCAGGTGGATGCCGGTGCGGTAGAACTCGTCCAGCAGCAGATAGTGCTGGGCACTGCCGCAGTTCTCGCCGCTGACCTCGGCGCGATGACGCCGGTGCCGCCAGTCCTCGGCGCAGAACACGAACACGTGAAGCTCCAGGCCCAGCCCGGCGGCCCACTCGGATACCCGGGCCGCCTTGCGCTCCAGGCGCTCGACGGCAGCTTCCGTCAGCCCCGGCCGGTGGCAGAGCCAGACGTCCAGATCGCTGGCCACCGAATGGCCCAGGGAGCCGGGGCTGCCCATCAGGAACATGGCCTCCACATCCGGCTGGCGTTTGCCGGCATCCCGCAGCGCGAAGGATCGGGCCAGGCGCTGGGCGGCGCCGATGGCGGCGGGTGACGGCTGGTAGTGGGCAATGCCGAACGGACAGTCGTGGTCCAGATAGCCCGGCAGGGCCGGATGATTGAGGTGAAACACCAGCGGCAGCACTTCCAGCACCACCTGCTGACGGTAGGTCAGCGCCGAATGGGCGCGCTGCCAACGGGCCTCGTTGACCTGCCAGAACCGGTCCCGGAGACGGCGCAGGACCTTGCGGTCGATACCTTCGTCAAAATCGAGGCGGATGGGCAGGTCTGGGGCGGTCACAGCGACTCCGTGAAAGTGGTTTTTACGACACCGGTATCAGTCTGACGGCCGCACTCCCGATAAGATGAGGCCAGACTCGCAAACCGTTCACGATCATAGCAGGTCACTTTGCCTTGAAAGAATTCTTCATTCGCCGCTACCGGATCGAGTCCGGCCAGGCCGACCCCCGTCGCACCCTGATCCGGATTGACGACGCCGGCATCATCACCTTTGTCGACAGCCAGGCCGAGGCGGTGCTGGGCTTTGGCGCCAGTACCCTGGTGGGCCAGCCGGTATCGCGCCTGGTGGCGGCACGGGAGGACGATCCCCTGACACCGGCGAACCGGCAGAGGTTCGAGCGGGGCCATTCGGTGCTGGTGACCCTGCGACATCGGGAGGGCTTTTTCTTCACCGCCCAGCTCACCCTGCGCCTGGCGGTCAGGGACGCCGACCAGGCCGTCAGCGCCTTCGTTACCCTGAGGGATTCGTTGCCACTGGATCCGCGGCTGCTGGCCCTGACCGAAAAGGCGGTTCAGCTCGGCTTCTGGGAGCTGGATATCCAGGACAACCGGATGAGCTGGTCGGAGGGCCTCTATCGCCTGCTGGGACTGCGTCCGGGCAGCGACATCACCCCGGAGCAGGCGCTGTTCTACTGCCAGGGCGGCCAGAACCGGCTACGGGCAATGTTCCGCCGTTGCGCCCGCACCGGCGAGCCTTTCGATGCCACTCTGGATCTGGTCAATGCCCGCCAGCAGTCGCGCCGCATCCGGGTTCACGGCCAGGCTCTCAAACAGGGGCTGCAGGTGACCGGTCTCAGCGGCGTGGTCAGCGATCTCAGTCCGCAGCGGGAACTGGCGTCCCGGACCACCCGTGGCCAGGCCCTGCTCAGCGCTTTGATGGCCGCCACCGATGACCTGGTGGTGGCGGTGGATACCGGCCTCAACCTGCTGTGCTGTAACAGCGCTTTCCGGCACCAGGCCCGGGAGACCTTCGGCGTCGAGGTTCGTGACGGGGACAATCTGTGCCAGTTGCTGGCCGAGTTCCCCAATGAGCGGCGGCTGGTGCAGCGGCTCTGGCAGAGGGCCTTCGAGCGCGAGAGCTTCACCGTGGAGATGCCGCTGGCGATGCAGGACCGGGAACTGCCGGTCTACGAACTGCGTTACCAGCGCCTGCTGGACGAGGAAGGCGAAGTGTTGGGGGCGGTGCAGGTGGCGCGGGATGTCAGTGACCGTACCCGGGTTGCCGGCAATCGGCGCTACATGAACCGCCACGACCCCATCACCGGCCTGCTCAACCAGCGCGAATTCGGCCTGCGGCTGGCGCGCCTGCTACGCAACACCTGTGACAGCGCCGGCCGCCACGGCCTGCTCTACTTCAACCTCGACGGCTTCACCGAACTTGGTGAGCGCGCGCCGCCAGGCACCGGCGACCGTTACCTGAGGGCCCTGGCCGGGGAGATGATGGTGCGCATTCGCCAGCGTGATTCTCTGGCGCGGCTGTCCGGCGACACCTTTGCCCTGCTGATCGAGAACTGCGACCGCATTGAGGCCGCCAAGGTCGCGGACACCCTGCTGACCCTGATCGCCGACTTCGTGTTCCAGTGGCAGGATGTCAGCCTGCAGACCACCGCCAGTGCCGGGCTGCTGCGACTCCACGGTGAATGTTCCCAGGATCCGGAAAAGCTGCTGGAGCAGGCCGCGGATCTCTGCCACACCGCCAAGACCGCCGGCCGCAATCGGCTCCACGCCGCCGACGCGGTCTCCGACGAGGTCCAGGCCGGGCTGGCCCGCGGCCGCCTCGAGGCGTTGCGGGAGAGCCTCGACAACGACCGCCTGGAGCTGCAGTTCCAGAGCCTGCGGCCAGTGGCCAGTGTGACCTGGGGCGACCACATCGAGATCCTGGCCCGGCTGCGGTCGGAGAACCCCGACGAACCCGTGCTGGAGCCCGCCGAATTTCTGCCCCTGGCCGAACGTTTCGACCTGGCCCGGGATATCGACCGGGCGGTGATTCGCAAGACCCTGGCCTGGCTGGCACGCCACAGCCTGCTGGAGCCAAGACTAAAGTACTGCGGCTTCAACTTGTCGCTGGCCAGTGTGCTGGACGACAGCTTTCCGGACTTCATGGCCACCCTGCTGCGGGACCTGCCGTTTGCGCCGGAATGCTTCTGCCTGGAGATCCGCGAAACCACCGCCAGCCAGTACCCGGACGAGGTTACGGTGCTGTGCGATGCGTTACATCGGATTGGCTGTCGGGTGGCCCTGGATGGGGCGGGGGCCAGCGTGGCCAGCTACAGCCTGGCGGCGACCCTGCCGGTGGACATCATCAAGCTGGACCAGGCCATGATGGCGCACCTGCACGACGACCCGGTGCAGCAGGTCATGGTGGAGGCGCTGCACAAGATCGCTGCAGCGGCTGGCAAGGCCACGGTGGCCAC
The DNA here is from genome assembly GCF_033722195.1 of Marinobacter sp. Taxonomy (GTDB): domain Bacteria; phylum Pseudomonadota; class Gammaproteobacteria; order Pseudomonadales; family Oleiphilaceae; genus Marinobacter. The sequence goes on from NZ_JAWVZL010000003.1 coordinate 26,877, forward strand.
GTTTATCGAGAACGACGAGGCGCTGCGCAAGGTGCGCAGCCTGGGCATCCACTACGGCCAGGGCTTCCGGCTGTCGCGGCCGCGGCCGCTGGAAGAACTGCGACCGGTCGCGGTGGAGCTGGACACCGGCCGCATCGGGGGCTGAGGCGCCGGGGGTCAGGCCTTGCCGAGACCCTGGCGGGCGCGGGCCACGGCGGCACGGACCTGGTCAGGCGCGGTGCCGCCGGTGTGGTTGCGGGCCTGCACCGAGCCTTCCAGGGTCAGCACGTCGAAGACATCGCCGTCGATCACCTCGGAGAAGCCACGGAGCTCGGCCAGGGTCATGTCGGACAGGTCACGACCCTCGGCAACACCAAAACCCACTGCCTTGCCAACGATCTCGTGGGCATCCCGGAAGGCCACGCCTTTCTTCACCAGGTAATCCGCCAGGTCGGTGGCAGTGGAGAACCCGCGCTTGGCCGCCACCCGCATGTTGTCGGCCCGGGCCCGGATCGCCGGCACCATGTCGGCGTAGGCCTTGAGGCAGCCCTTGACGGTATCAACGGTGTCGAACAGCGGCTCCTTGTCTTCCTGGTTGTCCTTGTTGTAGGCCAGGGGCTGGCCTTTCATCAGGGTCAGCAGGCTGATCAGGTGGCCGTTGACCCGGCCGGTCTTGCCCCGCACCAGCTCCGGCACGTCCGGGTTCTTCTTCTGGGGCATGATGGAGGAGCCGGTACAGAAGCGGTCCGGCAGGTCAATGAAGTCGAACTGGGCCGAGGTCCAGAGCACCAGCTCTTCGCTGAAGCGGGACAGATGGGTCATCAGCAGGGCCGCAAAGCTGCAGAATTCGATGGCAAAATCCCGGTCGCTGACCGAATCCAGGGAGTTCTCGCTGGCCCGGTCAAAACCCAGCAGCCGTGCGGTGATGGTGCGATCGATGGGATAGGTGGTACCGGCCAGGGCGGCGGCCCCCAGGGGCATGACGTTGACCCGCTTGCGGCAGTCCTGCAGGCGCTCGGCGTCCCGCACCAGCATCTCGTACCAGGCCATCAGGTGATGGCCGAAGGTCACCGGTTGGGCGGTCTGCAGGTGGGTGAAACCGGGCATGATGGTGTCGGCCTCGCGCTCAGCCAGATCCAGCAGGCCGGACTGCAGGCGGGCCAGCTCCTCGGCGATGGCGTCGATCTCGTCCCGCAGGTAGAGGCGGATGTCAGTGGCGACCTGGTCGTTTCGGCTGCGGCCGGTGTGGAGCTTCTTGCCGGTGATGCCGATGCGGTCGGTAAGCCGGGCCTCGATGTTCATGTGGACGTCTTCCAGGCGGACCGACCACTCGAAGTTGCCAGCCTCGATGTCCGCCTTGACCGCCTGCAGACCCTCGATGATCTGGGTCTTTTCATCGGCGGTCAGCACGCCGACCTCCGCCAGCATGGTGGCGTGGGCGATGGAGCCGGTGATGTCGTGGTGATAGAGCCGCTGATCAAACCCGACCGATGCGGTGAATCGCTCCACGAAGGCATCCGTCGGCTCCGTGAACCGACCGCCCCAGGGTTTTTCGGCGCTCTTGCTCTGGTCAGTCATGGTCTATCTTTCCTGCTGGCAGCCCGGCATTATCTGGCGAGCCTGGTGAAAATGAGGCGGCGATTATAACACTCTCTGGGAGACTCTCACCTGCATGAGCACCCGCAGTCGTAAAAACCGGCAGGTTCCGCGGGAGGACACCGGCGGCGAAGAATTCTTCGTGCCGGACCTGTGCCGGGTGCGCGCGGTGTTCATGCTGCTCATCACCAGCGAGTTGATGGTGCTGCTACTGGCAGTGATCCGGGCCGACAGCGGCTGGATCGACTGGAACTACTTTGGCCTGCTGTCCCTGTTCGTACAGTGGACCCTGCTCACCAGCGCCGCCATTATCTGCGCCCTGCGCCAGCGCCTGCAGCCCCTGGGCGTGGCCCGGGCCAGCGCCCTGATCACCGCCATCGTGGTGCTGGATGTGCTGGTATTCAGCCTGTTTGCCGGCGAAGTGCTCAACCCCCAGCAGCCGGGCCTGCCCTGGCAGGGTATCGGCCGCAACCTGCTGCTGGCGGCCATCATCACCCTGATGGTGCTGCGCTACTTCTACCTCCAGCACCAGTGGCAGCAGCAGCGCCAGGCCGAAATGCAGGCCCGGCTGACGGCGCTGCAGGCCCGCATCCATCCCCACTTCCTGTTCAACAGCATGAACACCATCGCCAGCCTGATCGCCACCCGGCCGGAACAGGCCGAGGAAGCCGTACTGGACCTGTCGGAGCTGTTCCGCGCCAGCCTGCGGACCCAGAACCGGCTGATCCCCCTGGCCGAGGAACTGGCCCTGTGCCGGCGCTACCTGATGATCGAGGGCCTGCGCCTGGGGGAGCGCCTGCAGGTGGACTGGGCGGTCGCCGGAGACCTGAAGCATCAGGCAGTGCCACCACTGACCCTGCAACCACTGGTTGAGAACGCCATCTATCATGGTATTCAACCGCGGGCTTCCGGCGGCACCATCCGCATCGAGGGCTATCGCAAGGGCGACTCGGTCTATCTCATGGTGCAGAACCCGAGGCCGGAAGCGGACCAGAAGAACCACGAGGGCAACCGCATGGCACTGGACAACATCCAGGCCCGCTTGCGGGCGCTATTCGGCGAACCGGCGGTGCTCAAGCACAGTCAGCAGGGCAGCACCTACACCGTTACCCTGCGCCTGCCATGGCAGCCGGTTAATCTCCCCCAGTCCTGGAGCCCGAGCCATGACAGCCAGTGATCCGCAACGCATCCTGATCGCCGACGACGAGCCCCTGGCCCGGGAGCGGCTGGCGCGGCTGGTGGACAGACTGGACGGCTACCGGGTCTGCGGCGAATCCGGTGACGGCCACGCCACCCTGCGGGCGGTTGCGGAGCTGGAGCCCGATATCCTCCTGCTGGATATCCGCATGCCCGGCATGGACGGCATGGAAGTCGCGGAAAAGCTCAGCGCCCTCACCCACCCACCGGCGATCATCTTTTGCACCGCCTACGATCATTACGCCATCAACGCCTTCGAGGTGCAGGCTGCGGCCTACCTGCTCAAACCGGTGCGTCGGGAGGCCCTGGCGGACGCCCTGGGCCGCGCCGGTCGGATCAACCGGGTCCAGCTCCAGGCCCTGCAGGTGCGCAGCGAAGCCAGTGAGGACCAGCTGGCGGTGCGCACCCACCGGGGTACCGAGCTGATCGAGCTGGCGGCCATCCTCTACTGCGAGGCCGACCAGAAGTGCGTCACCATCCATCACAGCCAGGGCGAAACGGTGACCGACTTCACCCTCAAGGAACTTGAGCAGGCCTATCCGGAGCAGTTGCTACGCATCCACCGCCAGACCCTGGTCGGGGTGCGTCATATCCAGGCGCTGCTACGGGACGACGACGGCCACTACCGCATCCGCCTGCGTCAGCAGGACACCGAGTTGCCGGTAAGCCGGCGCCATGCCACCGCCGTACGTCAGAAGCTGAGCCCGGGCTGAGGCGTAGCCCGGACGGGACTTTTTCGCCGTCCCGCGTTAGTCTTGTGCCACACTTTTTCCAATCTGGTCCGACCCTAACCATGTCCAAACGCACGCTTAAGATTGCAACCCGAAACAGTGCCCTGGCACTCTGGCAGGCCGAATTCATCAAGGCCGAGCTGGAACGCATGCACGATCACGTCAGTGTCGAGCTGATCGGCATAAAGACCCAGGGCGACAAGATCCTGGACGTGCCCCTCGCCAAGATCGGCGGCAAGGGTCTGTTCGTGAAGGAGCTGGAAGAGGCTATGCTGGACGGCCGCGCCGACCTGGCGGTGCACTCCATGAAGGACGTGCCCATGACCTTTCCCGAGGGCCTGGGCCTGGTGGCCATCTGTGAGCGGGAAGACCCGACCGACGCCTTTGTCAGCAACCACTACAACAACGTGGACGATCTGCCGGAGGGCGCCGTGGTGGGCACCGCCAGCCTGCGCCGGGAATCCCAGCTGCGGGCCTACCGGCCCGACCTGAAGATCCACACCCTGCGGGGCAATGTGAACACCCGCCTGGCCAAACTGGACCGGGGCGAGTTCGACGCCATTGTGCTGGCCAGCTCCGGCCTCAAGCGCCTGGGCTTCCACGACCGTATCCGCTACGGCATGCCGGATCGCATCTCCCTGCCGGCCGTGGGCCAGGGCGCCCTGGGCATCGAGTGCCGGCTGGACGACCACGAACTGCGGGAGCTGCTGGCACCCCTCAATCACGCCGACTCTGCCGACCGGGTAAAAGCCGAAAGGGCCCTCAACCGTCGCCTTGAGGGCGGCTGCCAGGTGCCCATTGCTGCTTACGCCCTGCTGGAGGACGAGGATACCCTGTGGCTTCGCGGCCTGGTGGGCGCGGTGGACGGCAGCGAGATCTTCCGGGTGGAGGGTCGCGCGCCCCGGGCCGAGGGCGAACGCCTGGGCCGGGAACTTGCCGAAGACCTGCTGGCTCTGGGGGCGGACCGGGTGCTGGCCGAGATCTATGGTCACACCCCGACCTGAAGCCGACCTGGCCGGCGCCCGGGTCCTGGTCTGCCGGCCGGAACCCGAGGCCGGCCGGCTGGCCGCCTACCTGGAGGCCTGCGGGGCCGAGGTACGGGTGCTGCCGCTGATCGAGCGGGTGGACCTGCCGGAAACCGCCGCCGACCGCACCCTGATCCAGAACCTGGACCTGTTCCAGCACGTGATCGCCGTCAGTCCTTACGCCGCAGGGCGCCTGCTGGAGCGAATCGACACCTGGTGGCCCCAGTTTCCGGTGGGCCTGAACTGGTATGGCGTCGGCGCCAGTACCGCCGCGGTGTTCGCTGCCGCCGGGCTGACGCCCCAGGCACCACCGGATGGCTTTACCAGCGAACACCTGCTGGCCCTGCCGGGCCTGCACGCCCCGGCCGGCGAGAAAGTCCTGCTGGCACGAGGTGAGCGCGGCCGGGAGCTGGTCCGGGACAGCCTCAACCGGCGCGGCGCCGTGGTGAGCGAGTTGATCCTCTACGACCGGCGGCGACCGTCCTGGTCCGAGTCCGACCTGCGGGACCATCTGGGTGACTTTGACCCTCACGCCATCGTCGCCCTTTCTGGAGAAACATTGAACAATCTCATGGCCCTAGGTGAGAATAGCGACCATAATCTCAAACAACGATTGCTGGTGGTGCCGGCCAACCGGGTTGCCCAGCAGGCCCGGGCGTCCGGCTTTGACTGGATTCTGACTCCGGCCAGCCTGGCGGATGATGCCATTGCCACCGGTATTGCCGAGCACCTGGCCAGACCAGCCCGGGCGCCCCGGCCCAACACATCGCTCAGCTAAGGACGCCCGTGACTGACTCAAACAAGCAACTGCCTGCCACAGTCGACCAGCCCCAGCCCCCACGTCCCCGAATCTGGCCCCTCTGGCTGATCGCTGTGCTGGCCCTGGCCGTGAGCCTGGCCCTGGCTTTTGCCGGCTACCTGCTGTGGCTGCAGCAGCAGTCCATGCAGGACCGCCTGAGTTCAGTGATCCAGACCGCCGAAAGACTGCAGAACAACTACAGCCAGACCGACAATCAGCGGGCCGAACGGCTACAGGCATTGGACAGCCGGATCAATGAACTGCGGGAGAAGATCGCCACCCAGCAGCGCCAGATTGACCATAACGCCCGTGAACTGCTGGAAGCCGGCAACCGCACCCGCACCGACTGGCTGCTATCGGAGGCCGAGTACCTGCTGCGTATCGCCAACCAGCGGCTGCAGATTGAACAGGACTACAAGGGCGCCCTGGCGGTCCTGCAGGCGGCTGACCAGGTCCTGGCGGAAACCGACGATGTCGGCGTCTACCCGGTACGGGAGCAACTGGCGCGGGAAATCATGGCGCTCAAGAGCATTGCCGGCGTCGACCGTACCGGCCTTTACCTGCAGCTTGAGGCTGCCATCGAAACCGTGCAGTCGCTGTCCGACAGCGCCCTGGCCGGCAACGACCCCGCGCCAGCCCCAACAGCGACCGGTGAGGATGGTGGCGGACAGAGCCAGGGCGCCGTCGCCCGGGCCTGGCAGGAAACCCGCGAAACCCTCGCCAGCATGATCGTGGTGCGTCGCCTGGACGAGCCGGTCAAGCCGCTGCTATCGCCGGAGCAGAGCGCCTACGCCCGCCTCAACATCCAGCTGATGCTGGAGGAGGCCGAGCTGGGCCTGCTGGAGCGCAACCAGATCGTTTACCAGCAGGCCCTGGGCAAGGCCCTGGACGCCATCAAGCGCTGGTACGACAACAGCGATCCGCGGATCGAGGCCCTGCTGGGCACCCTCTCCGAACTGCGCCAGAAGTCCATCGACCCGGAGCTGCCGGACATCAGCAAGTCGCTGGAACTTCTCAAGGCGCGGCTGGAAGGCCGTACCGATCCCGCGGCGAATCGCGACGACGATGGCCAGGCCGAATCCGCCGCACCCACCTCTGACAACGGGGATGCCGGCTCATGATCAAGCTGCTGGTGATCATTCTGGTAGCGCTGCTGCTGGGCGTGGGCCTCAGCATGGGCCTGCAGTACGACCTGGGCTATGTACGGATCAGCCTGGGCCACTACCTGATCGAAACCAATTTCTGGGTGGGCCTGGCGGGCCTGCTGGTGCTGGTGTTTGCCATCCTGCTGGTGATCGGCCTGCTGCGCCGCACCGGTCGCGGTGCCGGCGTGATCGGCGGCTGGCTGGCCCGCGGCAAGGAACGCCGGGCGCGGCGGCGTACCACCCAGGGCCTGCTGGCCCTGGCGGAAGGCAACTGGCCTCGTGCCCGCAAACTGCTGGAAGCCTCCGCCAGCCAGGCCGACACCCCGCTGATCAACTACCTGGCGGCCGCCCAGGCGGCCTTCGAATGCGGCGACCACGACGCCGTCGATGACCTGTTGCGGCGAGCCTTCGAAAGTACCCCGGGCTCCGACATGGCGGTGGGCATCACCCAGGCCCAGCTGCAGCTGGCGGGCAACCGCCTGGAGCAGGCCTTGGCCACCCTGATCCGTCTGCGCAAGCAGACGCCGCACCATCCCTTTGTGCTGAAGCTGCTGAAGAACACCTATGTCCGGTTGGAGGACTGGCGCGAGCTGTCCAAACTGCTGCCGGAACTGCGCAAGCGGGAGCTGCTGGACAAGGAAGAGCTGAACATGCTGGAGCGCACCGCCTGGCACAACCTGCTGCAGCGAGCTGCGGCGGAATGCCGCCGGCAATCAGTCGGTGGTCAGGACCTGTCACCGCTGACCCGGCTGTGGGACGAGCTGCCGGGTTTCCTGCGCCGGGACGAGCACACCATCCGGGAGTACGCCCGGCTGCTGGCGGAGCTGGGGGACGAGGTGCAGGCCGAGACCCTGCTGCGCAAAGTGCTGCGTAACCACTGGAGCGATGAACTGATCAACCTCTACGGCCGCCTCCAGGGCCAGAAGCCGGACGAGCAACTGCTGATGGCGGAGCGCTGGCTGCAGGACCGGCCCAACAATGCCGAGCTGCTGCTGGCACTGGGCCGGCTCAGCCTTCGCAACGAACTCTGGGGCAAGGCCCGGGAGTATTTCGAGACCAGCCTCAAGCTGCGCCGCAGCCGCGAGACCATGGCGGAACTGAGCCGTCTCAACGCCCACATGGGGGACGAGCAGGACAGTGTCCGGCTGCTGATGCAGGGGTTGGTGAAGGACAGCGGGTTGCCCGATCTCCCCATGCCCAAGGCCTGAGAAAGCCTCTGAGGGGGTGAGGGGCTGTGTTGCGCGGTGCTCGCAAACTCGCCTACCAGACGGTATGTCTCCTTTGCTGCGCTCCGGGCGCCTTGCCCCTCACCCCCTCAGAGGCTTTCTGGTCTTGGCGGGGGCGAGGGGCTGTGTTGCGTCAGCGGGGGGCGTATTCCAGCACGTCGGAGAAGAACTCGGACTCGGGCAGCCCGTCGGCCACCAGCGCGTCCATGAGGGTATAGACCATGGTGGGCGAGCCGCTGGCCATGACCCGGGCGTTGCGCCAGTCGTGGGCCGACGCCCGGACCACACGCACCAGCTGATCGTGATGACCGGACCAGTCGTTGTCCTCGCAGTCCCCCACCACCGGTACGAATTTCAGCGGCGGCCACTCTTCGTGCCACTGCTGGGCCAGTGAGCGCAGGTACATGTCCTCGTGGCGGCGCACCCCCCAGAACAGGGTGACGGGCTGGTCGAAGTCGGTTTCCTGCAGGTAGTCCACCATGCTTTTCATCTGGGCGAAGCCGGTACCGGCGGCCACCATGACCAGCGGCTTGTCCGGCACCGACGCCAGGCAGGCGTGACCGTGGGGAATATCCAGGGTGACCGGATCACCTGACTTGAGGGCATCGATCACGCGCTGGGCCGACACCCACTCGGGCGTGGCCTGGATATGCAGTTCCAGATGCTCGGCGCTGGGGCTGCTGGCGATGGAGAAATAGCAGGGGTCGGCAGCCGGCAGCAGCACCGACAGGTACTGGCCGGCATGGAAGGACAGCTCCCGCCGACGCGGCAACTGAAGCTCCACGCCGTAAACGTCATGACTGATCGAACGCAGATCCACCACGTTGGCGTGAAACTTCCGGGCGGGGTTCTCTCCTGCTGCCATAACGGTCTCGATCTCCAGTTCAATGTCACCCAGGCCCTGGCTTCGGCAAAGCATCAGACGCCCGGCGTTCGGTACCCGGGTCCGGGTACGGTTGCTCAGCACCCGGCCGCTCAGCAGCCGGGCTTCACACAATTCACACACGCCGTTACGGCAGGCGGAAGGCACCGCAATGCCGGCGGCTCTGGCGGCGCTGAGCAGATCGCTGTCCGCCGGCGCCCGGAACACCAGACCCGAAGGCCTCAGCGTTATTCGCGCTCCGGGCTCGTCATCACCCACCGGGTCCCAAGCCATGGACGTGACCTATCTGTCGGGGCCCTGGCCGGGAAGTTCAAGGCCAAGGCTGTCCCACAGGCTATCCACCCGCTGCTTGACCTCTTCCGACATGGTGATGGGTGTTCCCCACTCCCGGTCGGTTTCACCCGGCCATTTGTTGGTGGCGTCCAGCCCCATCTTGGAGCCCAGGCCCGCCACCGGTGACGCGAAATCCAGGTAATCGATGGGGGTGCTGTCGACCAGGGTGGTGTCCCGGATCGGATCCATACGGGTGGTCATGGCCCAGATCACGTCCTTCCAGTCCCGGGCGTTGATGTCGTCATCGGTGACGATGACAAACTTGGTGTACATAAATTGCCGCAGAAACGACCATACCCCCATCATCACCCGCTTGGCATGGCCCGGGTACTGCTTCTTCATGGTCACCACCGCCAGGCGGTAGGAACAGCCTTCCGGCGGCAGGTAGAAGTCGGTGATTTCCGGGAACTGCTTCTGCAGGATGGGCACGAACACTTCGTTCAGCGCCACGCCGAGGATGGCTGGCTCGTCCGGCGGGCGTCCGGTGTAGGTACTGTGGTAAATGGGGTCGCGCCGGTGCGTGACGCGCTCGACGGTGAACACCGGGAACTGCTCCACTTCGTTGTAGTAACCGGTGTGATCGCCGAAAGGCCCCTCCGGAGCGGTATCGTCCGGATAGATGAAGCCCTCCAATACAATCTCGGCGCTGGCCGGCACCTGCAGGTCACTGAGACCGGCTTTTACCAGTTCGGTGCGGGCACCCCGGAGCAGGCCGGCGAAGGCATATTCCGACAGGGAATCCGGCACCGGCGTCACCGCCCCCAGGATGGTGGCCGGGTCCGCTCCCAGCGCCACCGCCACCGGGAAGGGCTCGCCCGGGTGGGCTTTCTGCCATTCCAGGAAATCCAGGGCGCCACCGCGATGACTGAGCCAGCGCATGATCAGACGGTTGCGGCCAATCACCTGCTGCCGGTAGATGCCCAGGTTCTGGCGCTCCTTGTGGGGGCCGCGGGTGATCACCAGCGGCCAAGTCACCAAGGGTCCGGCATCCCCGGGCCAGCAGTGCTGGACCGGAATCCGGCCCAGGTCCACCTGGTCACCCTCCAGCACCACCTCCTGGCAGGGCGCCGAGCGCAACACTTTGGGGCTCATCTTCATGACCTTGCGGAACACCGGGAATTTTTCGATGGCGTCGCGGAAGCCCTTAGGGGGATCCGGTTCCTTGAGGAAGGCCAGCAGCTTGCCCACGTCCCGCAACGCCGCCACATCGCTCTGGCCCATGCCGAGCGCCACGCGCCGGGGCGTGCCAAACAGGTTGGCCAGCACCGGCATGTCGTAGCCCTTGGGCTTCTCGAACAGCAAGGCGGGGCCACCGGCACGGAGGGTGCGGTCGCAGATCTCGGTCATTTCCAGGTGCGTGTCCACCTCGACCCGGATGCGCTTGAGCTCACCCATTTGCTCTAGTTGGGCGATGAAGTCACGCAAGTCACTGTAGTTCATGGCAGGCCCTGTGGTGGCGTGTCAGGCAGAGGTTTACGGACAGAACGGTCAAGCGGATGTCGGCGGGACCGGAACCGGCCCCGCCGAGCACAGTCAGCAGGCGGGAGCAGCCATCAACGGCGCTTCATGGACTGGAAGAATTCGTCGTTGGTCTTGGTCTCGCGCAGCTTGTCCAGCAGAAACTCCAGGGCGCCGGTGTCGTCGTCCATGGAGTGCAGCAGCTTGCGCAGGATCCAGACCCGCTGGATATCCGCTTCCGCCATCAGCAGGTCTTCACGGCGAGTGCCGGAACGACGGATGTTGATGGCCGGGTAGATCCGCTTCTCGGCAATGCGGCGGTCCAGATGGACTTCCATGTTGCCGGTGCCCTTGAATTCCTCGTAGATGACCTCGTCCATCTTGGAGCCGGTATCCACCAGCGCGGTGGCCAGGATGGTCAGACTGCCACCTTCCTCCACGTTACGGGCGGCACCGAAGAAACGCTTGGGCTTCTCCAGTGCGTGGGCGTCCACACCACCGGTGAGTACCTTGCCGGAGGACGGGATCACGGTGTTGTAGGCCCGGGCCAGACGGGTGATGGAGTCCAGCAGGATGACCACATCCTTCTTGTGCTCCACCAGGCGCTTGGCCTTCTCGATCACCATTTCCGCCACCTGGACATGACGGGCCGGCGGCTCGTCGAAGGTGGAGGCAATCACCTCGCCGCGCACGGTGCGCTGCATCTCGGTGACCTCTTCCGGGCGCTCGTCGATCAGCAGCACCATGACATGGCATTCGGGGCTGTTGCGGGTGATGGACTGGGCGATGGTCTGCATCAGCAGGGTCTTACCGGCCTTGGGCGGCGACACGATCAGGCCACGCTGGCCCTTGCCGATGGGCGCCACCAGATCCAGCACCCGGGAGGACAGGTCCTCGGTGCTTCCGTTGCCGGCTTCCAGACCCAGGCGCTCGTCGGGGAACAGCGGCGTCAGGTTCTCGAACAGGATCTTGTTGCGGGCATTGTCGGGCTTGTCGAAATTGATCTCGTTGACCTTCAACAGCGCGAAGTAGCGCTCGCCGTCCTTGGGGGGCCGGATCTTGCCGGAGACGGTGTCACCGGTACGCAAGTTGAACCGGCGAATCTGGCTGGGGGAGACGTAGATGTCGTCGGGTCCGGCCAGGTAGGAGGCGTCGGCGGAACGCAGAAAGCCGAAGCCGTCCTGCAGAATTTCCAGTACCCCGTCGCCGTAGATGTCTTCACCGCTCTTGGCGTGCTTCTTCAGGATGGCGAAGATCACATCCTGCTTGCGCGAACGGGCCAGGTTATCGAGACCCATTTCCTGCGCGATATCGAGCAGTTCGGGTACGGATTTCTGCTTAAGTTCAGTAAGATTCATAAGTTATTGGATATTCAAGAATGGAAGTAATCAGGTTTGAGTGGACAGGGGCAGGCCCTGAATGTGTTGAGCAAATGTGCATCATCATCGGGACAGGAACTTTGCGACGGGCGCCACAAAGAACGCTTGCCAGACCTTTCGCCACTCACCGGCAATCCGTCTCGGGGAAGGCGGCAAGGCCAACACCGGAACACGATGAATAAGGGCAGCGCTATCTGGTCACGGGTACTCTTCGGAGGCCGGTCTCACCCAAGGGATGAGTTCCGGCCGGAGGCTGGAAGATCAGCCCTCTGGAACATCTCGATCTTTCCTCATGACACGAATGAATGTCAAGTACCTGAAACATCGAATCCGCAGATAATATAGCAAGCGGCCGGTTCTTTACCAGCCCTTCCAATCGCCAATGAGCCACGTGATACTGGTTATCGTATTGTTTGGTTCACTTTGTTTGGTTCACTGTTCCACGCCATCGGCACTGCCACGGAGTATCGCCAGCCATGACCATCAGCCCAGACGCGACCGCGCTGAACCTTGCCATCCTGACGGTATCGGACAGCCGGGGCCCGGCCGAGGACAGCTCCGGCCAGTACCTGGAGGACAGCGTGCTGGCCGCCGGCCATAACCTGGTGGCGCGCCGCCTGCTGCCGGACGATGTTTTCCTGGTGCGGGCACTGATTTCGCGCTGGATTGCTGATCCCGAGGTGCATTGTGTATTGATCACCGGCGGCACCGGCTTCCTCGAGCGCGACAGTACCCCGGAAGCCGTGGCACCGCTGCTGGAAAAGACCATCGAAGGCTTCGGCGAGGAGTTCAGGCGCCTGTCGGTGGAGGAGATCCGCTCCTCCACGATTCAGTCCCGCACCTTCGGCGGCATGGCCAACAACACCGTAATCTTCTGCCTGCCGGGTTCACCGAACGCCTGTCGCACCGGCTGGGAAGGCATCCTCAGGCACCAGCTCGACAGCCGGCATAAGCCCTGCAACTTCGCCGGCCTGGTGCTGCGCAAGCCCGAGCGCCAGCTGCACCGGCTGGACGAGCGCGTCGGCGAAAAGGCCCGGCGCTGATGACCACACTGATCTCAGTCGACACCGCCCTCAGCCACGTCCTCGAACGCGCCCTTCCCGTTCAGGAGGCTGAGTCCGCTGACCTTCACCACGCACTCGGGCGCATCCTCTCGGAAGACCTCCAGGTTCGCCACGATATACCCTCCGCAGACAACACGTCGGTTGACGGCTATGCCCTGCGCCTGGCGGACCTGCAAGACGACCGGCGGCTGCCGGTGTCGGCCCGCATACCGGCGGGCACCGCCCCCGAGCCCCTGGCGCCTGGCACCTGCGCCCGCATCTTCACCGGCGCCAATATTCCCGAAGGCGCCGACACCGTGGTGATGCAGGAGGATGTGGAAGTCGAAGACGAGCTGCGGCGCTTCCCGGAGGGCCTGCGCGCTGGCGACAACATCCGCCGACGCGGCCAGGACCTGCGCCAGGGCGACACCGCCCTGCACGCCGGCACACGTCTACGGGCCCAGGAGCTCGGCCTGATCGCTTCCCTCGGCCTGGCCCAGGTGCCGGTCTGGCGACGTCTGCGGGTGGCGGTACTGACCACCGGAGATGAGCTGGTGGAGCCGGGCCAACCGCTGCCACCGGGCCGGATATTCAACACCAACCGGTTCACCCTCCAGGCCATGCTGCAGCAACTCGACTGCGAGGTGGTGGTCAACCAGACCGTGCCGGACAACCATGACGCCACCGCCATTGCCCTCAAGCGCGCGGCCCGTCAGGCCGACCTGATCGTAACCAGTGGCGGTGTCTCGGTAGGCGAGGAGGATCACCTGCGGGCGGTGCTGGAGCAGCACGGCCAGCTGTCACTCTGGCGCATGGCCATGAAGCCGGGCAAACCCCTGGCCTTCGGCGCCATCGGCAACATTCCGGTGCTGGGGCTGCCAGGCAATCCCGCGTCGGTGCTGGTTACCGGCCTGATTATCTGCGTGCCCTTCATCCGCCGCTGCCAGGGGGACGTGCGGCCCGCGCCCCGGCCCATCCGGCTGCCCGCCGCCTTCAGCGTCGACAAGGCGTCCATCCGCCGTGAATACGTCCGCGCCCGCCAGGAACTGCGGGACGGCCACGCCGTGGTCAGCTGCTACCCCAACCAGAGTTCCGGCCTGCTCAGCTCCGCCTGCTGGGCCGACGGCCTGGCGGTGGTTCCGGAGAACCAGACCCTGGCGGAAGGCGACATGATTGACTACTACCCGTTCTCCGACCTGCTCGGCTGACAACCCGAATCGCGAGAGAGGCCTGTATGACCAGCAACACCATCGACACCATCACCGTTCAGGTCCGCTTCTTTGCCCGCCTGCGGGAAGAGCTTGGCGTGGAAACCGAGCCGGTGGACCTGGCGGCCGGCGGTACGGTAGCGGACCTGATCGGCGCACTTGCGGCGCGCGAGGGCGCCTGGCGCCAGCTGCGGGATGGCCGGCCGGTGATGACCGCGGTCAACCAGATCATGGCGCGGCCGCAACAGCCACTGCGGGACGGTGACGAAGTGGCCCTGTTCCCACCGGTCACAGGAGGCTGAGATGACCGGTAGCGCCACCGAGGCCACCTGCATCCGGGTCCAGACCGAGGACTTCGACAGCGGCGCCGAACAGCGGCTTCTGTCGGCCAAGGGCGACATCGGGGCCATCGCCACCTTCACCGGCCTGGTGCGGGACTATGGCGACCAGACCGGGGTCCAGGGCCTGTTCCTGGAGCATTTCCCGGGCATGACCGAAAACCAGATCGGCGAACTGGTGGCCGAGGCCCGTCAGCGCTGGCAGCTCGGCGGCGTGCGCATCATTCACCGGGTGGGACGCCTCGGCCTTGGCGAGCAGATTGTCTTTGTCGGCGTGGCCAGCAGCCATCGCAGCGATGCTTTCGCGGCCTGCCAGTTCCTTATGGATGCACTGAAAACCACCGCGCCATTCTGGAAAAAGGAACTCACCGCCGAGGGCGAGCACTGGGTGGAGCAGAAGGCCTCGGACCGGGCCCTGACCGAACGCTGGTACCCGGACGGGAACGCCAAGGACTGACGCCCCGGCATCAAACGCCGGCCACAAAAAAACCGCGGGCTGCCTGCTTGAGCGCGCGGTTTTTTGTGGCTATGCCTTTGCAGCTGCCCCTGAATCGACTCAGAGGTTGCTGTCGAGGAAGGCCGCCAGCTGGGACTTGGACAGGGCGCCGACCTTGGTGGCATCCACGTTACCGTTCTTGAACAGCATCAGGGTGGGAATCCCGCGGATGTTGAACTTGGGCGGGGTCTGCTCGTTCTCATCGATGTTCAGCTTGCAGACCTTGAGCTTGCCCTCGTATTCCTCGGCAATTTCCTCCAGCACCGGCGCAATCATCTTGCAGGGGCCACACCACTCGGCCCAGTAATCCACCAGCACCGGGGTATCGGACTGCAGGACATCCTGATCGAAGGAGTCGTCGGTTACGTTTACGATATTTCCGCTCATTGCATTTTCCTGATTCTGGCGCCCGCTCAGATACCGCTCAGCGGACGGGGCGCATTGGATCTTTGGCTCTGGGCCACGACAAGGCGTCGGCCCGAACACTTGCTGAAAAGCTGTCTGCTACTTTACGCGATAGCTCTGTCCGCTGTGAAGCGAATGCCCTGCTCTGCCGGAAAAAACAGCCAGGTTGGCCAGGACCGTGACGGACCATGAACCCGCTTCGATGCGTCCACACATGCTGACAGCCGGCGACTGTTTCGCCTATAGTTAGGCCAGACTCCATTGACCGCCAAGTCAGTCACGGTTCCCGACTGACGCGCCCATTGGCCTGATGACGGCTTGAAAACCTGTGCATTGCGCCTGGGCGCCTGCCATTGCCCCATCACTATAAGGCCTGACAAGAGGAATTCAAGATACGTGACGGCCGCAAACAACGCCCCCGCCCCCGAGCTTCTTGCCGCCATTGACCTGGGTTCCAACAGCTTCCACATGGTGGTTGCCCGGCTGGTTCACGGTGAGATCCGCACCCTTGAGAAAATGGGCGAGAAGGTCCAGCTCGGCGCCGGCCTGGACGCCGGAAACAACCTGACCGAGGCCGCCCAGCAGATCGCCCTGGCCTGCCTGAGCCGGTTTGCCCAGCGCATCAGCGGCATGCCGCCGGAAGCGGTCCAGGTGGTGGGCACCAATGCCCTGCGGGTGGCCCGCAACGCCCACCGGTTCCTGGCACGGGCCGAGCAGGTGCTGGGCTTTCCGGTCGAGATCATTGCCGGGCGGGAGGAAGCCCGACTGATCTATCTCGGCGTCTCGCATACCCTGTCCGACGACACCGGCCGGCGCCTGGTGGTCGACATCGGTGGCGGCAGCACCGAGTTCATCATCGGCGAGCGTTTCGAGGCCCAGGAGCTGGAGAGCCTCCATATGGGCTGCGTGTCCTTCCGCAACCGCTACTTCGAGGACGGCAAGATCAGCCGTCGCCAGATGGACCGGGCCATCACCCACGGCGCCCAGGAACTGCTCAATATCCGCCACCGCTTCCGCTCCCTGGGCTGGCAGAGCGCGGTGGGGTCCTCCGGCTCCATCAAGGCCATCGCCAGTGTGCTGGCAAACCTGAAGCTCACCAACGGCAGCATCACCCTGGAGGCCATGCGGGAACTGCGCCGCCGGCTGGTGGACATGGGCCAGGCGAGCCGACTGGGAGAACTGGGGGTAAGGCCCGACCGCCAGTCAATTTTCCCCGCCGGATTTGCCATCCTGATGGCGGCGTTCGAGTCACTGGGCATCGAGGAGATGACCTACGCCGACGGCGCCCTGCGGGAAGGCCTGCTCTACGACATTGCCGGCAGAATCCAGCATGAGGACGTCCGGGACCGCACCATCCAGGCCCTGCAGGAGCGCTACCACGTCGACCAGCAGCACGCCCAGGCGGTGGAGGACACCGCCATGACCATCTATGAACAGGTGGCCGACCAGTGGCAGTTGCGCACCGCCGCGGACGAGGAGGTGCTGCGCTGGGCCTGCCGCCTGCACGAGATTGGCCTGACCATCTCCCACAGCCAGTACCACAAGCACGGCGCCTACCTGCTGCGTTATTCCGATCTGCCGGGCTTCAGCCAGCAGTTCCAGCGCGACCTGGCCACCCTGGTGCGCGGCCACAGGCGCAAGTTCTCGCCCGCCATTTTCGAGGGTATCGACTCCGAGGAGGACCGCCGCCGGCTGCGCTACCTGTGCATCATCACCCGGCTGGCGGTGCTGCTGCAGCATTCCCGCAACCACGAGGCGCCGCCGGAGCTCAGCCTGTCAGCGGACACCGCCAGTCTCAGCATCCGGTTCCCCGAGCAGTGGCTGGACGAAAGACCGCTGACCCTAGCGGACCTGGAGAATGAACGGGACTACCTTGCCCGCCAGGATTTCAAACTGCGCATCAACGAATAGGGGCGCCGGGGGGGGGGGAAGGCCGGGCCCGGCACCGGTGCTCAGGAGCTGACCGTCGCCTCGGCTTCCAGGGCTTCCAATTCCTCGACCACCGTCAGCCAGGCCTCTTCCGCGGCTTCGGCCCGGCGGGTCAGGTCGGCCTGCTGGGCCAGCAGCTCCCGCAACCGGTTCTTGTTGGCATCGTCGTAGATATCCGGCGACGACAGCTGAGCCTCCACCTCCGCCAGCGCCTTCTGGCAGTGCTCCATGTCGGCCTCCAGCGCCGCCTGACGCTTGCGATAGGGGCTCAGGCGCTTGCGCAGGTCGGCCTCAGCGCGCTTGCGGGCCTTGCGGTCGTCGGCACTCTCACCCACCGGCTCGCCACCGGCCGGCTCACCGGCAGCCAGGTCCTGGCGCCGGGGCGGCTCACTGTCATCGCGGCGGCGTTCCGCCAGCCAGCGCTCATAGTCCTCCAGGTCGCCGTCATAGGGCGTCACCCTGCCGTCGTTCACCAGCCAGAACTCATCCACGGTGTTGCGCAGCAGGTGGCGATCGTGGGAGACCACCACGATGGCGCCCTCGAAGTTCTGCAGCGCCATGGTCAGGGCCTGGCGCATTTCCAGGTCCAGGTGGTTGGTGGGCTCGTCCAGCAACAGCAGGTTCGGTTTCCTCCAGGCGATCACCGCCAGCGCCACCCGGGCCTTCTCGCCGCCGGAGAACTGGCGGATGGGGGTCAGCGCCTGGTCACCGTGAAAATCAAAGCCCCCCAGGAAATTGCGCACCTGCTGCTCGGAGGCCTTGGGCGCCAGGCGCTGCAGGTGGAGGAAAGGACTGGCGTCCAGGTCCAGGGACTCCAGCTGGTGCTGGGCAAAGTAGCCGATGGCCAGGTGCTCACCGGTGGTGCGCTCGCCCCGGATCAGGGTGCCGGCCCCACGCAGGGCATCCATCAGGGTGGACTTGCCGGCGCCGTTGGGGCCCAACAGACCGATCCGGCTGCCCGGCAGCAGCGTCAGGTTCAGACCCCGCAGCAGCACCGTGTCACCGTGACCGGCCTCACCCTGGCGGATGGACAGCAGCGGGTTGGAGACCTTGTCGGCGACGGGAAACTGGAAACTGAACGGCGAGTCCACATGGGCCGGGGCGATCCGCTCCATGCGCTCCAGGGCCTTGACCCGGCTCTGGGCCTGGCGGGCCTTGGTGGCCTTGGCCTTGAAGCGGTCGATGAAGCGCTGGATTTCCTCGATCCGGGCCTGCTGGCGCTCGAAACCGGCCTGCTGCTGGGCCAGGCGCTCACGGCGCTGGTCCTCGAAGGCGCTGTAGTTGCCGGTGTACTGCATCAGCTTGCG
This sequence comes from Marinobacter sp., assembly GCF_033722195.1. Taxonomy (GTDB): domain Bacteria; phylum Pseudomonadota; class Gammaproteobacteria; order Pseudomonadales; family Oleiphilaceae; genus Marinobacter. The sequence continues at coordinate 45,354 of NZ_JAWVZL010000003.1, forward strand.
CTGGTCGAAGTGCACTACCTGGGTGGCGACACGATCCATGAAGTCCCGGTCGTGGGAGATGAACAGGAGCGTGCCGGGGTAGCGGGCCAGCCAGTTCTCCAGCCACAGGCAGGCGTCCAGGTCCAGGTGGTTGGTGGGCTCGTCCAGCAGCAACAGATCCGAGGGCCGCATCAGCGCCTGGGCCAGGTTGAGGCGGATCCGCCAGCCGCCAGAGAAGGCCGCCACCGGCCGGTCGGCGTCGGCATCGGTAAAGCCAAGCCCCCGGATCAGGCTCTCCGCCCGCCGGGGTGCGGACCAGGCCTCATGGACGTCCAGTTCGCCATGGATCCGCGCCATGGCGTTGTCGTCTCCGGCGGCTTCGGCCCGGGCAAGCTCGCGCTCCATCCGCCGCAGCTCGATGTCGCCGTCGAGGACAAAATCCCGGGCACTGCGCTGGCTGGCCGCCACTTCCTGGGCCATGTGGGCGATGCGGCAGCCGCCGGGCAGACTGATGTCCCCGTGTTCCGGCACAAGGTGCCCCAGCAGCAACTGAAACAGGCTGGACTTGCCGGCGCCATTGGCGCCGATTATGGCAACCCGCTGGCCCGGCTGGACGGTGAGACTCGTGCGTTCTAGCAACCACACGCCGCCCCGTTGTAGACTGAGTTCTGAAATTGTGAGCATGGCGGCATTCTATCAGGGAACCTTTCGTGGCTGTTATCGTCGGAAGGCACAGGATGACTCGAGAACCGGCCTTGAATCTGCCGGGGTCACGTCAAGGGCCAGTTTATGGACATCAGCACAACGGCCGCAGGCCTCGTTGACGAGGACCTGCAGCTGGACACGCCACTGTGGCGTTTTGCCATCACCGCCTGGCAGGACCGGACCACCGCCCAGCTGTGCCTGCAATTGCAGGCCGCCGGCTGGAGCGTCACCCGCCTGCTATGCGCGGCCTGGCTGGCCCGTGAGGGCCGCAGCCTCGATCCCGAAACCTCCGCCGTGACCTCCTGGCGAGCGCACATGACCGCCCCGATCCGCACCATGCGACAGTCCCTCAGCAAGCAGTCGAAGATCACCGCCGCCCTTCGCGAGCAGCTTGCCGGCGCCGAGCTGGAAGCCGAACGGGTGGAACTGGCTCTGGCCCACGCCGCTCTGGCCGCCGGCCATCCCAAGCCGGACCCGGCCTTCCGGCGGCAGCCGCTGTCGCAGCGTCTGCAGGCCAACCTGGCGGCCGCCGCGCCGGACGCCGACACTAGGAAAGACGTCAGCCAGCAGGTGGTCCGGGACCTCAGCCGCCAGCTGGCGGAGCAGCTCACCGCGACCAGGGAGGCCACCACATGATCATGCGATGGCTGATACGCCTGGCCTTTCCCGCCCTGGGCCTGCTGCTGGTGCTGATCTTCTTCGGCATCAACGACCCGGAGACCGCCACCCAGCCCAGCGCCGCGCAGGTCGACACCCGCATTCCGGCCTTTGAGGGCGAGGTGCCTGCGCCCATTCCGGACGAGGGCCCGGCCATCGTCTTCAAGTGGCAGGACACCGACGGCAACTGGCACTACGCCGACAAGCCCCCGAAGCAGGGGCCCTGGAACGCCCTGGCGATCGAACCTGGCCCCGGCACCACCACTCCGGGGCCCGCGCCCGGCAGTCCGGACGACTGGCAGTCGCCCTACTCGGCACCCTTCTCATTGCGCCAGGATCTGCCCCATAACGACTCCTGAGAACCGGCGCCCGGGCAGCCGCCCGAGCGACGGTCCGGCGGGCGTCCTTACCGGTTGTTTAGTGGCGTCCCGCCGCCAAACCGGTTAACGTCTGCAGCTCCATCGTGAAAAACTGTCCCATGACAAAACCAAGAGTAAGGTACGTTTCCATGAAAAAGACGTTTATGGCCCTGGCGGTCACCGGATTCATCGGCGCCGGTTTCAGCACCGGCCTGGTTGCGGCGGAACCCGCCCTGAACACAGACGACGAAAAAGTCAGCTACGGCATGGGTCTGGTGCTGGGCCAGCGCATGCAGGGTGATATCCCTGACCTGCAGCTCGAGCAGTTCCTGCAGGGCATCCGCCACGGCGCCGCCGGCGGTGAGGAAGCCCGCATGAGCCGGGAAGAGATCCAGGCCGCCCTGCAGAACTATCAGCAGAAGATGCAGGAAGAGCAGATGAAGCAGATGGAAGAGCTGGCCAAGGCCAACAAGGCCGCGGGCGAGACCTTCCTGGCGCAGAACGCTGAGCGGGACGAGGTCACCACCACCCAGTCCGGCCTGCAGTACGAAGTCGTTGAAGAAGGCGACGGCCCCAAGCCGGGCGCCGACGACCAGGTCAAGGTTCACTACACCGGCCAACTGATTGGTGGTGAAGTGTTCGACAGCTCCCGCGAGCGCGGTGAGCCGGTGACCTTCGGCCTGTCGCAGGTGATTCCGGGCTGGACCGAAGGCCTGCAACTGATGGAAGAGGGCGCCCGCTACAAGCTCTACATCCCGTCAGACCTGGCCTACGGCCCAGGCGGCAACCGCTCCATCGGTCCCAACGAGACCCTGGTGTTCGACGTGGAGCTGCTGGAAGTCAATCCCGAGAATTGATGCTGACAGGGTCCGGTTGACTACCAGCCGGACCCTCCTACCCCCCCCCGGAGGCGTCAGGCCGAATCCATCACCTGGTCGGCATGGACGTTATGCAGGTGTTCGATCAGGAAATCCTCCATCTCGAACCGGGTCTCCAGGCTCTCGCCGAGTTTTGACAGGCTGTCGAATAGGGCCGGCCGCTCGGCGTCGGTCAGAGCCGAAGCTTCCAGGCGGTCGTTGAACGCCAGCGCCATCTCGGTGGTCTTCTGGATGCGGGGATAAACCCGGGCCGCCATCTCGATGCCGCCGTCGTCGAACTCCTTGGCCTCACGGACCAGTTGCTCGTAGATTTCGAAGTGGCCGGCAGACACGTAGTCCAGCAGCACTTCGCAGAGCCGGTTGAACTTCTGTTTGAGCTCCTCCGCACTGGCATCCGCCTCAGCGCCAGACAGGTCACAGTACTGAACAATCAGCTCCTGTCGTTCCTTGAGCCAGCGATCAATCAGCTCGCTGACACCACCCCAACGCTCCTTGGCACTGTGGCAATTCTCTAACATGACGCCTCCCGCTACGGCTCTCTCAGTCTCGACTTCGATTTTTGTTGATGTCGGACCAAGTTACCCCATGCACCGTAGTGCGGCAAGCCGCATCATGCCGGGACGGCAAATTCACCACTCGCTGCGGCGGCGCTGCCAGGCACCGAACAGGATGGCAATACCCACCACCAGGATCAGGGCGAAGAAGATCGCTGTCCAGCCGGCAATGCTCAGGCCCAGGAAACGCCACACCACCTTGGCGCAATCCCCGGTGCCCTGGATCGCGGTACTGAGCACCTCAAACAGCGGCAGTACGTCCAGCAGGTAATCTACCGAGGGGCCGCAGGCCGGTACCTGATCCTCCGGCAGGCTCTGGAGCCAGAGCTGGCGGCCAGCGAGACCCAGCCCGGCCCCGGCAAAGACCGCCATCAGCAGGCCGTAAACCCGGCCGCCCCAGCCTTGCGGGCCATGCAGGGCCGCCAGCAGACTGACGCCACCCACCGCCATGAAAGCGAACCGCTGCAGCCAGCACAGCGGACAGGGCTCCAGGCCCATGACGTGCTCCATATAGAAAGCCACCAGCAGCAGGCCGGCACAGATGAAGAACACCAGCAAAAAAATCAGTCTGCGACTCAACTCAAACACCTCACAAATGGTTGATGCCGGCGGTGACACAGCTGCATCACGCGCCCGGGCCTGCTATTCTTTCGGGGGTCGGCCTGGGCCGATGCCAGTCACTAAACCGCAAACCCTGACGAACTGCAAGCCTATGATTTCGATGCGCCACCCCCTGCTGAGCCTGATCATCGCCCTGCTGCTGGCATTGCCTGTCACAGCGCTCCAAGCCGCCGAAGATGAGGCGCCCGCCGAGGAGACGGAAGAGCAGGCGGAGGAAGTGCCAAAAGAGACCATTTACGTCGCCATGGAGCCGGCATTCGTGACCCATGTGGGGGATGCTTCCGGCAATCTCACCTACCTGAAGGCGGAAGTGACCCTACGGGCTTCGACAGCCGCCGCCGAGGCTGCGGCGGAGGCCCATATGCCGCGACTGCGGCACGAAGTGCTGATGCTGCTGAACGGTCAGGACGACCTGGACCGGCTGACGTCGCCGGAGGGTAAGCAGGCGCTGCGGGAACAGGCAAAGGAAAGAGTAAACGCGGTGCTGGCGGAACAGCAGACCGGCGCGCAGATCGACGACGTGCTCTTCACCTCGTTCGTGGTACAGCGCTAGGGGTCGCTCAGGCAATGCGGCCCAGGATATCGTCCTGAGCGGACCGGCTCTCCATGGCCAGGCGGCCGTCTTCCCAGCCCGCTTCCCAGGCCGCAATCACCACTTCACCCCGGTAGGGACAGCGTTCGCGGGCCATGTTGATGGACGCCGCCATCAGGCCCTGGCGATAGGCCTTGTTGAGCGCATCCACGTTCCAACCGAGCTTCATATCCCTGGCCATGGCAACCTCCCGTCGACTGTGGGACGAATGCGGGGGCGAGATGGCCGTCCGGCCGCCGCGCTCACACCCTGTTACCGACGCTAACAATCGCTTACCTGAGCGACAAGCTCACTACTCGGTTCTGTGGACCAGGTCCGGCCGGGGCGTGGCTCCGGTCACGATGCCAGATAATGCGCCAGGAAGGTTTCGAAAGAATCCTGGTCGGCGGCTTCCAGGGTGCGCTGCTCCGAGACCGAGGCGCGGGCCATGGTCTCGAACTCGGCGCGGGTTTCGGCGCTGGGGGGCTGGTCCCGCAGGGCCTGCTGGTGGCGGCCGGCCATCGCCAGGGTCCATTCCACGTGGCCCTGGTCGGATTCGGCCATGGCCGCCATTACCCGGGCCGAGGGCAGCAGTGAGGGATCGTCCAGCTTGGCCTGCTGGCTGGCCAGTGCAGCCTGGTAGCGATTGCCACCCTGCCAGCCATCCAGGCGCTGCGCCAACGGCTGCAGGCGCTCGAAAATGCCCCTGGCGGCCCCGGCCACGGGCGTCATGCGGCCCTTCAGACAGAGTGCCAGCTCGCCATCCCGGCCCCGGTTGATGACATCCTTGTAGTTGCGGTCGAGACGGTCGCATTCCGCGCTGCTGATGCGGTCGCTGTCGGAGATCAGGCAGTCCAGCAGGAACAGGTCCAGGAAGTCGACCTGCTCGGCGGTGACACCCACCGCAGAGAACGGATCCAGGTCCAGGCAGCGTACTTCGATGTATTCCACACCGCGGGCGTCGAGGGCCTGGATCGGCTTTTCCTGGCGCTGCGTGGTGCGCTTGGGCCGCACCGCGCTGTAGTACTCGTTCTCGATCTGCAGGATGTTGGTGTTGATCTGGATAAACTCGCCGTTGCGGCGGGTGCCGATGGCTTCGTAGGGCGGCCAGGGGGTGTGAATGGCCCGGGCCAGGGTTTCGGTGTAGGTCTTCAGCTCGTTGAAGCAGATGTCCAGCGATGCCTGGGCGTTGTTGTGGTAGCCCAGATCCCCCATCCGCAGGGAGGTTGCCACAGTGCCGTGCCAGGTATCCGGGCGCAGCCGCGACAGGCTATGGGGCACCCGCTCCACGAAGCTGGCGTCCAGGGCCGGTGAGGCGCCGAACAGCAGCATCAGCAGCCAGCTGCGGCGACGGAAATTGCGGATCAGCCAGAAATACTGCTCTGACTTGAAGTCCTGCAGGGTCTGGCTGTCGTCCAGGGCCTGCTGCCAGACCCGCCAGAACGAATCCGGTAGCGACAGGTTGTAGTGGGCCCCGGCAATGCTCTGCATCATGCGGCCGTAGCGCACCGCCAGACCCTGACGGTAGACGTGCTTGAGCCTGCCGATGTTGGAGCTGCCATACTCGGCGATGGGAATGCTGGCGTCGCCATCCAGGCGGCAGGGCATGCTGGCAGGCCAGAACACCTCGTCGCCGAGATGCCCCTGGACATAGCCGTGGATGTCCCGCAGCGAAGCCAGCAGCTCATCCGTGCTGGTGCAGACCGGGGTGATCAGCTCCAGCAGGGCCTCCGAGTAATCGGTCGTGATGCGCGGATTGGTCAGCGCCGAACCCAGAGCCTCGGGATGGGGCGTCTGCGCGATGAACCCGTTGCGGTCCACCCGCAGGCCCTCTTTTTCAACGCCCTTCAGAAATCCGTCCCACTGCCCGGAAGAGAGCTGATGGAACTGCTGCTGGCGGGATACACCCATGTCTGGCTCCTAAGGGACCACGCCGGTAGCGCCGGCCCGGGTCTCATACTTTGTACTGTTGGGGCGGGGTTACCGCTTTTCTTTCCGGGCCGAAGCCAGGGCCTGGGCCAGGGCACCCGCCATGGCGCCCTGGGGCTGGGCCTGACCGGCTGACTTGCCGGCACTGGCCTTGCTGGCCGGACGCGAACCACCACCGCCCTTGCGCTGCTCGGCTTTCATGTCGCGGTTGTCGCCGGCGCCGGGCTGATCGTCCAGGCGCATGGTCAGGGCGATACGTTTGCGGGGAATATCCACATCCATCACCTTGACCTTGACGATGTCACCGGCCTTGACCACATCCCGCGGGTCTTTCACGAAAGTGTGGGACAGCGCCGAAATGTGCACCAGGCCGTCCTGGTGGACGCCGATATCCACGAACGCACCGAAGTTGGTGACGTTGGTGACGGTACCTTCCAGCGTCATGCCCGGTTCCAGGTCCTTGAGGGTTTCCACCCCCTCCTGGAAGGTGGCAAACCGGAACTCCGGACGCGGGTCCCGGCCGGGCTTCTCCAGCTCGGCAATAATGTCTTTCACCGTCGGCAGGCCGAACTTGTCGGTAACATAGTCTTTCGGGTCCAGCGAACGCAGGAAGCTGACATCGCCAATTACCTGAGCCACATCCCGGCCATTCTTGCGGGCGATGGCTTCCACCACACCGTAGGCTTCCGGATGTACGGACGAGCGGTCCAACGGATTATCGCCCTCGGCAATACGCAGGAAGCCGGCGGCCTGTTCGAAGGTGCGGGCACCCAGGCGGGCCACGTCCAGCAGCTGTTTGCGGCTGCGGAAGACGCCATTGCGATTGCGGAATTCAACGATGTTCTCGGCAATGCCCTGATTGAGGCCGGACACCCGCGCCAGCAGGGGAATGGAGGCGGTGTTCAGATCCACCCCGACTCCGTTGACACAGTCCTCCACCACCGCGTCCAGGCTCCGGGCCAGCTGGACCTGGGACACGTCGTGCTGGTACTGGCCCACGCCGATGGATTTGGGCTCGATCTTGACCATCTCCGCCAGCGGGTCCTGCAGGCGGCGGGCAATGGACACCGCGCCGCGGATGGTGACGTCCAGGTCCGGCAGCTCCCGGGAGGCGAACTCCGACGCCGAATAGATGGAAGCTCCGGACTCGCTGACCACGATGCGAGCCAGGTTCAGCTCCGGATAGCGCTTGATCAGGTCCGCCGCCAGCTTTTCGGTTTCCCTGGAGGCGGTGCCGTTGCCGATGGCGATCAGCTCGATGCGGTGCTCCCGGCACCAGCGCGCCAGCTGCTCGATGGACTGCTCCCACTTGTTCTGGGGCGCATGGGGAAAGATGGCGCCGTGGCCGGTCACCTGGCCGGTACCGTCGATGATGGCCACCTTGACGCCGGTACGCAGACCCGGGTCCAGGCCCAGGGTGGGCCGGGGGCCCGCCGGCGCCAGCAGCAACAGGTCCTTGAGATTGGCGGCAAAGACGTTGATAGCCTCGGTTTCGGCGGCTTCGCGAACCTGGGCCATGAGATCGGTTTCGATCTGAGTGGCCAGCTTGACCCGCCAGGTCCAGCGCACCACTTCCGCCAGCCAGCGGTCGGCAGCGCGGCCCTGGTCACGAATGCCCCACCGGGCGGCGATGCGCTGCTCGGCGGGATGGGGCTGCCGGCGGTCGTCCTCGCCGTCTCCCACTATCAGGGTATAGGTGAGAATGCCTTCGTTGCGGCCCCGCAGAATGGCCAGGGCCCGGTGGGAAGGCACTTTCTTGAGGGGCTCGACGTGGTCGAAGTAGTCCCGGAACTTGGCGCCCTCGGTTTCCTTGCCTTCGATCACACTGACCTTGAGCTGCCCCTCCTGCCAGATGAAGTCCCGCAGGCCACCCAGCAGCTCGGCGTCCTCGGCGAAACGCTCCATCAGGATATGGCGGGCGCCTTCCAGCGCGGCCTTGGCATCGGCAACACCGGCCTCGGCGTTGACGTAGGCCGGCGCCAGCGCGTCCGGATCCTGGCCGGGGTCGCTGTAGAGCGCTTCAGCCAGCGGCTCAAGACCGGCCTCGCGGGCTATCTGGGCCTTGGTGCGGCGCTTGGGCTTGTAGGGCAGGTAGAGGTCTTCCAGGCGGTTCTTGGTGTCCGCCTCGTTGATGGCCCGCTGCAGTTCGTCGGTGAGTTTGCCCTGCTCGTCGATGCTCTTGAGCACCGTGGCGCGGCGGTCTTCCAGCTCCCGCAGGTAGCGCAGGCGGTCTTCCAGCGTGCGCAGCTGGCTGTCATCCAGCGAACCGGTGACTTCCTTGCGGTAGCGGGCGATGAACGGCACTGTGGCGCCGCCGTCCAGCAGTTCCACGGTGGCGTTGACCTGTTCTTCCCGGACACCCAGTTCTTCGGCGATTCGCCTGGCAATACTCGTCATGCAACCTCTTCCATCACGCTGGGGACGCGGCCGGGCCCGAGACAGGGCCGGCGCGACCGTAGATCAAAGCGCAAAGGTACAGCGGCTCATGGCCGCAGGCAAGCGAGGCGGTTGCGGGCTTCCAGAAATTCCACCAGGTCCTGCCAGGGCATGGGGCGGGCGTAGTAATAGCCCTGGACTTCATCGCAATGCTGCTGGCGCAGGAATTCCAATTGGCCTTCCGTTTCCACGCCCTCGGCCACCACGTTCATCTGCAGACTGTGGGCCAGGCTGATGATGGCACGGATGATGTGCTCGGCGTCGCCGGAGACCCCGAGGCCATGGACAAAGGACTTGTCGATCTTCACCAGGGCGATGGGCAGGTGCTGGAGGTTGCTGAGGGAGGAGAAACCGGTACCGAAGTCGTCCAGCGCAAAACTGATGCCCAGCTGGTTGAGCTCCCGCAGGCAACGCTGGGCGTAATCCGGGTCGTGCATCATGGCGCTCTCGGTCAGCTCCAGCTCCAGCAGGCTGGTGTCGACGTTGGCATTGTAGATGATGCGGAAGATGGTCTCGGTCATCTTGCGATCGTGAAACTGGCGGAACGACAGATTGACCGCGAACAGCAGGCCCGGGTAGCCGAGTTCGGCGGCATCCCGCAGGCGCTCGCAGGCCTGCTCGATCACCCAGTAGCCGATGGGCACGATCAGGCCGCTGCGCTCGGCGGCGGGGATGAACTCGTCAGGCGGCACCAGCTTGCCGTCAGGATGATTCCAGCGCAGCAGGCACTCCACCCCACGCACCTCCTCGGTCACCAGGTCGATGCGGGGCTGATAGTAGAGTTCCAGCTCCCGACCCCGCAGGGCGTTGCGCAGATCCGCCTCCAGCTTGAGCTGACGGCCGGCGGTGATATGCAGTTGCTGGTTGTAAAAGCGGTAGCTGGTGCCGGTGTCCCGCTTGGCCTCGAACATCGCCCGGTTGGCCCGGCGCAGCAGGGTTTCAGGACTGTCACCGGCCTCCGGATAGGTGGCCACACCGAGGCTGGCACTGACGGCGACACTGTGGCCATCCACCACCACCGGGTCCCCCAGGGCCGCCACCACCTTGCGGATGATCTGGGTGATATCCAGGGAGTCCTCCACCTTCTCCGCAATGATGGCAAACTCGTCGCCACCGATCCGCATCAGCGAGTCGGTCCGGCGCAACAGCTGACGCAGCTTCTCCGCCAGCCGCAGCATGAGCTGGTCGCCCATCTGGTAACCCAGGCTTTCATTGATGGTACGGAAATCGTCCAGATTGATGTGCAGCAGTGCCAGGCGCTGGTCGCTGCGCTCCGCCCGCAGCAGGGCCTGCTGCAGCCGGTCGAAGAACAGGTCGCGATTGATGAAGCCGCTGGCCACCTCGGTACCCAGCTGACCCTGGGCGGACTCGATGACCTGCTGACGATACCAGACGCAGCGAACCGCCCGGCCCAGACTCCAGGCATCGAGCCGGCCCTTGCAGAGGTAGTCGGCGGCACCATTGATGAGCATTTCCGGCGCCCGCTCGCGCTCGGTCTCGGCGCTGAGCGCCACCACGGGCTTGTCGTTGCCCGACACCGTCAGGTACTGCAGAAAGGCGAGTTCGGAACCACCGTGGAGCGAGCAGTCCCAGAGAATGACGTCGAACTGGGCATGGCGCACCAGGTCTTCGCAGCCGGCCAACTCCGGACACCAGGTCAGGTCAGGGAGAATGTCGTAGTTGTTCCGTAGCAGGGCGACATACCACAGGAAATCCGCGTGTTCGGGGGTCAACACCAGAATTCGGACACTACTGCGGTTCATCGTATCCAGGGTCTCGGTCATGGGTAACTGTCCGCATCCATTCGGAAAATTTCGCGCCTCTGGCCCGGCAGCGAACACCGCCCTTTCCTGAGCGGCTGTCTGGACTGCTTTACTAGGATAGCCGATCGGAGGGCAAGGTACAGGTCGGGAGCAGTCATGTAGAATACCCCATCTTTGGAAATTCTCAGCAGGCCGCTTCGTGTCGCAACTCAATCCCCGTCAGCGTGAAGCCGTCCGCTACGTCGACGGCCCTCTGCTGGTGCTCGCCGGCGCCGGCAGCGGTAAAACCAGCGTCATCACCCGCAAGATGGCCTACCTGATCGAACAGGTGGGCATTCCCGGCCGTCATATCGCTGCCCTTACATTTACGAACAAGGCCGCCCGGGAGATGAAAGAGCGGGTCTCCCGCCTGGTGGACCGCAAGCTGGCCCGCGGCCTGACGGTGTCCACCTTCCACAACTTGGGCCTGAACATCATCCGCGAGGAGCACAGCCACCTGGGCTACCACCCCGGCTTTTCGATTTTCGATGCTGACGACGCCCGCGCCCTCCTGCAGGACCTGATGCTGCGGGAGGCCAGCGCCGATGCCGGTGACGAGCTGGCGGACATCCAGATGACCATCTCCAACTGGAAGAACGCCATGCGCGGTCCCGCCGAGGCCCGCAGCAAGGCCGCCGACGAGCGCGAACAGCGCATTGCCCTGGTCTATGCCCGTTATGCCGAGTACCTCAAGGCCTACAACGCGGTGGATTTCGACGACCTGATCCTGCTGCCGGTGCAGCTGTTCCGCACCAATCCGGAGGTGCTGGCCAAGTGGCGGCGCAAGATCCGTTACCTGCTGGTGGACGAGTACCAGGACACCAACATCTGCCAGTACGAACTGGTCAAACTGCTGGTGGCCGAACGCGCGGCCTTTACCGTGGTGGGGGACGACGACCAGTCCATCTACGCCTGGCGCGGGGCCCGGCCCGAGAATCTGGCCCAGCTCAAGGAGGACTTTCCCAGCCTCAAGATCATCAAACTGGAGCAGAACTACCGTTCCACCGGCCGTATCCTGCGCAGCGCCAACACGGTGATCGCCAACAACCCCCACGTGTTCGAAAAGGCACTCTGGAGCGACCACACCATCGGTGAGGAAATCCGCGTGGTGCGCTGCCGCAACGAAGACGCCGAGGCCGAGCGCATCGCCACCGAGATACTGGACCAGAAGCTCAAGAAGGGGCTGTCGTTCCGGGACTTCGCGGTGCTCTACCGGGGCAACCATCAGGCCCGGCTGCTGGAGATGAAGCTGCAGGGCTACCAGATTCCCTACCGCATCTCCGGTGGTCAGTCGTTCTTCTCCCGCAACGAGATCAAGGACGCCATGGGCTACCTGCGCCTGCTGGTGAATCCCAATGACGACGCCGCCTTCCTGCGGGTGGTCAATGTGCCCCGGCGGGAGATCGGCCCCCGCACCCTGGAGCAGCTCAGCCATTACGCCCGCGCCCGGGACGTCAGCCTGTTCCGGGCGCTGGGGGACCTGGGGGCGGAAAGCCAGGTGGCCGAAAAAGGGCTGGCCCGGCTGCGGCGCTTCTCGGACTGGGTCGACCGTACCTGCCAGCGCCTGCACCAGGAGGACCCGGTGCCGGTAATCAAGCAGCTGTTCACCGACATCGAATACGAGGAGTGGCTTCATCAGCACGCCGGCTCCCCGAAGCAGGCGGAACGGCGGATGGAGAACATCTGGTATCTGGTGGAGTCCATCAAGCGCATGCTGGACGACGGCAAGGGCACCGCTGACGAGATCGGCATCGAGGATGCCATCAGCAAGCTGATCCTGCGGGACCTGATGGAGCAGCGCGAGGAAGAGGACGACAGTGACAAGGTGCAGCTGCTCACCCTGCATGCGTCCAAGGGCCTGGAATTCCCCCATGTGTTCATCATGGGACTGGAGGAGGAGATCCTGCCCCATCGCAGCAGCATCGAGGAAGGCAACATCGAGGAGGAGCGCCGGCTGATGTATGTGGGCATCACCCGGGCCCGGGAGACCCTCACCCTCACCTTCGCCGCCCAGCGCAAGCAGTACGGTGAGAAGCTGGAGACCATTCCCAGCCGATTCCTCGATGAGCTGCCGGAGGGGGACCTGCGCTGGGAGGGCATGGGTGACCTGGATGTGGAGGCCAACCAGAAAAAGGGCAAGGCCACCCTCAGTGCGCTACTGGGAGACCTGGGCGCCTGACGGCGATCCCTCGCCCACAAAAAAGCCAGCCCGGAGGCTGGCTGTGTTCGATCGCGAAGCGGCGGAGGTGTCAGCCCTCGACCTCGCTGACCATGTATTCCACCGCGCTCCTGATCTCTTCGTCCGGGCAGTTGGCGCAACCGCCCTTGGCGGGCATGGCGCCGATGCCGTTGATGGCGTGATCCACCAGGGTTTCCATGCCCTTGTCCAGACGGCCTTCCCAGTCGGATGCAGCAGTGATCTTGGGCGCACCGGCAGCACCTGTGTTGTGACAGGCCTGGCAGACCGCGGCATAGACTTCCTCACCACCGCGGGGCTCGGCCGGGGCGGATGCCGGTGCAGCGGCGGTCTGGACGCCCTCGCACTCCTCGCCCTCGACGCAGACTTCCCCTACCGGCTGGATACGTGCGCGGATCTGGTCTTCCACCGCGGCCAGGGCAACCCCTGCACTCAGGCTGATACCGAGCAATACGGCCGCCAGGATCTTAACTGTCTTCACAATACACCTCGCATCAGAGCGTTATAAATTCTGTTGCCGCATTATAGCGACTGGAACTGGCCAAAAAAACCAACGCCGCCAGAAGGGGCCGTTTTTTAGCCAAAAGTCCGCCTGCACAGCGTATTAATTCTTCGCCATGGTCTAACGTCCATTAGCCGAAACCGCTACCATAATGCCCAAACTCTGGGGAGGACGCCATGGCTGAGCAAACACCAAGGGATACCACCGGCAAAAGCCGCTGGCGCATTCCTCTCCTGGTGGCCGAGTTCGGGGGGCTGGCGGTGCTGGTGGGCTCCATGAGCCTGCTCGGATCGAGCGCCCGGGAAGGTGAAAGCGTGGATCAGGCCTGGCTGCTGGTGCCGGCCCTGGCCAGCCTGGTGGTGTTCCTCAGCTTTCTCGGCCTGATGTATCTGCGCTGGATAAACGAAACCGGTGGCGGCGCCACCCGGCAGCGCATCACCTTCGCACTGCTGGCAGTCACCCTGCTCGGGGTCTGGGCCTTCGGCATCGCCCGCACCTGGCAAAGCATTGGCCAATAGCCGGTCACAAGGAGTTGTTCATGGCCACGCCACGATGTTTCTGCTTCGCCACCCTGGTGCTGGTACCCACCGCAGCCCTTGCCCAATCGCCGCAAACGGAGCGGGAGGTCGTGCCCCTTGAGGACTGCGCCCTGATCGAGAATGGCGTCCAGCGCCTGGCGTGCTACGACGCCGTGCTCAAGCCCGAATCCGCGCAGAAAAGAGCAGGCCCGGAGCAGGAGAAAGCCGTCGAGAGAGCGACCGACACCCTGGAAGTGAACGGCACCGGCGAGGTGACCGACGCCGCCGACGGCGAGGCTCAGGACGGCGATAATGGCGTAATGAACGCTCTGATGAACCGGTATGTGGCCACCGAGAGGGCCCTGTTCTCCTTCTCCGGCAGTTTTGTGAGCTATCGCCCCACTTACGTGATGCCACTCACCTACGTGGATTCTCCCAATACCAACCCGAGCTCCCCCACCCTGGGCGAGACCAGCTACGACGCCGGCCTGGACGACCAGGAGGCCAAGTACCAGATCAGCTTCAAGGTGCCGCTGCTGACCGGTGTGTTCGATGAGCGCACCACGCTCTGGTTCGGGTACACCCAGCTTTCGTTCTGGCAGCTGTTCAATGCCGACAGCTCCAAGCCCTTCCGCGAGACCAACTACGAACCGGAGATCTTCGCCCGCTACCAGACTGACCTGGACATTGGCCCCGGTACCCTCAACACCGTTTCACTGAGCCTCAACCACGAGTCGAACGGCCGCTCCGAGCCGCGCTCCCGGAGCTGGAACCGGATCACCAGCATGATCACCTACAGCTATGACCGCTGGCTGTTCATCGTCAATCCCTGGTACCGCATCCCCGAAGACTCCGACGAGGACGACAACCCGGACATAGAGCGCTACCTCGGCTACGGCAATTTTTGGGCTGTGTACAAATGGAATGACGACAAGACCCTGTCGCTGAAACTGCGCAACAACTTCCGTTCCAACGATAACCGGACGTCGGTGCAGTTGGGCTACAGCTTCCCCATGGGCGGTACATTGAAAGGCTATGTGGAATATTACAACGGCTACGGCGAGAGCCTGATCGACTATAACGAGCGCATCCAGCGTGTCGGCATCGGCGTGATGCTGAACGACTGGCTCTAGCGGCGTTCACCGGGAACGCCGCCACCAGGTTCCTTCTTCAGGTATCCAGCTCTTTCATTTCCGCCAGCAACTGCTCGGTTTTCTCCCGCATCAGGGGGATGTCTGCCCGGGACTCCACGTTCAGTCGCACCACCGGTTCGGTATTGGACATGCGCAGGTTGAAGCGCCAGTCCGCGAACTCCACGCTCAGGCCATCGACATGGCTCACTGACAGGGCGTCGGGGCCATAACGGGCCTCGATGGCCTTGATGACCTTGGGCGGGTCCTGAATGGTACGGTTGATCTCGCCGCTGGCCGGATAGGCCTCGATGCGGGCGTCAATCAGCGACGACAGGCTCTGGCCGGACTGGCACAGCCGCTCCGCCACCAGCAGCCAGGGGATCATGCCGCTGTCGCAGTAGGCAAAATCGCGGAAATAATGGTGGGCACTCATCTCGCCGCCGTAGACGGCGTCTTCGTCCCGCATACGCTGCTTGATGAAGGCGTGGCCGGTCTTGCTTTCCACCGCCTCGCCGCCGGCGGCCTCGACCAGGTCCAGGGTATTCCAGGTCAGGCGCGGGTCGTGGATGACCTTGCCGCCGCCGCATTTGCGCAGGAACTGGTCTGCCAGCAGGCCGACGATGTAGTAGCCCTCAATAAACCGGCCATTTTCGTCAAAGAAGAAGCAACGATCGTAGTCGCCGTCCCAGGCGATGCCCATGGCCGCTTTCTCCTTGACCACCGCCTCGGCGGTGACCGCCCGGTTCTCTTCCAGAATCGGGTTGGGCACACCGTTGGGAAAGTGACCGTCCGGCTCGTGGTGCAGGCGCACGAACTCGAACGGCAGGTGCGGCGCCAGGGCATCCACCACCACACCGGCACCGCCATTGCCGGCGTTCACCACCAGCTTGAGAGGCTTCAGGTCGGCCGTCTTGATGTAGCCCAGCAGGTGCTTCACGTACTCGGCTTCAACCTCAAGGCTCTGCCTGCTGCCGCGTTGGGGGGCGTCGGTAAAGGGCGCCGGCATCCGATCCCGGATGGCATTGAGGCCGTTATCGGAACTGATGGGCCGTGACTGCGGACCCACCATCTTCATGCCGTTGTGATCCCGCGGGTTATGGCTGGCGGTCACCATGATGCCGCCGTCCATGTCGTAGTGGCTGGTGGCGAAATAGACCTGCTCGGTGCCGCACAGACCGATGTCGTAGACGTCGGCACCGGCCGCCATCAGGCCCTCGGACAGGGCCTCGGTGATCTCCGGGCTGGACAGGCGGATGTCGTAGCCCACGATCACCTTGCGGGCACCGGTAATGGCCACGTAGGCGCGTCCGATGCGCTCCGCCAGCTCGGGGTTGAGCTGATCCGGCACCCGGCCACGGAGGTCATAAGCCTTGAAACAGGACAGATCCATTGCAGTCTCCTATCGTCGTCCCTGGCGGGAACTTTGTCTGAGGCATGAAAAAAGCGTGCCGCGATTATAACCGCTCGGCGCAGGACATACAGATCGGCGTCTGGCAGGCAGACTCGAATGCGGGAGGCTCAGGGAACGTCGGAAACAAAGGCACAGTGGTGCGCGCTGCACCGGAAGTGTGCGGGCGGCCCGGATGGACCGCCCGGCCAGGCTCACTCCGCAGAGGCGGACTGGAGCTGGATGTAGTTCTGGATGCCCATCTGGCCGATCATGTCGAGCTGGGTTTCCAGCCAGTCGATATGCTCTTCCTCACTGTCCAGGATGCTGCGGAACAGTTCACGGCTGCTGTAGTCCTTGACCTCCTCGCAATAGAGGATGGCCTCCTTGAGGTCCTTGTGGGCAATCATCTCGAGCTTGAGGTCCAGCTCGATCATTTCCTTGACGTTCTCGCCGATCAGCAGCTTGTTGAGATCCTGCAGGTTGGGCAGGCCTTCCAGAAAGAGGATGCGCTCGATCAGCTGATCGGCGTGCTTCATCTCGTCGATGGACTCTTCGTATTCCTTGGCTGCCAGGTGAGTGATCCCCCAGTCCCTATACATGCGCGAATGCAGGAAATACTGGTTGATTGCTGTCAATTCGTTGGTCAGCACCTTGTTAAGATACTGGATGACTTTCTTGTCGCCTTTCATGGCCGGGGCTCCTCTCTCAGCGTTTGGATAGAGCTAGGATAGTCCCATTGCCGGCAATAAAAAACCGCATAAGTAAATGATTCCCAATAGGCAGAGCCACCGGGAGAAGGGACATCGAAGGGCGGAGGGGATCAGGCGGGCTGGGCAAGCATGTTAGCCAGACCCAGGTAATCGGAGGACTGGGCCTCCCGCAGAATTTCACGGGCACTGCAGGCACAACGACCACACTGGCGACCTACACCCAGTTCCTTGCCAAGCTGGCGCATGGAGCTGCAACCGTTCTCGGCCGCTTTACGGATTTGATGGTCGGTGACACCGGTGCAGAGGCAAACGTACATTCTGTTAGTCTCATGTGTGACGAAAGTTAGTGATAATTATTGTCATTCGCATGAGTGAATGCAAGGCTCCTGCCGGGTTTTTGTGCAACTTTTCGCAATCGGCGGTCCTTTACTGTAACCGCTGCCCGGCCACGCTGGTCTTCACAGCCACTCCCGGGTGAGATTCCGTGGCCCAGTCTCGGTGACCACAATGTTGTCTTCGATACGGATGCCGCCACAGCCCTGCAGTTCCGCCAGCAGGCGGCCGTCCAGGTGGCGACCGAGGCGGCCCGCCCGTAGCGGCTCCAGGAGTGAGGGGATGAAATACAGCCCCGGCTCGATGGTCAGCACCATGGCCGGCTCCAGCACCCGGGTCAGCCGCAGCATGGGAAACTCCGCGGGCGCTGGCCGGGGCTTGCCCGCCACATCGTGCACCTGAACCCCCAGCAGGTGCCCGAGCCCATGGGGAAAGAAGCGACCGGTAACACCCTCCGCCACCATGGCCTCGCCGCTCAGGCCTTTGACCAGGCCACTGGCAGACAGCAGGGCTGCCAGCCCCAGGTGAGCCTTGTGATGGAGCTCGATGAAATCGGCTCCCGGCGCTGCCGCCTGCCAGAGCCGGCGCTGCAGACGCTCAATTCCCTCGATCAGCGCCGCGAGGGCGCCCTCCCCCTCCCCCGCCGTAGTGCGGGTGATGTCCGAGCCGTAGCCCCGGACGCGGGCGCCGGCATCAATCAGCAGGCTGCGGTGCCGCTCGGGGGCGGCCAGCTCGTAATGCTGGTAATGCAGCACGGCGGCGTGTTCGTTGAGACCGATGATGCTGTGGTAGGGCGCATCCACCTCGAGCTGGCCGGTGGCGGCCTGAAACGCCAGGCTTATCTCGAACTCGCTGGCACCGCTTGCGAACGCGGCCACCGCAGCGCGATGCCCGGCCGCCGCCGTCGCGCTGGCCTCGGCCAGGCAGGCTATCTCGTAGGGTGTCTTGTGGACGCGGGTCGCCTCCATTGCCGCCAGCAGATCCGGCGGGTTGATGTCACCCAGCGCCGCCGCAACCACTGCCGGATCCGCCACCACCGCCAGCCGGGGCATGCCGGGCAGCTCCGGGGCCGCCGTGGACGTTCGGCCCTGGATTTCAAAGAGCTCCTGCCAGGGTGAACCCGGCAACTCGGGGGTGGCATGCCAGAAATCCACCGGCGTATGGAGCCACAACCGTGGCTGCCGGCCCGGCTCGATCAACAGCCAGCCATGCTCCAGCCCGGCCAGGCTGGTCCAGTGCACGAACGCGGGAAAGCCGCGATGGTGATGGCGCTGATCGTCACCGTAATGCAGAGGTGCCGTGCCGGAACTGATCAGTACGGCGTCGTAATCGGACCCCGCGAGCAAAGCCTCGTAACGCTGCTGGAGGGTCCGGACATGGTCCCGCTGCAGGCTCGCCAGTTCAGTGGATGTCATCGGGATACTCCTCGAACCTAGGGCACGAATAAACCAAACGCCAGCGGCAGCATCAATGCGGTGAAGACTCCGGTCAGCCCCATGCCCAGGGAGGCAAAGGCGCCGGCAGTCGGGCTGATGGCAAAGGCCCGGGCGGTGCCGACCGCGTGGCCGTTCAGTCCCAGGGCAAAACCCAGGATACGATCATCGCGGATACCCAGCCACTGACCCAGGCCATCCACAAACAGCGTCGCCAGCACCCCGGTCACCAGCAGCCCTCCCATCATCAGCGACACCGAGCCGCCAAGCTGTTCGGTGATGCCAATAGCGATGGGCGCGGTCACCGATTTTGGCGCCACCGAGGCCAGCACTTCCGCCGAGGCTCCGAACACCGCCGCCAGCGCCAGGGCATAGCAGGCCGCCAGGGTCGCCGCCACCGGCAGGGTCACCAGGATCGGGCGCCAGAGCGCACGGATGTGATGCATCTGCTGATACAGCGGGACGCCCAGGGCCACCGTGGCCGGCCCCAGCAGCAGGGTCAGCCACTGGGCGCCCTCCCGGTATTGCCTGAAATCCAGCCCCAACACCACCAGGAAACCGCTGAGCAGGAACGCTGACAGGAGCACCGGCGGGCACCAGATTGGCTGGCGCAACAGGCGGAACAGCCGCTCACCGGCAAAAAAGGCCGCCAGGGTCAGCGCCACCGCCAGCATCGGCAGCCCGGACAGGGCGTCCACCAGCCCGCCGGCACGGAGCCAGAACTCAGTCATCGGAGGCGCTCCCGCCCCGGCCGCCGACCAGCGCCCGCATCACCAGCAGGGTGGTCACCACACTGAGCAGCGTGCCCAGCCCCAGCGCCACAGCCACCGCCAGCCACTGGCCGGCGAACTCATCCGCCAGGAAAAACACCCCCACCACCCCCGGCATGATCAGCAGCACCAGCACACTGATCAGCGCCTGACTGGCCCCGGCCAGGCCCTCGCCAATACGGCCATGAACCATCAACGCCAGGGTCATCAGCGCCATGCCGATCACGCCACCACTGACCGGCAGCAGAAACAGCCGCTGCAGCGCCTCGCCAACGAGATAGAAGAGCATCAGAACCAGAAAACCCCGCAGAACCGCCATGAACCGCCTTATCAGAGCAATGGGAAGCAATGGATAAGGGGAAGGCTAACCCTAACCGGGCAACCGCGCCACGCCAGCAACACAAAACCGCCGCATTCAGCGCCGGGGGCTGGACAGATGCAGGCGTCACACGTAAGATTGCGCACTCGAAATTGACGCGACAGCGATCATTTTCCGATTAGCGCCCGTAGCTTTTAGGCTGGGAGTGAAGCGAGCAGTACAGCTGAGTCGTGCGAATCACGACCATTCTGACTTCTCGAACAAAGTGTTTTTAGCGCCCGTAGCTTTTATGCTGGGAGCGAAGCGAGCAGTACAGCTGAGTCGTGCGAAGCACGACCGCTCTGACTTCTCGAACAAAGTGTTTTTAGCGCCCGTAGCTCAGCTGGATAGAGCGCTGCCCTCCGGAGGCAGAGGTCTCAGGTTCGAATCCTGACGGGCGCGCCATATTCCATAAAATAGCCCACCTCGCGTGGGCTTTTTTATGGAACTCTGGGTTGCCCGTTAGCCCTGATGAGAACCTGCGTTCGACAAATCGCGAGAGCGATTTGGGCGTCGGAGCTTAGCGACGACGGGGCAAAGCCCCGAAGATCGCCCACAAGGCGATCTGAGGCCATCCTGACGGGCGCGCCATACTCCATAGAATAGTCCCAACCCCGCCTGGGGTTTTTTATGGAATTTGTGCCGCCCTGCAATACCCTTTCGCGCCCGCTTAGAGTGGCGCAGCCGTCCAACCGCGTTCGACCATGCCCCAATAGAACATCCCGGACTGCTTCCCGAGAATCCTTGTCGAAACGCTGGAATCACAGGCTTTGCCGGCGAGCCCGTAGCATACGTGTAGGGGCAGCAGGTGTTCTTCCCGAGGATGACAGAACCGGGCGTAAGGAGCACACCGATCCCATTCAGCCAGCAACTGCCAGCGCCTGGACTCACTGAGCGAGGGATCGGTACAGGTCTGCTCCAGCCAGTTTTCGAAGGCCTGGTTACGGGCCTCCACCTCCGGCGTGTTGGCCTCGAAGAAGGCTTGCATGTTATGGAAAGAAAAACCCGATCCGATCACCAGCAGATTCTCGTAGTTAAGGCCCTGCAAAGCGCGGCCTATTTCCAGGTGGGTCTCGGCGTCCAGGGTATCGACCAGCGACAACTGCACACAGGGAATATCCGCCTCCGGGTACATTAGCTTGAGCGGCACGAACATGCCGTGATCAAAACCGCGCCGGGGATCGAGTCGTGCCGGAATGCCCGCCTGCTCCAGCATCTCCTGAATCCGGCCAGCCAGGGCCGGCTCGCCTGGGCAGGGGTAGCGGATGCGATAAGCCTCGGGCGGAAAGCCATGATAATCGTGGATCAACGGAGGTTGGTCTCCGGCGGTAATGGTCACCACCGACGCTTCCCAGTGGGCACTGATCACCAGGATGGCTGATGGCCTGCGCAGCTGGTCGGCAAAACCTCTGAGCACCGCCATCATGTCCTGATGGCCCGGGTCCCCCAGCAGGGGCAGCGGCCCGCCCCCGTGGGAAATGAACAGCATGACTTACACCCTCGCCCGCAGCAGGTTGTCCACTGCAAACCGGCCACCGCCCTGAATCGCAAGGGCCGCGCTGACGACGAACAGGGTCAGGGCATACTCATAGCCGTTGTTGGCCATGAACAGGCCATTGTCGATGTGCACGGCGAAGATGGCCACCAGCATGGTCAGCGCTGACACGATGGCCGCAGGTCGGGTGAGCAGCCCCACTACCAACGCCAGGCCGCCAAAGAATTCGGCACCGCCGGCCAGTAGCGCCATCAGGTAGCCGGGTTCCAGCCCGATGCTGGCCATCCATTGCCCGGTGCCCTCCAGACCATAGCCGCCGAACCAGCCAAACAGTTTCTGGGCGCCGTGGGCGGCGAGGATCAGACCGACCGGTACCCGGAGTATCAGGGCGGCAAAGCCGGCGTTGGACTGCAGCAGGGTTTGTGCGAAATGTGTGTTCATGGCATTCACCTCGATTGATCTTTCGTTGATGTAGCCGGGACCATGGCCCGGGTGATGTAGACACCTTACTATCACCGGATCTATCAACTAAGATCACTATTATTGCTTTATTATCAACGTTTCGTTGATTAATTCCGGATAGCCCAGGAAGGAGCACCCATGGACCGAATCGATGCCATGCGCGCCTTTGTCCAGGTGGTGCAGGAAGGCGCCTTTACCCGCGCAGCGGAGCGCCTGGAACTGTCACCACAACTGGTCAGCAAGTACATCTCCCAGCTGGAGCAGCACCTGGGGGTACGCCTGCTAAACCGCACCACCCGCAAGGTCCATCTCACCGAAGCGGGCGCCCGCTATTTCCAGGGCGCCCAGCAGGTGCTCAGCGACATTGAGGACATGGAAAACCAGCTCGGCGATCTTCAGGGTCAGGCCAGCGGCGTGCTGCGCATCAGTGCGCCGACCTCCTTTGCCATCCACCACATGTCGCCGATGCTGAGCGCGTTCCGCGAAGCCCACCCGGCAGTGGGCATCGACCTGCAACTGAACGACCGCAAGGTGGACATCGTGGAAGAGGGGTTCGACATTGCCCTGCGCATCGGCCATCTGAAAAGCTCCTCCCTGATCGCCAGGCGTATTGCCCCGGTCAGGTTGGTGCTGTGCGCATCCCCGGATTACCTGGCGCGCCATGGCACTCCGGAGAAGCCGGAGGATCTGGCACACCATCAGTACCTGCGCTACAGCTACCTGGAGCTGGAGGCCGGTCAGTCCCTGCAGAAGTCGCTGGCGGCCAGCGGCAACAACACAGCAATGACCAGCAACAACGGCGACGTGCTGGTGGCCGCGGCCATCTCGGGCGCCGGCATCGCCCTGCAGCCAACCTTCCTGGCGGGCCCCGCCATCAGCGCCGGCAGCCTCCGGATCCTCCTGCCCGATCACGAGCCAAGGCCCATGGGACTCTACGCGGTCTACGCCCACCGCCAGCTGCTGGCCAGCAAGGTGCGCAGCTTCATCGACTTCATCGACGGCTTTTTTGGCGACCCGCCTTACTGGGACCGGTTTGCTTAGTCGGTCCCCGGGCCGAGCGCCCATTCAGGACCAGATAGGCGCCTATCCCGATCAAGCCAGCCAGGATGACGTCGGAAACCAGCCACCATGGCCGAAAGTGAAAGGTCTTTTACCAAGTGGGCGTAGCGTCCGTTACCCACTTCAAGTCCTGTATGCATCCAGCTGCGACTGCAACTGTTCTGCAAGTGCTTTCAGTCGTTCCGACGCCTCGTTGGTTGCGGTGGCATTCTGCTGGCTGCTTTCGGCCATCTGGCGAATGTGCTCGAGGCGCTGGTTGATCTCCTCCGATACCTGACTTTGCTGTTCAGCGGCACTCGCCATCTCGATGTTGGTATCGCGTATACCGCGGACGCTTTCCCGTAACGATTCGATCGCCGCTCCGGTTTCCCGAATCATTGCGCTGGTTTCGGTCGCAAGTTTGCTCCCGACTTCGATCACCCCGGCCACACTGCTGGCTCCGTCCTGGAGACCCTGAATCTGGTTCTGGATTTCTTTTACCGAGTCCTGGGTGCGCCTCGCAAGGTTCCGGACCTCCTCAGAGACAACCGCAAACCCTCTGCCATGTTCGCCCGCTCTGGCCGCCTCGATGGCCGCATTCAGCGCCAGAAGATTGGTCTGTTCCGATATGTTCTCTATCACCGTCAGGATGCTTCCGATGTTGTCGGACGCTTCTCTCAGGGATGCCGCGGAACGGATCGATTGCTCGTTGTTGGTAAGCTGGCTCTGGATCTTCGCCGTGGTCTGTTCAATCAGTGACTGGCCGTTCTCGGCCAGTTCATCGGCCCCCCTGGCAATCGTCTCGGCTCTGGATGCACTCTCCGCCACCGTATGGGCCGTCGCTGCCATCTCGTTCATGGCCGTTGCAACCTGTTCGGTCTCACTGGTCTGAGTGGAGACCACAGCCGCGGAGTCCGCCGCTATGCCCCGCAGTTCGGCAGAGGCGTCCCGCAGTTTCTCCGACGATTTCTTGGTGTCAGAGATGGTGGCCTGCAATCGGTCCAGCAAGCGGTCAAAGGCCTGCGCCATGGCGCCCAGCTCGGTCTTGCTTGCAGAGCTGAATCGCAATGTCAGATCGCCCTCACCGCTGGCGATGTCATTGATGGCTGTGACCATGCGCTCAAGGGGCCTTACGACCACGAATTGAGCCAGAAGACTCAGACAGACGATGACAAGGATGCCCCCAATCACGATACCTACGATCGCGACCATGGTCTGGTCACGGACCATGCTGGACACCTCCGCCTGCGAGTAGCCCGTCACGATCTGGTAGTTCCAGGGAGCGAACTCCGCGCGTTCGAGGTTCCACTGCTCCGGGTTGGTCTCCAGAATGTTCAGCAGCTGTTCCGGAGTCACCGTATCGGAGTGCATCCGGAGTCTCTTCTGGTCGTCAATGAGTGCGATGAAGCCCTGGTCCAGCAAGCGCTCCGAGCTTATGGCTTTTTTCAGTTCAGCCAGATCCGCCGAGTAACCCACGTACCAGATACCGACGACGTCGCCGGCGCCATTTCGGATCGGGCTGTAGGCGGTTATGTAGGGATTACCGAGGATGTCCACCTGGCCAAAATAGGCCTCGCCGCGACTGATCGACTTGCCTGCGGCTCCGCTCATATTCAGTGTTGTTCCGATCGCGCGGGATCCATCATCCTTCTTGACGTTGGTTGAAACCCGGACAAAGTCCTGGCCATCGCGCACGAAAATGGTCGCGGTGCCGCCCATCACACGTGTCACCCCGTCCACCAGCTCGAAATTGTTGTTGATGAGGGTGTCCCCCAGGAACAGGGCCGGCGTCGTTTTGCCCGCGACCGGTGCCTCGCCCTGAACCTGCGCCTCCCCCAGCTGGCTGCCTCGTTCGATCAGCAGGTTCAGCGAACTGCGGACCCGCTCCGACATCAGTTCGTCGGTAATCGCCAGAGTGTTCCTGGTCTCATCCACCAGATCGCCGCGACTGTCCTGCACCTCCGAGATAATCGTATCTCGGGTATCGAGGGCGATCACCACACTCTCGATGGCTGCCAAAGCCAGGAGGACGACGGAAATGGAAACGATGAACAGCTTGCGAATGGTCATGGGAACTCCTATGGGTACTTGCCAACCCCACAACACTTTCAGAGTGGTACTTTACGTTTTGGAGCGTCCAGTCACCTGAAAACGGCCATGGGGTACTATGTCCGGCGGCCCTTGCGCTCCCTCTGTCCGGGGATGTCGCTTCGGGCAACACATATCCCGAGATTTGCCCCACGGCGCGACACCGAGAACTCGCCGAACCATGGCATGGGGCCTGCCAACTGCCCTCTCGCGACTGCACGAAAATCAAAGCACAGGCGGCAGCACTGCGCCATAAGCAGAGACAACTATTCTCCGGGCAGCGGCAAAGCAGCCTCTGGCCTATACGATTCTTCGCCTGCGCACCCAGGCCGCACGAACGGTTTCCGACGCCAGCCCCGCCAGCAACCCGAAGAATGGATCCACCCAGACGCAGACCAGTGCGGTCACCGCAATCACCGGCCAGCAGGAGGGCTTTGCGGCCCAGAGGCGCCGGGACAGGCCCAGTTCGACAGCCGCCACCAGCAGCAGCGCACCAAGACCGGCCACTGGAATGGCCGCCAAAGCGGACACGCCACCCGGTAGCAATGCCACCATCAGCAAAGTCAGCCCCAGCAGCACCGGCGCCAGGCCGGTACGGGCACCGAAGCGATAGTGCGCGGCCACACCCCCGGCGCCGTGGCACATGGGCAGGGCACCCAGCGGCACCAGGAGCAGGTTGGCCAGACCGGAACTCACCGACAGGCGGGCCGGTGACACGCGCTCGGGCTGTTTGCCGAAATAGTCCTCGACCACGAGGGCGGTCAGGACAATGGCGTTGGTGAGGGTAAGGGCCAACTGCGGTAAAACCAGGGTGGAAATGGCCTGTTGCCATTCGGCCAGGGTTGGCAGACCGGGCAGGGAGAATGCCACCGACTCCGCCCCGGGAAACATGATGCCCGGAGCGCCCATCACCGTTCCGATAGCCAGGGATCCGACAAATCCGATCAGCGCGGCAGGCCAGCCGGGCAGCAGCTTCAGGGTGACCACCAGCATCGCCAGGGTGACCAGACCCAGCACCGGGGAGGAGGCCATCAGGCCCAGGCTCATCTGGGCCAGCATCAGCCCCAGCCCCAACTGCAGACCGCTCAGCACCGAGCCCGGCACCAAGCGAGCGGCGCGGTTGATCCATCCGGTCATACCCAGCAGCAGCAGGACGACCCCGATCAGCAGACCGCTGGCCACCAGACTGCCGGCGGTCACCTGGGTGGTGAGCAACAAGGCGGCCACGGCCTTCATGGGCTGTACCGGCACCGGCAGGCGATAGTACAGCCCCGTGGCGATATAGAAGACGGCAAACCCCAGCAGCAGTGGGACCGGCGCCAGACCCGCCAGCCCGATAGCGCCAAGACTCAGCGGCAACAGGGTTCCCAGGTCGCCCAGCGCGCCACTGACTTCCCGCATGATCTGTTTCGGACTTGAAGCCATGCAGGCTCCCGATGTGTTTTATTGTTGTAATGGCTCAGGCATTGTACAAAACCCGCCCCAGCTCCCGGATATCATAACCGCCGAGCGCTTCGGCGCGCTGAACAAAGCGTTCACTGGCGGCAAACGCCAACAGAGCCTGGATCGCCGGCTCAAAGTAATAGCGCCTGCGCATCGCCAGGTCAAAGTGCTCCTGCTGCAGCGGGATGAACCCCAGGCCCTGGCGCCGCGCCGCCGCTTCGATCCCCACACCAATGTCCGCTTCACCCTGGCGGATGGCAAGGGCGAGATCGTCCTCGCTGAGGGACGGGTGGGCTGCCCAGGTCAGTTGCTTTTCATCGATCCGGTGGCGCGTCAGCAGACCCTGCAACAGATGGCTGACCCCGGCATCGGGCTGGCGATGGGCAAGGCGAATACCGGGCCGGGCGATATCCTCGATTCGCTCGATCCGGTGAGGGTTGCCGGCGGCCACCAGAAGCCCCTGCTGCCGCCTGGCCCACCGGATCACCACCAGATCCCGCATTCCGCTCAGCCCGAGGGTGCCCGGGTCGTTATAACGCTCGCTTTCCACATGCCAGATATGCATCCCCGCCAGCATGGCACGGCCACCGATCAACCTCTGTACGCCATCGCCACTGCCCTGGCATAGCAACGCCAGCTCCGCCCCGCTCTCCTTGACGGCCCACTCCAGCAACGGGTCCTGGCTGCCCGCCAGCACCGGGGGCGTGGGTGAGCTTGAGGCGTCATCCCCTTCCAGGTGGTTCATCAGCCACAGGTCAATACGCTGCCGGGGGAAAAGCAGTTTTCCGGTCACCCGCACGCAGGGGATCACCCCCTGGCTGACCAGGTCGTAGACCTTGCGCTCTTTCAGGCGCAGATACTCGGCCGCCTCGGCGGTGGTGAGGTAAGCGGGAAGGGGCATGGGTCACTCCTGTTGTTCAACAGAAAGCACAAAGTTGTTTTTGGCTGCATATTTTTCATCAGGCTGTGCAAAGCGTAGTTAAAAGCGCCAGGATGCTCAATATCAAGGAGACGCAACTGTGGAAGAACAAAATGCGTTCTATGTGGCACTGTCGCTGCTGCTGAATTTTGACGCCACGCTTTTTCAGATTGTCGCGCTGTCACTTCAGGTGTCGCTGCTGGCGGTTCTCTTTGCCGCTGTGCTGGGCTTTCCCCTTGGCGCCGCGGTGGCGCTGTGGCAATTTCCCGGCCGCGGCGGGGTGGTTGTGGCACTCAATGCCCTGATGGGCCTGCCGCCAGTGGTAGCGGGGCTCGTGGTCTATCTTTTGCTCTCACGCGCCGGCCCCCTGGGTGATTGGGGGCTCCTGTTCACGCCCGGCGCCATGGTCGTTGCCCAGGTGGTGCTGGTGTTGCCCATCCTGGCGGCGCTGTCGCGCCAGAAAGTCGAGGAGCTGCTGGGAGAATACCGCGAGCAGTTCGTTTCCCTGGGCATGTCCCGGGGCCGCATGATGCCCACCCTGTTGTGGGATGCCCGCTTCGCCCTGATGACAGTGCTGCTGGCCGGGTTTGGCCGCGCCAGCGCCGAAGTGGGCGCGGTGATGATGGTCGGCGGCAATATCGAGGGAGTCACACGGGTGATGACCACCGCCATCGTGCTGGAAACCGGCAAGGGCAACCTGCCCCTGGCGCTGGGTCTGGGGATTGTGCTCCTTGGCCTGGTCATGCTGATCAACGCGGGCGTTTACATACTGGGTGAAAGCACCCGGAGGCGGGCAGGATGACCTCGAGCATGCCGTGTCTGGCCGCCTCCGCACTTTACCCGCCGCCTGCGCTGTGTTTTGACAACGTCAGCTTCAGCCACCATGGCAAACTCCTGCTGGGGCCCTGCTCTTTTACCCTGGATGACATCGGGCCGACCCTGGTGATGGGCCCCAACGGTGCCGGCAAGAGTCTTCTGCTGCGCCTGGCCCACGGTCTGCTCGCGCCCTCGGAAGGCCGGGTGTCCTGGTCAGGCGAGGGCCGCCCCCGCCAGGCCATGGTGTTCCAGCACGCGGTGCTGTTACGCCGCTCGGCGATGGCCAACCTGATTCACGCCCTGGCGGTGAATAATGTGCCCCGCAAGGCCCGCGCGAAGCTGGCCGCCGATGCGCTCGAGCGGTTTGGCCTGACCGCCTCCAGCCACACCCCGGCCCGCGTGCTTTCCGGTGGCGAGCAGCAGCGCCTGGCTCTGGCCCGTGCCTGGGTGCTTTCACCCCAGGTGCTGTTCCTGGATGAGCCCACCTCTGCGCTGGACCCGGCCGCCATCAAGGCCGTGGAGGCCGCGGTGCGGGAGTTTCATCAGCGGGGCACCCGCATCGTGATGACCAGCCACGACCTGCATCAGGCCCGGCGTCTCGCCGGTGACGTGCTGTTTCTCTCAAACGGAAAAATCCGCGAGCACAGCCCTGCTGAGCGCTTTTTCGACAGCCCCGCCTCACCCCAGGCCCGGGCGTTTGTCAGTGGGGAGCTGGTCGAATAATTCCGCCCTGGCAGCGTTGCCGCCAAACCCTTGCTCTGAAGATGCTTTCAACACACCATAGGAGAACAACAAGATGAAGAGAACCCTGAACCTCCTGCTCGCCGGCGTGACCAGTCTGGGTCTGGCGTTCAGCGCCTGTGCCGAGGACTACATCACCCTGGCCTCCACCACGTCCACCGAGAACTCGGGCCTGTTCGATGCCATCATCCCGCAGTTCAAGGAAACCACCGGTATCGACGTGCGCGTGGTGGCGGTGGGCACCGGCCAGGCCTTCGAGATCGCCCGCCGTGGCGACGCCGACAGCCTGCTGGTGCACGATACCGCCGGCGAGAAGCGCTTTGTGGAGAATGGCTTCGCCAGCGAGCGCGCCGATGTCATGTACAACGACTTCGTGCTGATCGGTCCGGCCAGTGACCCTGCCAATATCGCGGAAGCCACCACCGCCGCCGAAGCCTTCGCGGCGATCGCCAATGCCCAGGCCCCCTTTGCCTCCCGGGGCGATGACAGCGGCACCAACCGAGCCGAGCTGCGGCTGTGGAAGAACGCAGGTGTCGAACCTGAAGGCGACTGGTACCGGGAGCTGGGCAGCGGCATGGGGCCGACCCTCAACACCGCCGCGGCCATGGATGCCTACGTCATGTCCGACAGGGCCACCTGGGTGGCCTTCGGCAACCCGCGCAATCTGAAGCTGCTGTTCGAGGGCGACGAAATCATGTTCAACCAGTACGGCAGCCTGCTGCTGTCCGAGGAAAAACACCCGCACCTCAAGCACGACATGGCCCAGCAGTGGCACAACTGGCTGATTTCCGACGATGGCCAGCAGGCCATTGCCAACTTCAAGGTGAACGGCCAGCAGCTGTTCTTCCCCAACGCGAAATAAGAGCCATACCCGACCGCAACGCCACCGGCGACGGCCGGCAGGTTACTGGTCCAGTGAGAAGCCCCGGCGTTGCCGGGGTTTTTTGTGACCGGCGGGCATGCACGACCAAGGTCGATGCCAGGGCACTGGTCGGCGCTCAGCGAGCCTTCGTACAATCAGCCACTGCATACAGCCATGCCCGCTCACGTGGGCTGTTTTTCCCGAGTGCCAAATACGCTAATCTCTGGCGACCGCCGTGGGAATTGATGTCCCTGGCGCTCCTGAAAGGCCACAACAATAATGACCATGACACCTCTGTTGCCGGACCCCAAAGACCCTCGGCTCTCCCGTACAGTGGACGGCACCGACGAGAACGGTCAATCCAAGTCGATCAGCGTGATCGAGGAACGTCCCCTGACCATCTACCTGAACAGTCAGGAGATCGTCACCGCGATGACCATCGGCGATCACCCGAAGTTTCTGGCGCTGGGTTTTCTCCTCAACCAGGGCATGCTGAAAGAGACCGACCAGGTCACCGGTATCGACTTCGACGAAGAGCTTGAAGTGGCGGTGGTCCGTACCGCCGGCGCCACCGATGTGGAGCACAAGCTGGAAAAGAAAACCCGGACGTCGGGCTGCGCTGTGGGTACCGTCTTTGGCGACATGATGGCGGGGCTGGAAGGCCTGGCTTTGCCGGACACACCGGTACACACCAGTACTTTCTATGACCTCTCGTACCAGATCAACCACACGCCCAGCCTGTACATGGAAACCGGCGCCATCCACGGTACCGCGCTCTGCCAGGGCCGCCAGATCCTGGCCTACATGGAGGATGTCGGACGCCACAACGCGGTGGACAAGATCGCCGGCTGGATGCACCTGAACGGCATCACGGCGGCCGACAAGGTGCTGTACACCACGGGCCGCCTGACCTCGGAAATGGTGATCAAGACCGCCCTGATGGGCATACCCACCCTGATCAGCCGCTCCGGTTTTACCGCCTGGGGCGCGGATATCGCCCGGCAAGTGGGTCTGACCCTGATCGGCCGGATGCGCGGCAAAAAATTCACCTGCCTCAGCGGTGAGCACCGGCTGGTGTTCGACCAGGACCTATCGCAGATTCCAGAGGAAGACCGCAAGATGCGGCGCAAGGGGGCGGAGCATGACTGAATGCGCCGTCATCCTCGCCGGCGGCCAGGCCCGCCGCATGGGCGGCGGCGACAAGGGCCGCCTGATGCTGGGCGATCGCTCCCTGATCGAACGGGTGATCGGGCGGATCTCACCCCAGGTGGATGCCGTGGTGCTGAACGCCAACGGGGATCTGAGCCGTTTCAGTGACCTGGGGCTGCCGGTGGTGCCTGACTCCGTCGGCGGCTATGCCGGCCCCCTGGCGGGGGTGCTGGCGGGTATGGACTGGGCCGCTGAACAGGGCCATGACTGGCTGATCAGCGTCGCCGCGGACACCCCGAGCTTCCCGCTGGACCTGGCCAAACGCTTGGCCGAAGCGGATACGCCGGTGGTGCTGGCGGCGACACCGGATCCGGAGCGGGGCCGGTTGCCCCAGCCCACGTTTGGCCGATGGCAGGTGGCCCTGCGCCATGACCTGAGGGCTGCCCTCAACCAGGGCGTACGCAAGATCCGCCACTGGACCCAGGCCCAGGGCGAAACCCTGGTGGTGTTCGGCCCGGACGACTTCTTCAACATCAACACCCCGGACGATCTGGCCTGGGCGGAGCAGCATCTTAAATGAAGGTTATCGGCATCGTAGGCTGGAAGAACTGCGGCAAAACCACCCTGGCCGCGGCACTGATCCGCGAGCTGTCCGGCCGTGGGCTGACGGTCAACTCCATCAAGCACGCCCATCACGGCGTGGACGTGGACCAGCCCGGTACCGACAGCCACCAGCACCGGCAAGCCGGCGCCCGCGAGGTCATCCTGGCCGGCGGCCAGCGCTACGCCATCATGCATGAGCTGCGGGGCGCCGAGGAGCCCACCCTTGAAGACCTGCTGGCCCGGCTCGGGCCCTGCGACTGGGTGGTGGTGGAAGGCTTCAAGGCCCATCCCCATGCCAAGATCGAAGTGCACAGGCAGGCCTGCGCCCGCCCGCCCCTGTTCCCGGGCGACGCCAGCATCATTGCGGTGGCGGCGGACCATGACACCGGATTCCGGGGACCGGTTTTCGATCTCAACGATGCCAGCGGGATCGCCGACTTCATCCTGGACCTGGAGGCACTGTGAAGCCACTTCAGAACGATTGCTTTGCCCTGCCTCCCGGCGTGAACTGGACGCCGGTTGAGGAAGCCCTGGCGCGCCTGCGATCGCGCCTGCATCCGGTGGTGGATGTGGATGACGCGCTACCACTGGCCCGGGCGAATGGCCGCATACTGGCGAAGGATGTCCACGCCCCACGGGCCCATCCCCCCAGCAGCAATTCCGCCGTGGACGGCTATGCCTTTGCCGGCCCCCTGAGCCGGGTGCCCTGCACCCTGGCCCTGGTGGCCGGCCGCAGCGCCGCCGGCGACCCCTATACCGGACGGGTACCCGAGGGCCACGCCATCCGCATCCTCACCGGCGCCGTCATCCCGGCCGGCACCGATACGGTGGTGCTGGAAGAGGACTGCGAGGTCATCGATGGCCAACTGCACCTGAACGGTACCCTGAAAGCGGGGGCCAACGCCCGCAAGGCCGGCGAGGACATCCAGGTCGGCGACCGGATTCTTGCGGCCGGCACCCGCCTGACACCCACCCAGATCTCCGTACTGGCCAGCGTCGGCGTCGAATCGGTGGATGTCTACCAGCGCCTGCGTGTGGGTGTGCTGTCCACCGGTGATGAAGTAAAACCGGTGGGTTCGGCGGTCACCGAGTGGCAGATCTACGACGCCAACCGCCCCATGCTCAGCGGCCTGGTGAGCCAGCTTGGCTATGAGCTGGTGGACCTGGGCCACGCTCTTGACCGGGCCGAGGATGTCAGGGCCGCCCTGGAACGCGGCACTGGCCTGTGCGACCTGATCCTGACCAGCGGGGGTGTCTCCGCCGGGGATGAGGACCACGTTTCCAAGACCCTTAAAGCCCACGGCACGATCAGCAACTGGCGCATCGCCATCAAGCCCGGCCGCCCCCTGGCGCTGGCCATGTTCCAGGGCAAACCGGTGGTGGGCCTGCCCGGCAACCCGGTGGCCGCCTGGGTCTGCGCGCTACGCTTTGGCGCGCCAGCGATGGCGTTGCTGGCCGGCGCTGAGTGGTTCGAGCCGCAGGCCTACCTCATGCCCGCCAATTTTCACAAGAACAAGAAACCCGGGCGCAGCGAGATGTTGCGGGCCCGGGTACGGGACGGCGCGGTTGAGGTGTTTGGCTCGGAAGGCTCTGGGCGGGTCACCGGACTGGCCTGGTCGGAAGGCCTGGTGGAGCTGGACGAGAGCGCCCGGCAGATCGAGCCGGGCACCCCCGTGCGCTTTATTCCCTACGGCAGCTTCGGGCTTTAGTGTCCCGTCTGGTTAATTCGTTGACCAGACGGACACTGGTCAGTCCACACTGCCGTGCACGGCAAAGGCTTCCAGCGAGGCATCCTGCGGAGCCCGGGAGCGATAGGTTTCCTCCACGCCCAGATCAGTCAGCGTGCGGCTGACCATCAGCAGGGTATTGTCCTCGAAGTCCTCGCACATGCTGCGCATCTGGTCGATTTCCTCGCAGGCCACCGGGTAGGCCGCCTCCAGGTTCGGCGCGCCGTAATGGTCCACAAACGTTTGCGCCAGGGTCCGGCGCAGGCGCTCCAGTTCCGCTTCGGTGATGTGGCAGACCCCGACAAAGCTGGCACGGCCACCGGACTCGATGCTGTACCAGCCGTTACTGAAAGCCTGACGCGCCTTGCCCGTGAGCCGGGCCTCGGTCCAGTTGGAAAACTCGAAGCCGCCGGAGATGGCCCACTCACCGCTGGGGGCCGGCTGTTCAAATACGTTGTCGTCGGAGACGTCCAGTCGCAGGGTTCGGGCCAGTTTCATAGGCGTTCCTTCAGAGGTGTTCTGCAAATTCGATCAGGCTCACTGTTTCGGTCATCACACCCTGGCGCAACAGCATCCGGCCCTTTTCATCCAGGCCCACGAAAGTGCCGGGCCTTGGCCGCTCGATCATTTCACCCAGGGTGTCGCAGCGGGGCCGCCACTCGTTGTGGACGCGCTCGAAGCCGCTGTCCAGGAAGTAGGTCAACCACAGCAGGGTATGCTTGGACCAGCTTTCCAGTAGCGCCATGGGCGTAATATTGATGCAGCCTTCCTCATGCAGGCAGGTCTGGTCCGGCGTTTCCCCCGGCTCCCCGCTCACCTGGGTAAAGGGCACGTGGATGCCGATGACCAGCCAGCTGGGCTGCGCCTTGGGGTCGGATACATCCGCCGCGTAACGAACGCCCCCACAGACCGCGCCATTGACCTTGATGCGGTCGGGCCACTGGAAGTGCACGGGCACCTCCGGCGGGGCCAGGGCCCCGAGGCTCTCTGCCAGGCCGATCTGGGCGACGTAAACAGCCTGGATGGCTTCTTCCAGCGGCGTTTCGGGTGCCAGTACCAGCGCCGCGCGCAAGGTGTCGCTCGCCTCGGAATAGAAAATGGTCCCTGAATCGACCCCCGCAATGGCCCGGCTGACGGCCTTTTCGAACGGATCGGTATGCCGGGGCACCGCGACGCCCGAAAGCAACGGCGGAAACTGGGGCGACTCGATCATCGGATGGCCCGGGCGTAAAGTTCGGAGCCGATGATTTCATCGGCGATACGCTGGAAGGCACGGGACTGGGGACTGTCCGGCTTTGACACCACGATGGGAACGCCGCCGTCCGAGCCGATGCGGATGTCCAGATCGAGTGGAATTTCCCCCAGGAAGGGCGCGCCCAGCTTGGCGGCCTCCGCCTTGGCCCCGCCGGAGCCGAACGGATGGTGCTGCTTGCCACAGCCATCGCAGATAAAGGAGGCCATGTTCTCGATCAGGCCGAACAGCGGCACCTCCATCCGGTTGAACATATCGATGCCCTTGCGGGCGTCCAGAAGGGCGATGTCCTGCGGGGTGGAAACCACCACGGCGCCGGCGACATGGAATTTCTGGCTCAGGGTCATCTGGACATCGCCGGTGCCCGGCGGCAGGTCCACCAGCATCACGTCCAGGCGTCCCCAGTCCACCTGGTTCATCATCTGCTGCAGGGCGCCCATCAGCATGGGCCCGCGCCAGATAATGGCCTCATCGGGGGGGCTCATCAGACCCAGGGACATGAGGGTCACGCCGTGGTTGCGCAAAGGCAGTATGGTGTGGCCGTCGGGGCTGGACGGGCGGCCGGACACCCCGAGCATGCGGGGCTGGCTGGGACCATAGACGTCGGCATCCAGCAGGCCCACCTTCAGGCCTTTCGAGGCCAGCGCCACCGCGAGGTTGCTGGCCACGGTGGATTTGCCCACACCGCCCTTGCCGGAGGCGATGGCGATGATGCGGTCGACACCCTTGGGGTTCTTGTCCTGCGGTCGGGGCGCGTCGGTACCGATCAGGTTGTCTTTTTTTCCTACTTCGGTGTACTGAACCATCTTGATTCCTAATTTGTTACGGGGAGCTGCTCGCTGGCTCCTCAGCTGTCCAGGTAGTCATCACTGGTGCGCACCCGTGGGCGTTCGCCTGCGGCCATGGGCGCGCTGTTGCCATGGAACTGGGCCTTGACCCGGCAGTCGTCACACATCTTGATGAGCTGGACGTTGTCGGAATTTGTGTACATCCAGTGCAGGTTTTCCAGTTTCTGGACAATGCGGTTGATGGTGCTGGCGACCCCAAAGGGCTTGCCGCACTTGATGCATTCAAACGGGTCTTCGCCATGCAGCGGCCGGGCGCTCAGAGCGGCCTTGGACACATCCAGCTGGGGCTTCAGCGTGATCGCTGTCTCGGGACAGGTGCTCTCGCAGATGCCGCACTGGACACAGGCGTTCTCGGTGAACTGGACCTCCGGCCGGTCCGGATGATCGCCAAGGGCGCCGGTGGGGCACAGGGAAACACAGGCCAGACAGAGGGTGCACCTGTCGGGATTAATCTCGATGGCGCCGTAGGGGGCGCCTTTCGGCAGCGGGATCGGGGTATCGATCTTGCCGGCCATGGCAGCCACGGTGACCCGGGTGATATCACGACGCCCGCCCACCAGCAGGACC
The DNA here is from genome assembly GCF_033722195.1 of Marinobacter sp. GTDB lineage: Bacteria > Pseudomonadota > Gammaproteobacteria > Pseudomonadales > Oleiphilaceae > Marinobacter. The sequence continues at coordinate 81,199 of NZ_JAWVZL010000003.1, forward strand.
GGCTCACTTACCCGCCCGGCGTTGTCACCGGGGGCGCTGAGTTCGTCCGCGGCGATGATCCGCACCCGGCTGGGGGAATTGTGGGTGCCTGCAAGCATGGCCCGAGCCAGTTCCACTTCAGCGGCCAGGGCCTCGCGGTCCGCGTCGCTGTCGGCCAGCACCAGCACCTCGGCATAGCCGGCGCCAAAGGCCGCCAGTATTTCGGCATGGCCGATACGGTCGACATGCTCCAGGCCCAGCGGAATCAGGTCGTCCGCCAGGCCTTCGCCATAGCGTGCCAGCCGGGCAATGGTGTCACCGCCAGCGGTATAGCTGTGAATAACCAGCCGCGGCGACTCGCTGGTGTGCTCGCGGTACACCCGGCCCATCACCTCCATGACCTTGGTCAGGCTCTCGAAGGGGGTTTCGTTCATGGTGACGGCGGAGGTGGGGCAGACCGCCGCGCAGGAGCCGCAGCCGGCGCAGATATCGGAGTCGATCTGGATGTGGTCACCGGCGGAGAAGATGGCCTCGGTGGGGCAGACGTCCAGACAGCGGGTGCAGCCAGGCTTGTTCGCCCGGGAGTGAGCGCACAGGGACGTCTCCAGGTGGAAATACACGGTTTTCTCGAACTCGCCCACCATCTCCCTGGCGGTCAGGGCGATACGCTCCAGCTCCCCGGTCCGGGCCGGATCGGCCCAGAAGTAGCCGTTGCGCTTCTCATGGCTGGGAAACGCCGGCTCGCCGCCACGAAGGTCGATCAGCACATCGCATTCACTTTGGCTGGTGGCCTTCACCTCGCCATACCCCGGGGCGCCGCGGCCGGCCGGATTCAGCGCCTGCAGCTGGGCAAACTCCAGTTTGAAATTGCCCAGTGCACCCCGGGCGGCGGTCAGCTTGCCACGGGCCACATCGTAAGCAGCGGAAGGCAGCTGGATGGGGCCGGCGTCCGTGACGATACAGGTGACACCGAGTTGGTCCTGCACCAGTTCGGCCATGCGGACGGCCTGGTCGGTGGGACCGACAATGCAGCAGACGCCGCTGGAATGGATGCTCTTCACCGGCGAAACAGGAGGCGGCAGCTGGCCGGCGGCCATTAACGCGGCCTGCTTGGCGTGTAGCCGTTCGGGCCTGGCGTCGGCGGCGCTCCAGCCGGCGCGGTCCCGGATATCAATGGTCGCCAGCGGCGCTGAATGACCGAATTCAGTCTGAATATCGTCACTCAGACGCTCGAACAGCGCGGCCTGCTGGCCGCAGGCCACCAGCACCTCGGCGCCACCACCAAGGTGCTCGGCGGCAGTATTCATGTCGTGGCCGCAGAGCTGATCCACCACGATCACCTGCTCGGCGGCGGCCGCCGTCTTCAGTGCCTCGGAGTCAAAGGACTGGGTTTTGTCGCAGGTGCACAACAGTAGGGTTTTATATGCCGTCATCAGGATCTTTACTCTTTTCGTTCTTGTTATACGTATACGTTCCAGAGCTATAGTTAGAGCATGGCACAGCCCGACAAGCTTGGACAATTGGCTAATGGGCTAATTGTTGAACGTTTGCTACCGTAGACTGAAAAGAGTAGCGCCATGAGCCTGATTGAGAAGTGGAACCGCGAGTTACAAGTGGGTGCAGTCGTTCGCCGCACACCTGGCGTGACCCGCTGGGCAAAGGATATCTGGACGCCGGTGGCCGTTATACCGGGGGCACCGCAGGCGTTCTGGAAAGAGCTGGTCCGTGATGGCGAGGTGGTGGACTACCACGCCGGCACCGTGACCATGGATCTGCATCGCGCCGATGTGGAAGCCTATCTGGTCTCCCTCAACATGATCGTTCCGTCGGTCTGGATCGTAATGGACAGGGACGAGACCAGGCAATCACCCTCCGGCTGGTTTGTCAGCGGAATTACAGCCAGTGCCTACGAGGCGCAGGACGCGCTGGACAGCGGTGAAAGCATCGTGGAACCGGTCCCCATTCCGGAATCCATGGCTGCCTGGATCAAAGAATTCATCGACATGCATTATGTGGAAGAGCCGTTCAAAAAGCGCCAGCGGAACAAAACCCGTGTCGATATTGTCGAAGATGGTAAAGGCGACCCCCGGATTCGTCAGCGCGCTGACGTGTATCGGGCGCCCACCAAAATAAAAAAGCCGGACATTCACTGATGACTGAATCACGCCTGCAACGCTGGTCCCGAATCAAGCGGGACGCTGCCAGACCGGCCGAGCCCCCTGCCCCGGCGACTGTCGAGCCCGAGGTATCGGCAGAGGAGCGGGAACTGGCGATCAATGAATCCCTGCCCGAACACGAAGTGCTGGCAAAGTACGGCCTGCCGGATCCGGATGCCATAGAGCTTGGCACCGACATCACCGGCTTCATGCGAAAAGAGATCCCCGAACTCCTCCGGCGCAGGGCGCTGCGCAAGCTCTGGACCTCCAACCCCGTGCTGGCGGTGCTGGACGGGCTCAACGACTACGACCAGGATTTCACCCTCGCCGCAAGCGGGGGCAACGCTGTCCAGACCCTTTACAAGGTAGGCCAGGGTTTTATCGAAAAAACCCGAAAGGTAGCCGAGCAGATCGAGGACCAACCGGAGGAACCGGTCGCGACGTCGACCGTCAGGCCACCGGAAGCGACCACCAGAAGCCCGGAGCCGGAAGGTGCTGCCGAGCTCCCGCAGCCGCCCCAGAAGCCCGAGCCCGTAATTGCCAGCGCCGATACCGAAGCGGAACCCGAACCTCGCTACAGGCCCCGGATGCGTTTTGACTGAACCTGATCGAACGCACTATTGCGTGGGGGATCTTTCAGGTCTATAAAGATAAATAGTTCACAATTTAAACAATAATATAAAGGACTGAGAGTTGAGCAACACCGCCGAAGTTACGTGCCCCCGCTCGATCAGCGAAGAGGATCGGGCGCGCGCCCAAATCTACCAGTTGCTGGGTGTCCTGCTCAGCAACCCGCCCTCAAGCGAGCTGCTTCGGGGGCTGGCCTCCTTGCGGGGTGATGACACCCCCCTGGGAGCCGCCACCAAGAATCTGGCCGCTCTTGCCGAGCGCACCAACCCCCATGACGCCGAGCGCGAATTCAACAACCTGTTCATCGGCATCGGCCGCGGTGAACTGCTGCCGTACACCAGTTATTACCTGACCGGCTTCCTGAACGAGAAACCCCTGGCGGATCTGCGTGGCGACCTGATGGCCCGTGGCATCAAAGCCAGTGAAGGCATCAAGGAGCCGGAAGATCACATGGGTACGCTGTGCGAGATCATGGCGGGCATCATTACGGGCGAATTCCCGTGCGACAGCGGCCTGTCTTCCCAGAAAGCCTTTTTTGACGCCCACCTGGCCAAGTGGGCATCGCTGTTTTTCACCGATTTGGAGGAGGCGCAAAGCGCCGTGTTCTACGCCCCTGTGGGCTCGCTGGGTCGAGCTTTCATGGCCGTGGAAGCGGACGCGTTTGCACTTCAGTAACCGGGATCTGCGATCCCTTAACCCAGGTGGAGGTGTCCTATGGACCACCCGAAGCACGACAACAGCCGCCGTAATTTCCTGCGGATAGCGGCAACCGCGGTTCCGGCTGCTGTTGCACTGGCTGTTGCACCAAACGCCGCGGCCCAGGCCGTCAAGAAAGACGTTCCGAAAAGCAGCGGTCTGCGTGACACAGAGCATACACGCAAATATTTCGAATCGGCTCGCTTCTGAAGAAGCGTGAGTCATCCAAGGTTGCGTGACGCCCTTGAGTGACTGCACTTCTGAAAAAACGAGAATAAAAATGAGAGAGAGGTAAGTGACATGTTGAGGAAAAAGACCAACGGGGTAGCGAAAGGCTCCCGTGCCGGATCTTTACTTTCATCGCTCGCTACGAAAACCATGGACCGCCGCGGCTTTCTGGCCGCTTCCGGCGTGACAGTGGGCGGCCTGGCAGCCTTGTCGATGACGTCCACGCGCGTCAAGGCGGCGGCACCGGCGACCGGAGGGGGAGAGGTCGTCCGCAAAAAATCCGTATGTACGCACTGTTCGGTGGGCTGTACCGTCGAGGCGGAGGTCCAGAACGGTGTATGGACCGGCCAGGAACCCGGCTGGGACAGCCCCTTCAACCTGGGAGCCCATTGCGCCAAGGGCGCCTCGGTACGGGAACACGGTCACGGTGAACGCCGTCTCAAGTACCCGATGAAAATGGTCAATGGCCAGTGGCAGAGGGTTTCCTGGGACCAGGCCATCAACGAAATCGGCGACAAGATGCTGCAGATCCGCGAGGAGAGCGGCCCCGATTCGGTTTACTGGCTGGGCAGCGCCAAGCACAACAACGAACAGGCCTACCTGTTCCGCAAGTTCGCGGCCTACTGGGGCACCAACAACGTCGACCACCAGGCCCGGATCTGCCACTCAACCACAGTTGCCGGCGTAGCCAACACCTGGGGCTACGGGGCCATGACCAACTCATACAACGACATCCACCAGTCCAAGGCGATCTTCCTGATCGGGGGTAACCCCGCCGAAGCGCACCCGGTGTCGCTGTTGCACCTGCTGAAAGCCAAGGAAGAAAACAACGCGCCCCTGATCGTGTGCGACCCGCGCTTCACCCGGACCGCGGCACACGCGGACGAGTATGTGCGTTTCCGGCCCGGTTCCGACGTGGCGCTGGTATGGGGCATTCTCTGGCACATCTTTGAAAACGGCTGGGAAGACAAGGAATTCATTCGCACCCGCGTGTACGGCATGGACGAAATCCGTGCTGAAGTCGCCAAGTGGACTCCGGCGGAAGTTGAGCGGGTAAGTGGTGCGCCCGGCGCCCAGCTTGAGCGCGTGGCCCGTACCCTGGCCAACAACCGCCCGGGCACCGTGATCTGGTGCATGGGTGGCACCCAGCACACCAACGGCAACAACAACACCCGGGCTTACTGCGTACTTCAGCTGGCCCTCGGAAACATGGGCGTTGCCGGCGGCGGCACCAACATCTTCCGGGGTCACGACAACGTCCAGGGCGCCACCGACTTTGGCGTGGTGGCCGACAGCCTGCCGGGTTACTACGGTCTTGCGGCCGGCTCATGGGCCCATTGGGCACGGGTCTGGGAAGAGGACCTGGACTGGCTCAAGGGCCGTTTTGCCATGTGGGACAAGAATGGCAAAACCAAGGCCATGATGAACGAGACGGGCATCCCGGTATCCCGCTGGATCGACGGTGTCCTCGAGGCCAAGGAGAACCTGGAGCAGCCGGACAACACCCGGGCCATGGTGCTGTGGGGCCACGCCCCCAACTCCCAGACCCGTATGCTGGAAATGAAGGAAGCCATGGAGAAGCTCGACCTGCTGGTCGTGGTGGATCCCTTCCCCACCGTTTCAGCGGTGCTGCACGATCGCAAGGATGGCGCCTACCTGCTGCCGGCGACCACCCAGTTCGAGACCAGCGGTTCAGTGACCGCCTCGAACCGTTCGCTGCAGTGGCGTGAAAAGGTCATCGAGCCGCTGTTCGACTCCAAGGTGGATCACGAGATCATGAAGCTGTTTGCGGACAAGTTCGGTTTCACCGATCGCATGTTCCGCAACATTGCCATTGAAGGCGATGAGCCGGTGATCGAGGACATCACCCGGGAGTACAACCGTGGCATGTGGACCATCGGCTACACCGGCCAGTCCCCGGAGCGCCTCAAGAAGCACATGCAGTACCAGCATCACTTCGACAAGACCACCCTGCGTGCCGTGGGTGGACCCTGCGATGGCGACTACTACGGTCTGCCGTGGCCCTGCTGGGGCAACCCGGAGATGAACCACCCCGGAACCGCGAACCTGTACGACATGTCGTTGCCGGTATCCCAGGGCGGCCTCACCTTCCGCGCCCGCTTCGGTGTCGAGCGTAACGGTGAGAACCTGTTGGCGGAGGGCGTCTACTCGAAGAACTCCGAGATCAAGGACGGCTACCCCGAGTTCACCATGCAGATGCTGATGGACCTGGGCTGGGACAAGGACCTGACCGCCGACGAGCGAGCCGCTATTGATGCCGTGGCTGGTGCCGAGACCAACTGGAAAACCGACCTCTCAGGCGGTATCCAGCGGGTAGCCATCAAGCACGAGTGCGCGCCGTTTGGCAACGCCAAGGCCCGGGTCGTTGTCTGGAACTTCCCGGACCCGATCCCGCTGCACCGCGAACCGCTGTACACCAACCGGCGAGACCTGGTGGAGGACTATCCAACCTACGAGGACAAGACCTTCTGGCGGGTGCCGACCCTGTATGAGTCCATCCAGAAGAAGGACTTCAGCAAGGAGTTCCCCATCATCCTCACCTCCGGCCGTCTGGTGGAGTACGAAGGTGGTGGTGACGAGACACGGTCGAACCCCTGGCTGGCGGAGTTGCAGCAGGACATGTTCATCGAGGTGAACCCGAGAGACGCCAACAACCTGAACATCCGTGACGGCAACGACGTCTGGGTGTCAGGGCCTGAGGGCGGCCGCATCAGGGTCAAAGCAATGGTAACGGAACGTGTTGGCGAAGGTGTCGCTTTCATGCCGTTCCACTTCGGCGGACATCTGGAAGGCAAATCCCTGCGGGACAAGTACCCCAAGGGCGCCGATCCGATTGTTCTGGGCGAATCCACCAATACCGTTCAAACATACGGGTATGACTCGGTCACGCAGATGCAAGAGACCAAGTGCACCCTGTGTTCGATCCAGCCGGCATAACAAGAGGTGTAGACCATGGCACTTGAAGGACAAGCACGAGCAAAATTCCTTTGCGACGCCGAGCGCTGCATCGAATGTAATGCCTGCGTAACGGCCTGTAAGAATGAGCATGAAGTCCCCTGGGGCATCAACCGTCGCCGCGTGGTGACCATCGAAGATGGCAAGCCAGGCGAGCGTTCGATCTCGGTAGCCTGCATGCACTGTTCAGACGCGCCCTGTATGGCCGTCTGCCCGGTGGACTGCTTCTACCAGACCGAGGACGGCGTGGTGTTGCACTCCAAGGATCTGTGTATCGGTTGTGGCTATTGCTTCTATGCCTGCCCCTTCGGCGCGCCCCAGTTCCCGCAAGCGGGCAACTTCGGCAGCCGGGGCAAGATGGACAAATGCACTTTCTGTGCAGGCGGCCCTGAGGAAGACAATTCCACGGTCGAGTTCCAGAAATACGGCCGCAACCGTATTGCGGAGGGCAAACTGCCGATCTGTGCGGAAATGTGCTCCACCAAAGCCCTGTTGGCCGGTGACGGCGACGAGGTGGCGGACATCTATCGCCAGCGCGTGGTGAACCGTGGTTTCGGTTCCGGCGCCTGGGGATGGGGCACAGCCTACGAGAAGAAGGGCGCGTAAGCCGGCCCGGTTGTTCCGGGGCCTTCGGGCCCCGGAATTCATCGTGGCAACAAACGCTTCTTGTTGATTCCGTTGGAGTGCTTTCATGACTATAAAAATGTTTGGCGCCGCCAGCCTTTTGCTGGCAGCGCTGGTATTCAACCCTGCCTGGGCACAAGATGCTCCGGAGGGTGAGCGTGCGGCCACCGGGGGCGCCCAGACCCTGGAAGACATCCTGCGTCGTCAGGAGCAGATGAAGGTCGACGATTCTTTCCGGTCGGAAAACCTGGGCGATCCCGCCAATGCGGCGCCGATCACCGAACATCTGGGAGCCCAGGGCGGGGTCTCCGCTTCCGACACCTGGCGCGCCATCCGCTATGACGAAATCAATCCCACGACACAGGTCCGAGGCCCTGCGGTCGATGTCCTGATCCAGGACGGCGGCATGCCCTGGTACAAGCTGCGGGAAGGGCCGATGATCAATTATGGCGGCGGCGCCATCCTGGGCATCATTGCGCTGCTGGCACTGTTCTACTTCCTTCGCGGCAAGATCCGGATTGAGGGGGGCCCTGCGGGAACCACCATCGAACGCTTCAAGGCCATCGAGCGTTTTGGCCACTGGCTGCTGGCGGGCTCCTTCATCGCCCTTGGCCTGACCGGTCTGATCACCCTCATGGGACGCAGCTTCCTGATTCCGGTGATGGGACCCGAGGCCTTCGCCACCATGGCGGCCGGTTCCAAGTGGATCCACAACAACGTTGCCTGGGCCTTCATGCTGGGGCTGGTGATGACGTTCGTCATGTGGGTGGCCCACAACATCCCCAACAAGCTGGACTGGCAGTGGATCAAGGCAGGCGGTGGTATCTTCACCAAGGGCCATCCATCCGCCAAGAAGTTCAACGCCGGCCAGAAGATCATCTTCTGGACGGTGATGATTCTGGGCTTCTCCGTGTCCCTGTCCGGGCTGTCGCTGCTGTTCCCCTTCCACCTGCCGATGTTTGCCGACACCTTCGGCGTCATCAACAGCATTCTCGGAACCAGCTTTCCCACCGATCTGGCGCCCCATGAGGAGATGCAGTACGCCAATATCTGGCACTCCATCGTGGCCTTCGTGATGATGGTGGCCATCATCGCCCATATCTACATCGGTTCGGTGGGTATGGAGGGTGCATTCGACGCCATGGGTAATGGCCAGGTGGACCTGGAGTGGGCCCGCCAGCACCACGACCTGTGGGTGGAGGAAGTCCAGGCCAAACAGGGTAAAGGAGGATCATCATGAAGGTCATGATTTCCGCGTTTGTCGCAGCCCTGGTGATTGCCGCTATAGCGCCGGTCGCCCTGAATCAGTTCGGCTGGTCCTCGGTCGAACAGACCAGCAGCGAGAGCGTCCGGCTTGAGTGATCAGCCCGAAGTGCACCAGATCGACGCCGTCGGTCTGGTGTGCCCCCTTCCCATCCTGCGCTTCAAAAAACGCACTCAGCATTTGCCCAGCGGCACCCGGGTGGAATTCCTCGCGGACGACCCCAGTGGCCGCAAGGACCTGCAGGCCCTGTGCGAAATCACCGGTCACCGGATCGAATGGATCCGGGAAGAGAACGCCGGTGTGACCCGCTACCGTATCCGCCTGGCATAGCCGCGGCGCTGGACCTCCGGGTCCTGCTTGAGATTGGCCAGACCAACCATGGTCGGTCTCCCCACTACCCTGCCGATGAACTAAGCTGTCCGGGCGACATGGCTCAGGAACAATAACAATGACTCAACCGCAGTTTGACTACATCATCGTGGGCGCCGGTACCGCCGGCTGCCTGCTGGCCAATCGCCTGAGCGCGGACCCGGCCAACCGGGTGCTGCTGATCGAGGCCGGTGGCCGGGACAACTACCACTGGATCCACATACCGGTGGGCTATCTCTACTGCATCGATAACCCCCGTACCGACTGGCGTTTTCGCACCGAGCCGGACCCCGGCCTGAATGGCCGCTCACTGATCTACCCCCGTGGCAAGACCCTGGGCGGCTGCTCCAGCATCAACGGCATGCTCTATATTCGCGGCCAGGCCCGTGACTACGATCACTGGGCCGAGGTCACCGGCGAAGACGCCTGGACCTGGGCCAACTGCCTGCCGGATTTCATGCGCCATGAGGACCATTACCGGCTCGACGACAACGGTGACGCTGACCCGGACCACCACAAGTACCACGGCCACGGTGGCGAATGGCGGGTCGAGCGTCAGCGCCTGAAATGGAAAGTGCTGGAGGACTTCGCCACCGCCTGCGTCGAAGCCGGTATTCCCCGCACCCGTGACTTCAACCGGGGCGACAACGAGGGCGTGGACTACTTCGAGGTCAACCAGCGCTCGGGCTGGCGCTGGAATACTTCCAAGGCATTCCTCCGTGGCGTCGCAAAACGGCCCAACCTCACTCTCTGGCACTCCACCCACGTGCTCGGTCTGGCCTTCGACACCGGCGGCTCCGTGCCCCGCTGCACCGGCGTGAGGGTGGAAAGACCCGGTCAGGGAGAAACCCTGGCCAGCGCGGAGCGGGAGGTCATCCTGTCCGCCGGCGCGATTGGTTCGCCGCAACTGCTGCAGCTGTCCGGCATCGGGCCGGCAGGGCTGCTGCGGGAGCACGGCATTGATCTGGTGCGAGACCTGCCCGGGGTGGGCGAAAACCTGCAGGACCACCTGCAGATACGCTCCGTCTACAAGGTAAAGGGCGCCACCACCCTCAATACCATGACCCATTCCCTGCTCGGCAAGGCCCGCATCGGCCTGGCGTATTTGCTCACCCGCTCTGGCCCGATGAGCATGGCCCCCTCCCAGCTTTGCCTGTTCACCCGCAGCTCGGACGAATTCGAGCACGCCAACATCGAGTACCATGTCCAGCCCCTGAGCCTGGACGCCTTCGGCCAGCCCCTGCATGACTTCCCGGCCATCACCGCCAGCGTCTGCAACCTGAACCCCACCAGTCGCGGCACGGTGCGTATCCGCAGCCGGGACCCGAAACAGGCACCGGCCATCGCACCCAATTACCTCAGCAGTCCGGAAGACCGCAAAGTGGCTGCCGACTCGCTGCGGGTGACCCGGCGCATTGCCGCCCAGCCGGCATTCGCCGCATACCAGCCGGAAGAGTACAAGCCCGGCCTGCAATACCTGACCGACGAGGAGCTCACCAGACTGGCGGGTGACATCGGCACCACCATCTTCCATCCGGTGGGCACCAACCGCATGGGTCGCGCCGACGATGAGCTGGCAGTGGTGGACCCCCATTTGCGGGTGAGAGGCGTAAGCGGTCTGCGGGTGGTGGATGCCAGCGTCATGCCCACCATCACCAGCGGCAATACCAACTCGCCGACGCTGATGATCGCGGAGAAGGCGGCCCGCTGGATCCTGGCGGACCAGTAGCCGGCAAGAGGACTCGGCAGGGCCGGTCTGTCTGACCGGTTTTGTTCAGTGCCCTTTTCGTCTAGCATAAACAACCTTTTCCGGGGCCGGAACCGACCGGAACCCCACCCTGACGACCGTGGCCAAACCATGCTAACCACCATTGAACTCGATGCCGCACAGGCCGGCGCCATTGAACAGGCGGCGGACCTGCTTCGCCAGGGCGGCCTGGTGGCCATTCCCACCGAAACGGTCTACGGCCTGGCCGCCAACGCCTGCGACGATGCTGCGGCGCGAAAGGTTTTCGAGGCCAAGCAGCGACCCATCGGCCACCCACTGATCGTGCACCTGGCCGACCCTGATCGCGTTACCCAGTGGGCCGCTACCGCGCCCCGTATTGCCCGGCAATTGATGGATCGATACTGGCCGGGCCCGCTCACGCTGCTGCTGCCCAAACGGGCGGGCGTCAGCGACCTGGTGACCGGCGGCCAGCCCGGTGTGGCGCTCAGGATGCCGGCTCATCCGGTGGCCCTGGCCACCATTCGCGCCGCCGGGGTGGAGCTGGTCGCCCCCTCCGCCAACCCCTATGGCAGGATAAGCCCCACGACGGCCGACCATGTGGCCCGCGGCCTGCGGGGTAGAATCGACGCGATTCTCGATGGCGGTGAGTGCTCGGTTGGCATTGAGTCAACCATCCTCGACCTGACCGGCGAACAACCGGCCATCGCCCGCCCTGGTCTGATCGGCCAGGCCGAACTGGAGCAAGTCCTGGGCATACCGCTGCTGGCCCAGGTGCCCTCCCAGCAGGCGGTACCGGGCAACGTCAAGCGCCACTACCAGCCGACAACGCCAACGGTCGGCGTGGCCGGCAAGGATTTTCCCAAGGCATTGCAGCAACTGGCCAGCCCTGCAGAACGGCTGGGCGCAGTCTGGTTCCAACATGCTCCGCCGGAATCAACGGTTGCCGAAGCCATCCAGCTCGGGGCCGACCCCGAGGCCTATGCCCGCATGCTCTATACCGCCCTGCATACCCTGGACCAGGCCGGTCTGACGCGCATCCTGGTGGAACTGCCACCTGCCACCGAGCCCTGGCGGGCCATCAATGATCGGCTAAGCCGCGCCTGCAGCCAGTAACGGCCATGGACTTCCAGAACAGGGTCGAGGCCGGGAGTAGCCGGCTGCAA